>VXMP01000011.1 GCA_009841075.1 Acidimicrobiia bacterium | reverse complement strand
CTAGAGATGAATAACACTCGCTCAGCGATTCTCCGAACCAAAAATGTCACTGTCAGGGAATAGCTTGAGGAATACATTCGCTCAAGAAGGTCCCAGTCATGGTTAGCTTCAGTGCTATAGACGTCGAAACCGCCAATGTGAACTACGCCAGCATCTGCCAGGTGGGTTTCGTTCGGGTAGAAAATCGGAAGATAGCCGAACAGTTCGTTACGTTGGTTGACCCGGAAGACTGGTTTGATCCTTGGAGTGTTTCAATACACGGTATCACCGAGCAAGACGTTGAAGGCCAACCCACCCTTCCCCTCGTTATGGAATACCTGAGGTCGCGCCTTGGCGGCAGTGTCCTGGTCTGTCATACGGCATTTGATCGGGTGGCGTTCAACCGCGCCGCCACCCGATATGATGTTGAACCCTTGAAAGTGACCTGGCTAGACAGCGCCCAGATCGTCCGTAGAGCCTGGCCTGAAAAATATGCTCGCAGTGGTTACGGTTTGGGAAATGTTGCTGACGATTTAGGTATCGACTTCATTCACCATAACGCCCTCGAAGACGCCAGGGCCGCGGCAGAAATAGTTATACAAGCCTGCGACATAACAGGCCGAACCATCAACCAATGGCTTGACCGCGTGCAGCGCGGAATATACCCGCGTAAACGACGGCAAAGAGGATCGTCTCCACCCATAAAGAGGCAGGGTAATCCGGAGGGTGTTCTATACGGCGAGACTGTGGTTTTTACGGGGCGTCTAGGCATGGTAAGGCGGGAAGCGGCCGACGTCGCCGCCTCGGTCGGCTGCAACGTCGGTGCCAACGTAACCAAGGAAACCACCCTGCTGGTGGTCGGAATCCAGAATATGTCCAGACTTGCCGGCTATGAAAAAAGCAGCAAGCATCGGAAGGCGGAACACCTGATCGGCAAGGGTGTAGACCTTCGGATCATTTCCGAAGACGATTTCTTGGAGTTGGTAGATATCGCCCAATAAATGCCCTTAAGATAAGGTTCTACACTTCGCCTCCGGATGAGTGAGGAGTCGGTTCGGGTTCGACGGCATGGTTCTACCTTGGAGGTCGTGCTGGACCGACCCAAGGCCAACGCCATCGACGCTGCTACCAGCCGAAAGTTGGGGGAGATCTTCGCTGACTTTCGGGACGATCCCCGACTCCGCGCCGCCATCTTCACCGGTGCGGGCGAAAGGTTCTTCTGCGCCGGATGGGACCTGGCCGCCGCAGCCGAAGGCGAATCCTACGAATCGGATTACGGGGTCGGCGGGTTCGGTGGCTTCCCTGAGCTGCCCGGCCTGAACAAGCCGGTGATAGCAGCCGTCAACGGCCTGGCGGTGGGCGGTGGTTTCGAGCTGGTGATCTCCTCCCACCTGGTGATAGCAGCCGACCATGCCAAGTTCTTCCTCCCCGAGGCCGCCGTAGGGGTGATACCCGATATTGGCTCGGTACAGCTCCCGAAACTACTACCCGAGCCGATAGCCAACGAGGTACTGATCGCAGGCCGGAAACTCAGCGCCCTAGAAGCACTGCAATACGGCCTGGTCAACCAGGTGGTCCCTCTCCCCGATCTCCTGAAGGCAGCCCATGCCCTGGCCGACCGGATAGCAACCATGGCCCCCCTGGCCGTGGCCGCCATCCTGGACATAGGCCGAAAAACCGAATCCCTACCAACCGAAACCGCCCTCACCCTATTACGTTCCGGAGCCATCGACTCCTACCAACAAATGCTGAACTCCGAAGACGCCCAAGAAGGACCCCAAGCCTTCACAGAAAAACGCCCTCCCGTCTGGAAGGGCCGCTGATAAAGATGGCCGAACCGGATAGGTTAACCCATTAGGGTAAGAACCATGGTGCAAACGGTAGGCGAAACACTGGATCGGATCCGGCGGGACAGTCGGGACGAATACGAAAAAGGCTTCTGGTTCGAGAACCTGACCATGCGGGTGCTCAAGGACAACCCGGAATACGAGATCGAAAAAGTCCAGCGCTGGAAGGACTGGGAAGAGCGGGAAGCCTTGACCGGACTCGACGGCTGGGACATTGGAATCGACCTGGTAGCCCGGCACAAGGACGGCAGCTGGATCGCCATCCAATGCAAATGCTACGCCGAGGACCACCGCCTCTCCAAGAGCGATCTCAACGATTTTCTGGTGGCCACCCAAAATCCGCTGTATTCGATGCGCTGGATAGTCCTCACCTGCGACCTGACCGGGCCCGCCGAGGCGGTTATTCGTGATGGATCCCCTCCGATCAGCCGGATCGACTTCCTGCGCCATTTGGACGACCCGATCTCCGAAGAAGAGGCCGAACGTCCGGTGCGAACCCCCTGGCCCCGACAGCTGGAGACGATCGACAAGGTAGTCCACGGGCTCAAGCATCACGACCGCGGCCGGATGACCATGGCCTGTGGCACCGGCAAAACCTTCACCTCGCTGCGGATTGCGGAGCAGGTGGTGCCCGACGGGGGCCGGATCCTGTTCCTCGCCCCGAGCATCGCCCTGGTGTCCCAGGCCCGTAGAGAGTGGCTCCGCCACACCGTTCGCCCCCTGGAATGTCGGGTGGTCTGCTCCGACTATTCGGCCGGAGGTAGAGGAGAAACCAACGAAATCCACCTGTACGGCTTGGAATGTCCGGTTACCTCGGACCCGGAAGAGCTGGCTCAACTGCTCAGCCAAGAATCGGATAACACCCGGGTGGTGTTCTGCACCTACCAGTCTTTGATGCATCTCACCCGGGCCCAGCGTGACCATCAAGCGCCCGCCTTCGACCTCACCATATGCGACGAAGCCCACCGCACCACCGGAGTGGATCGGGCCGGATCGCCGCACCTGCTGGACGAATACAACGGTTTCCAGTCGGTGCACCGGGAGGAGTTCCTGCGATCCCAAAAACGCCTTTACATGACCGCCACCCCCCGCATCTACACAGCCAGCTCGGTCCTTGCTATGAAAACCAAGGGCTTTGAGACGGTGGATATGTCCGACCTGGAGGTGTACGGACCCGAATTGGATTTTCTGTCCTTCAAGGATGCGGTGAACGAACGGCTGCTCTCCGACTACCGGGTGATCGTGTTCGGGGTTCACGACGAAAACATAACCCCCGGTCTAAGGGAGGCCTGGCTGGGAATAGGCGAGTATCTGAGCGAGGAGAGGCAAAATCCCTTTGTGGTAACCGGCGAGGACATGATGCGCCTGCTGGGGACCTCCTTGGCGATCAACGGGTTCGCCCAATCCGAGGGCCTGGAGCAGCCCGGGCGGCTCCATCGAACCATTGCCTTCGCCAACTCCATTATCCGGTCGCGGTTCTTCGCCGAGGGTTTAAAACAGCGGCAACTCAGGTCGCTTATCACCCGCCGAGCCCGCCAAGCCGAGGAAGGGGCCGACCGCTCGCTCAAGATCGAGGCCCAGCATCTGGATGGTCGGAACAACGCCTACCAACGTCTCCAGGCCCTGCGCCGGTTGGGTAAGGCGGGCGATGAGGATGAAACCGCCCAGGTGCTTTGCAACGTCAGGCTGTTCGGGGAGGGGGTGGACGTGCCCACCCTCGACGCCATCGTGTTCATGGAACCCCGCGACAGCCAGGTGGACATCGTCCAGGCGGTAGGCCGGGTGATGCGTTTAGCCGAGGGCAAGAAGCTGGGCTACATCATCGTCCCCATCCCCATCGCCCCAGGTGAGGACCTTCCCCAGGCGCTATCGGAAGGAAGCGATGGTTTTAGGGCGCTGGGTCAGGTGCTGCGGGCGTTGCAGTCCCATGACGGACGCTTGGCGGAAGAGCCGTTTAAGTTCGTGACCATTGGGAAACCCGCGGGAGAGGAGCATGAGGGTATAGAGGGCATCCAATTGGATCTGGACCTGAGCCAGGACCTGGGTATATACGCCCACGTGGTAGCCGCCTCCGGTCTGGGTAGGCCGGGTTTGTTGGTGGCCGACCAGATCACCTATGCGGTCCGGCGGGCGGCGGCAATCTTCGAGGAGGGCGATCTGGCCGAAGACCTGGCCACCGCCATGGGGCTGACCGTGGACCGCAACCACCGCGACATCTGTACCATCGCCGCCCTATTGGTAGGAAACGCCTGCCTGCTGCACCGCCGCCTCAGCGACATGCCCCACATGGAATGGCTGGACGACCTGGCCCGGGTGTCCGGCGACCCCTTCCCCGCCGAGGCGCTGCAACGCGACTGGGAGAAAATCCTGGAACAGGACTACAAACCGGTATTCGAACCCGCCCTGGCCGTGCTGGGGGTTCTGCCACTCCGCCGGTTCGCAAGCTCCGCCCTCTGCATCCTGGCCGAGTGCGCCAACCGCACCGCTACCTCCTTGAGCGAGCTCGGCTACGACCATGCCGGACCGCTTTATCATCGAATCCTCCCCAACGCCGAGGCCACCGGCTCCTTCTACACCAACAACCTGTCCGCCTTGCTGCTGGCCCGACTGGCCATCGGCCAGGATTTTGTCGACTGGGGTGATGAGGAGGCTATTCGCCGACTGCGGATCATGGACCCGGCCTGCGGAACCGGCACCCTGCTCATGGGGGTGATGCACGTGCTCAAGTCCCGCCTCGGGGAACACCGCCGACTCAGCGATGACGAGACCTCCGATTTCCATAAGCTGATAGTCGAAAACGTCCTCCACGGGCTGGACATCAACCGCCACGCCGTGCAGCTGGCCGCCTGCAACCTGACCCTGGGGGCACCCACCGTCGATTACCGGCGGATAAACCTCTTCACCCTGAAGCACGGGCCG
Organism: Acidimicrobiia bacterium; assembly: GCA_009841075.1. Lineage (GTDB taxonomy): Bacteria > Actinomycetota > Acidimicrobiia > Spongiisociales > Spongiisociaceae > Spongiisocius. The sequence goes on along the minus strand of VXMP01000011.1, from coordinate 23,359 downwards.
CAGCCGGACGGCACCGTCAGGGCCGGCTCGCTGGAGATCCTGGGGACTACCGACTCCAAGGACCCACTGGGGAGCCTGGTTCGACCGTTGGCCACCCAACAGGGGCTGGGGGCCGCCCAGGTGGACGACACCGACCTGGAACTCCCCACCGGCGACCTAGACCTGGTCATCATGAACCCGCCCTTCACCAACAACGTCAAACGGGGCCGCCAATACACCACCGAACAGGTCAAACAGATGCAGCAGCACGAGCTGGGTCTACGGGACCACCTAACCCACGTCGACCCCCAAGCCGGGCAGGTAATCGATGCCAACAGCATCAGTACGTTTTTCACCCCCCTAGCTGATCAGCTGTTAAGCAAAAAGGGGGGAGGGGGTGAAAAACGTACTGACCCGACTCTGGTCAGCATCAGGACTTCTGCCGGGACTTTGGCAAAGATACTGCCTGCCACCGGCTGTGTCAGTGCTTCCGGCCTAGAAGAACGGCGCTTCTTTGCAGACCGATTCCATATTGAGCGGATCATCACCTCCCATGACCCGAAGCGGATCAACTTTTCCGAGAACACCGCTATCCACGAGTGCCTGCTTATAGCTCGACGCGCACAAGACCCCCCCCGCCAACGACCGAGTTCTTCGCCCTTCGCCGGATGCCTTCCACCCCTCAGGAAGCGCTGGAGGTGGCCGATGCCATCGCAGGCGGGGGTGGGACCGAGTGGGGCAGCCGAACCCTTTGGCCGACCGAGCGGATGGCCGAAGGTGTCTGGACGCCGGTGCAATGGTTCGACGCCCGACTGGCCGAAGCCGCCTACTCTCTGAGCAATTCGTCCCTTCTGGAACCGGCCGGCCTGCGACATAACATCGGCCCGGCAGGTCGGAGAATCCAAGACGCATATGCCAAGCGCGAAGAATCAGAACCCGATGCAGTACAGATCTTCTGGTCCATCAGCTCCAAGTTGCGAAAAACGCTCCGAGCCGAACCCGAACAATGGGCGACTCCGAAACCGACTAAAGCGCATCTAGCCGAACGTTACTGGCAGCAACGTAGCCATGTCCTGGTAGCCCAGCGGTACGACACCGTAAGTGGGCGGATAAACGCCCTCTGGTCGAATTCTCCGACGGTTGGATCAGGTTGGGTCCCGTTATCGATACCCGACCAACCCACCGGAAAGGCGTTGGTGGCCTGGTGGAACTCCACCCCGGCCCGGCTCCTGCTTCTCAATATGCGCAGCAAAAAACTCACCTACCCAACCTGGTCACTGGCCCAGCTACGTCAGGTCGGTATACCTAAACCGAACAACCCGGCCTGGGGTGCGCTGGCCCAGGCCTGGGAAGAAGCCTGCGAATTAGAGATGGTGCCACTCTCTCAAGGCGAGGAATGTCCGGCACGCCATCTCATCGACCAGGCCGCCGCCCTTGCCCTGGGAATGGAGGAGGAACAGTTGGCCGAGTGGCGGCAGATGCTGGCCCAAGAGCCCACCATCTCCAACCGCCCCGCCCCTCTCCAAGAACAGCTCAGAGTCCGGTAGTCAGCTCCAGGGCTTCATTGAAGGGGCGTGGCCTGCCGGACGATGTTGGTCCAGTGCTCCCGTGAGTAGGGGATTGCAAAAGTGTCCGGGCGGTGATGACAATCGTCAGGACAAACGGGCAACGTGGTTTATAAGCGAGAGTAATGTTTCATCCTGATGTCGGAACTCAGCGCCTTGGACAAACGTCTTCTCCAGATGGCTATCAAGGTGGCGGAACGTTCGGTCGCCAACGGCAACCTCCCTTTCGGGGCTCTTTTGGCCGATCCGGAAGGAAACGTTTTGCTGGAGGCGGAAAATTCCGACATAACCGGAAAAAGCCCTCTTAACCATGCCGAAATCAACCTGATGCGGATGGCCGTCGAGTCCCTCGCCCCCGAACAGATCACCCGAGCCACCCTCTACACCAGCTGCGAACCCTGCGCCATGTGCGCCGGTGCCATGTACTGGGGCGGCATCAACCGCATGGTTTACGGCATGAGCGAACACCATCTTCTCCAATACACCGGTGCCCATAAACTCAACCCCACCATGAAGGGTGTGGGCTGCCGTATCGTCTTACATAGCGGAGAACGCACCATCGAGGTAAGCGGCCCCCACCTGGCAGAAGAGTCTTCCGAAATACACCGGCACTACTGGCTCAACCACTAACCGTCTTCTCCCCCAATCAGAAGCTCTAAGCCCGAGTCACAGTCGACCCAAGAGCGCGCGGAAGCCGGCCCGCTTCTCCATCATCTACCATAAGGCCTTGATGGAGTCCCCTTTCCACCCGGCTGTCGGAGGTTAAAAAATGCGAATCCAGGTTATAAACCCGCTCGGGGTTGACGTTTACAACCCGATGGTCGAACGAGCGGTCGAACGATCCCTGGCACCTGATACCAAGGTGGAGGTCCGGTCGCTGGAGGGTACCGGCGTCCCCCCTACCGCCTTCCTGCCCACCCATTCCCGGTTTATGAACCAGCTGTTCACCCAGGTAGAAACGGCGGAAAGGGACGGATTCGACGCGGTGGTTATCGCCTGCGCCGCCGACCCGGGCCTGGAAGACGCCAAAGACCTGGTCGGCATCCCGGTGACCGGACCGATGGAGGCCGCCGTAGCCACCGGCCGTGCCTTCGGAAGGATGGCGGTGGTCTGTCCCCGCATCGAAAGCGGCGAAGACGAGAACCTCCCTCAGGACGCCAACTGGATTCGCCGTCTCGTCCATCGCTACGGTGCCAAATCGATTTTCGCCGGAGTGTTCGCCGCCCCCAGCGGCCATCCCCCGGCCGAGGAGGTTGATCGCCTTCTGGCCGAAGATCCGGACGGATTACGAGCCGCAGTACGGGCCGAAATGGACACCTCCGCCCGCACCACCGCACTGCAAGCCGCCCAACGAGCCTTCCACGAACGGGACGCCAACGTGATCTTTTTCGCCTGCACCCTATGGTCCGGCCTCCTGGACCCCATCCGCACCCAAGTGCCGGTTCAAGTGCTAGACCCCCTGATCACACCAGTTCTGTACGCAGAAATGCTGGCCCGCACCACCACCGGTTAACCCTCATGTGTCAAATAGCTTGTGGGATTTTGCTCGCCGTAGCCATACTGATGGCGCTAGGGGTTATCGGAGTCGGCTTCCTCAGTCTCTAGGAAGGTGCCTGGCTTGGACGAATCGCCCGAGCCTACGATATGTCACAGGCGGCCTGCACAATGACCTGACGGATTCGTAATCGGCCCAGATACCCCTAAAAAGCAGGCCGAGATCGGGAGGACAAAGCAAATCGTAATGACGGCTAATAGAGGGCCGGGCGGCGGTGATCTGTTCATCGTTGACAACAGCATCACCGGCTGGAAAGGCCTTGACTATCTACGTGAGTGGACCGAAGTAGCCCGGTCGTTTGATATCGGCACCGGGTTCTTTGAGATCGGCTCGCTGCTGGCCATGGACGGCAGATGGCAGCAGCTGGAAAAGGTTCGCATTCTCATGGGGGATGAGGTTTCGCTGAAAACCGGCCGAGCGTTCGGAAAAGCGCTCAACAACCGGATCGGCCTTATAGACAACAACCTGGAAGAAGAAAAACGCGCCAACCCCTTCCTGCACGGGGCCGAAGCGGTGGTTGAGGCTATCCAAAGCGGCCAGATAGAGTGTCGGGTCTACCGAAAGAAGAAGTTCCACGCCAAGGTCTACATCACCCACTCCCGTTTTGACGTAATCGGTGCCCAAGCCCTGGTCGGGTCGAGCAACTTCACCAAGCCGGGACTCACCCGAAACGTGGAGCTCAACATCCAGATCCAAAGCGGACGAGAGGTCGCCCAACTCCAAGACTGGTTCGAGTCCCACTGGGTGGAGGCGGAACCGGTCACCGAAGAGGTTCTAAAGGTCGTCAAACGCCACATCCGCCGATACCAACCGTTCGAGGTCTACGCCAAAGCCCTGCACGAGTACTTCCGAGGCCATGTGCTGACCGCCGGAGAATGGGACCAACACCGTTCCAAGATGTTCCACCAGCTGGACCGCTACCAACAGGAGGCCTATGGGTCGTTGATGAAGATAGCCCGCCGCTACGGAGGTGCATTTCTGTGCGACGGGGTGGGTCTCGGTAAGACCTTCGTCGGCCTGATGCTCATCGAGCGGCTGGTGTCGCACGAGAACAAGAGGGTGGTGGTGTTCGCTCCCAAAGCCGCCCGGGAAGGGGTTTGGGAACCCCACCTGCGAAAATGGCTGCCTGACATAGTAGGTACCGGAGGTGGACAAGACTTCTCCAGCCTGCGCCTTTTCAACCACACCGACCTCAGCCGTAAAGGAGACTTTCCGAAGACCTTCAAGAACCTCACCCGTCAAGCCGACGCGGTGATCATCGACGAGGCCCACCACTTTCGCAATCGGGGCCGCCAGGCCAAACCGGAGGATGAAGAGGACCGCCGCTCCCGCTACTGGAGAATCTTCGACCTGCTTGACGGGGAGGCCAAACCTAAGCTCCTGTTCCTGCTCACGGCCACTCCTATCAACAACCGGCTGGCCGACTTCCGCCATATGGCCGAGCTGTTCACCAGGGGAGACGACTCCTACTTCGCCCGAACCCTGGGCGTGAACAACTTCACCGGACGCTTCAACCACCTGGAAAAACAACTGCGACAGTCGCTGGGCAGTGTCGAAGCCCTCCAGGAGGGACTCCAAGAGGACGCCCGTGATTTTCTTTCCGCCGACGAGATTTTCGATGCCCTGGTGGTACAGCGCAGCCGATCCTACGCCAAGGCCAGCCAGGAGCAGGAGCGCGGCGAAGCGGCTTCCTTCCCTACCAGGAATAACCCCCGGGTCGCCAACTACTCGATCCGCAGGTCCTACGGCGAGGCCCTCAACATCTTTCAACAGGCCTTCCAACGAGAAAACCCTCTGTTCACGCTGGCCATCTACTACCCCCTGGCCTACTACACCGGATCAGACGAAGACATCAACCCCTTGGAGCAAAACCGCCAGAAGCAGGTGGTCGGCCTGATCCGCATCCTGTTTCTGAAACGATTCGAAAGTTCGGTTCGGGCCTTCGAACGATCTCTGGACAGCCTGATGCGGAAGTTGCTGGCCTTTGTCGAGGTTCACAGCGAATCCGAGGCTGAAAAACACCGTTACCAGCGTTGGAAATCCAAGAACGCCGACGTGGTGACCTACCGTCCTGCCGAACAACTGGGCCTGGATCTGGAGGAAGGGAAGGAGTCCGACGAGGCTGATCTAGACGAGGACATCGTTCCACCGGAGCTGCTGGAGAATGTCACAGAGCTTTCTCGAAGCGACTACGACGTCACCAGAATCCTCGATGAAACCTATAACGACCTGGGACGGATCGCGGATTTCCTGGCCTTCGCCCGCCTCTTCGGACCGAATCAGGACGACAAGCTGAAGAAGCTGATCCGCCTCTTGCGTTCCAAGGAAATGGAGGGCCGCAAGGTACTGGTTTTCACCGAGTTCGCCGACACCGCCCGCTACCTATTCACCCATCTCAAAGAAGCCGGCATCGAAGGCCTGGCCCAGCTGGACAGCAACACCAAGGTGAACCGGGCCGAGATTATCCGCCGCTTCTCCCCCTATTACAACGGATCAAGCTCCTCAGATCTGGCCCGAGAAGGTAAAGAAGAGATCAGGGTGCTCATATCCACCGATGTCCTGTCGGAAGGCCTGAACCTCCAAGATGCCACCCGGCTCATCAACTACGACATCCATTGGAATCCGGTTCGACTGATGCAGCGCATCGGGCGGGTAGACCGACGCATGAGTCCGGATATCGAGAAACGCTTGATTGCCGACCATCCCGACACGGAGAAGGATCGGGGGAAGGTGGCCTTCTGGAACTTCCTACCTCCCGATGAGCTCAACGACATTCTCTCTTTGTATGAGAAGGTCACCCAGAAAACCCTGCTCATCTCCAAGACCTTCGGCATCGAGGGTCACAAGCTGCTCACCCCCGACGATGACTTTGAGGCCCTGCGGGAGTTCAACGCCTCCTACGAAGGCAAGAAATCCCGCGCCGAAGAGCTGCATCTTGAATACCAGCAGCTGCTGAAACAGCACCCCGAGTTGGCGGAGGAACTTGACCTGATGCCCGGCTCGGTCTTCTCCGGGCGTAAGCGGCTGAAAAAAGGGGCCAGAGGGGTGTTCTTCTGCTTCTCCCTACCCGCCCTGGACCAGGAACGAAAAGAGTTCACCCTGGAAGCCGGGCCCACCCGTTGGTATCTCTACGATCTAGACCAAGACAAGATCATCGAATCAGCGGGGCAAATTGTCGACAGCATCCGGTCGACACCCAACACCCCCCGTCGATGTGTAACCGAAGAGAAAACCCTAAAAGAAATCCGCAAGAAGGTGCAAGACCACATCCGCAATACCTACCTCAAACAAGTGCAAGCGCCGGTTAGCGCCCCGAAACCCCAACTCCGGTGCTGGATGGATCTGAACTGATGACTTCGGGAAACGAAGAAACTATCGAACGGCTGAGGAGGGCCCGATCGGCGGACGACCTGCTGCGCTACTTCATCGAAGAACTGGACTGGCCGCTGGAAGACGAAACCCTGCTGGAGGACGAGAACCTGGACGAGCTGATCTTCGAAGAAGACCTGGAAGAGCTGGGCTTACCAATACAAATGCGGAGTCAAATCGAACGGATCCGACAGGTTCGACCCTTCACCACCGACCAGCCGTGGGGTATTTTCTTCGTCGACCTAGCGGGAACCAGGCTGCTGATCACCCGCCTGCGCGCCTTTCTCCGCACCCTGATCAGGCGTAGAAGGTCAGTGGCCGGGAACCGCCGTTCCTGGGATATAGACGACCTGATCTTCGTGGTCACCACCGGTAGTGGGGAGTCTGTAGAGCTACATCTGCTGGTCTTCTTCAAGGTGGAGGGTAAAGAAGTGTTTCGCTGCCTGTCGTGGCGGCCTGCCGAACCCACCCGCCGCCTCCAACGGGTGGCCGTGGAGCTGCTTCCCCAACTGACCTGGCCCGAACGACAGGAAAACGTTGAGCAATGGAAAGCGAACTGGAGGGCACCCTTCACCCTGCAACCAGGTGAGACTATCAGTTCCGCCGCCCGCTTGGCCGACCGGATGGCGCGCACCGCCCGCGGCTTACGGGACCAGATCCGCCAAGCCATGGAACAGGAACAAGGCGAAGGGCCGTTTTCCGAGCTGATGGAGGATATACGCAAACAGCTGGTGGCCGACGTGGACGAAAAGAGCTTTTCCGACATGTGCGCCCAGACCCTGGTCTACGGCCTGCTCGGAAGCCGGGTGAGCGATCCCGACGGATTCGGCGCTACCCCGGTCCTCTCGGTTGTGCCGCTCAGCAACCCCTTCCTGGCGGCCTTCTTCGAGCAGGTGCACGGAGAGGTCTCTGAACTCGACCTGGAAGGAAGCGGGCTCAATCAGCTGATCGCCGACCTACGAGAAACCGATGTCGAAGCCATCCTGGACGAATTCGGATCAACCACCAAAGGCGGCGACCCGGTAATCCACTTCTACGAGGAGTTTCTTACGCAATACGACCCCAAGATACGGGCCAACGCCGGAGCCTTCTATACCCCCGAGCCGGTAGTCGAGTTCATGGTGAGAGGGGTGGACCAGATTCTCAAGACCCGGTTCGGACTAAAGGCAGGCATCGCCGACTCATCAACCTGGGAGGAGGTGGCCAAACGAAACGGTTTCGAGGTACCCGAAGATGTGAAAACCGATCAACAATTCGTTTCAATGGTTGACCCTGCGGTGGGTACAGGAACCTTCTTGGTACATTGGCTCCGTAGGGCTAAGCAATCATACGCCAACACCCCCCCCCTGACGGAGGCAATTGGCACCACCACCTGGGCGAATATGTGCTGCCGTCTATGCACGCTTTCGAGCTCATGCTCGGCCCCTACACCATTGCCCACCTCAAGATGGCTCTCCTTCTTAACGACGAAGGGCTGCCTTCCGATAAGGCAAATATATTGCTGACCGACACGCTTGACCATGATCCACCGCAGCAAAGCTTGGACATAATAGACAGCCTTGTAGCGAAGGAGGGGAAACGCGCCGCCAAACTCAAACGGTCCCAGCGCTTTACAGTGGTTATCGGTAACCCTCCCTACCACCGAGAACAGAGGGCCGTAGACGACACCGGCAAAAGGAAAGGCGGGGTGGTTCGCTACGGGGCCGCCGGGTTAGAGCCGCTGATCAAAGACATCCTCAAGCCCTTGAAAGAAGCCGGTCTCGGTCGGTATGCACCCAACCTATATAACGATTATGTCTACTTCTGGCGTTGGGCCGGGTGGCAAACTACCGAGTTACCCCCAGGCCCAGGAATCGTGGCTTTTATAACCGCCTCATCCTTCCTTGATGGAGTATCCATGGGCGGTGTCCGATCCTGGCTACGGGATACGTTTGATGAGTTGTTTATCTTTGATCTCGGAGGTGAAGGCCGAGGGGCCCTTATAGAAGAGAATGTTTTTGACATCCGTACCCCGGTCACTATCGCATTTGGAGTTCGGAAAGACAAGCCAAAGTCAAGCTGTTCAGTCCGCTACTTGCGTATCTCTGGCACCAGGCAAGAAAAGCTTGAGCAGCTGAATACCGCCTCTTTGACCCATGCTGAAGATATTGAATCCGGTAAAGGGCTTGATGTTCTTATACCTCTCACTGCCTCCGCCTACAAGACATGGCCATCTGTAACCAACTTGTTCCCATGGTCACACTCCGGGGCCAAGTTTCATCGGATCTGGCCAATAGGTGAAACGAAGAACCTACTGCTTAAACGATGGTTAGAACTCGTAACCTCCATTCCCCGCGAGCGGGGTAGGTTGCTTCTTGAGAAGGAAAGAAAAATAAATAGTCGTCCAAGACCTCTGCTGGACAGGGAGCACCGCGATCGCCTCCCGGCGCTTGAGCAACTTGACAGAGACGACCGCCCGGAAAGTATTGAACGTTTTGGATATCGCAGTTTCGACCGTCAATGGGTCATTGCCGACAATCGGGTTGCCGATAGACCCCGGCCTCACCTTTGGGCGGTACGGAGTGAGGAACAGTTGTATCTCACCACACTCACCGCCACACGACTAGGACACGGGCCTTTGATTACCGTATCGCCTTACGTACCTGATATGAGCCATTTCCGTGGATCATTCGGTTCGAAAGATATTATTCCTATATTTGTTGACTCTTCAGGTGTACTACCAAATGTAACCGCAGGGCTGCTTGATAACCTAAGCAACACCTTTGATAAATCGGTATCCGTTTATGAACTAATCGCCTACGTCCATGCCCTACTTGGTACGGCGGCTTTTAGCGAGCGATTCTCTGACGAGTTGGCGGAGATGGCCGGGCCGGTTCATGTTCCGATCACCTCGGATGCGGCGCTTTTTGATCGGGCTGTGGAGTTGGGGCGTGATCTGCTTTGGTACCACACCTGGGGGGAGCGCTTCCAACCTGAAGGTGCGGGCAGCGTCCTTCCCGAGGGAACCACCCGGGAGGTGACCCCGATCGTGTGCTACCCCGACCAAATCCACTACACAGCCGAAGACCAGTTACTCCATGTAGGAACGGGTCGCTTTGCGCCGGTCAGCCCGGAGGTCTATAACTTCGAGGTGTCCGGCCTCAAGGTGCTGCGTTCCTGGCTGGGCTATCGAATGCTTAAAGGCCAAAGGTCCGGCCTGGACGACATCCGCCCCGCCCAGTGGGTTTTCACCGAAGAGCTGCTCCGGGTGATCACCATCCTCCAGCACACCGTCGACGTCACGCCCTCCGCCGCCCAACTCCTTGAAGAGATCGTCAACGGTCCGCTAATCCCCACCTCCGACCTTCCCACCCCCACCGAAGCCGAACGCAAACCCCCAAGGCTTTAGTATCTCTCCGCATCTCTCTGTTTTAAATCCTGCAGACCAAATACCTAGCACACAAATTTGTAGTATACTTACATATCAGTAATTACGACTGTGGTAATATCCTAAGAAAGGAGTTATGGCAAAATGGCAAAGCCAAGAAACACCTACAAGTACCGCTACAAAGGCACGGACGGGAAAATTAAACATTCTGGGATTACAAACAATCCCAAAAGGCGCGAGGGCGAACTCCGGCGGCAGTACGGACCGGGGAAGCTCCAACCAGTCGGGCGTCGCACTACCAGAGAAGCTGCCAAAGAGTGGGAGCGTAACAAACCCACTGCTGGACGGGCTGGCCCATAAACCTTACGGGGTTAGGGCGGGTAACCGGATGGTCAGGCCCTGGCAGCGGGTTTCGAGTTGATGTCTTAGGAATTGGGCTTCTTGGGGGTCTATTGATAGCGTCCATCTGGCTTTGACGGCGATCCATCCGGCCAGGTAGGGGCAGTGGTGGTTGGGGTTGGCCGGCATCCACCTGTGCGGATCGTCGCCGCCTTTTTCTTTGTTGGCGGCGACGGTGGCTATTACCAGGCCGGATAGGTCGTTGGCGTAAGTCTGGCGGCGGGAGGCGTCCCAGGCGTGGGCACCCGAATCCCAGGCTTCCTGGAGAGGCACCAGGTGATCTATGTGCAATCCCGCCGGTGATCCTTCCCACCACACATCGTCATAGGGCGAGTACCAAACCCCCGACCTGATCCGGCAGTTGTCGAAATCCGAGAAGAGCAGGTCGGAGCGGGCGTCTCTGATCAGCACCTCGCGGCGGGTGTCGCAGCCGTCTCCGTCCTCGTCCGACCAGTGTGGGAAGAGGTCACGCTGGTAACCGCTGCGATGTTCAGGGGCGATCTCCAGGCCGTCCAGTAGTCGGGCTACGGACAGCTCGTAGTAGACCGAGAGATGATCGGCCCCTTTAGGTGGGGTGAATCCTCCGCAGGCCGATATCAGCACCAGAAACAGGAGAGATCGGATGAGGTCGACTAACCGGCCCGGGGTGGGCGCTACTGGGATCGAACCAGTGACCTCTGCCGTGTGAAGGCAGCGCTCTCCCGCTGAGCTAAGCGCCCGTAACCGGGGATTGTAATCAAATCGGACGTGATGGGTTTTGTTCATCCAACCCTTGTATCATCGGCCTGCGACAAAAAGAAGGGGTAGCCCATCGTCCTGACCCGCTCTGATTTCGAGCAGATCATCGACCGCACCATGGGTGAACTACCCGAAGACATCGCCGCCCGGCTCGACAACCTGCGGGTGGTGATCGAGGATCGGAATCCCGACGATCTGGATGCCCTGGGGTTATACGAAGGGGTGGCGCTGCTCGATCGAGGGTGGGATTACGCCGGCGTACTTCCCGATTGCATCACCATCTACATCGACCCCCATCTGGAGTTGGGGCTGAATCGGGAGGAAACCATCGAAGAAGTACGCCGGACCGTGCTTCACGAGATCGGGCACCACCTCGGCATAGACGACCGTAGGCTCACCCAGATCGGATGGGACTAGCCGGCCGGGCTTTATTGACCCGACGGGTTCTCCTGATCCCGGCCTCCTGTAAGATCTTGGCCGGAACCCCTACCTCACGCCAGGCCGAATAGCTGATCTGATGTCGCCTGGAATAGGAAACCGCCACCTGGATAAAATCTGCCTCAACCGCCTTGAAGTCCAGCGGCATTTTGGAACCGTTGAGCTTTCCCTCCAGATTGATCCGCTTTTGGACCAATTGAACCTTGGCGAGCGGATCGGTCTCGGTTTTGATCGTCTCGCCGAGCCGCTCCAGCTTGTTCTCCAGCAGCTGTGCTTGTCCGTTCGACTTGGCGACACCGTTCGAAACGGCCTTGAGATATCTACGAACCTTGGTTGAATCCCGTCTGCCCTTGGCCAGTGCTGCCCGGTGCTGTTCGCTTATAGGCATACCATTCCTTTCTCGTTGATCCGAAGCAGTGCGATTTAATGCCCAATTTCGACAATAAAAGCCCTGCTGGGTTATTAACAACTTAATATATCCGATGAGTTAGGGCCGGATGTCGGAAAGGGAGATATTTCTTGAGAATGACAAAAAAATTTTGATATCAGATAATTTTCCTCAGCCGTGCAACTAACACCTCGCAGGCCGTTTTCGGCTGATTGTTTACGGCGACGGAGGAGCTTTTAGCCGATCTTCTCCTGCCGAGGAGGTAAGGCCCGGAGGTATTCGTTGGCGTCTGCGGCCGCCTTGAAGCCGCTCTTCAGGGAACCATTGATGCTGGACAACAACGCCAGGTATTCGCCGGCCAAAAAGAGGCCCGGCACCCCTGGAAAGCCTTCCTCCATCAGCGAGTGAAGCCGACGCATCAGGCCGCCCGGTGGAATACACACCGCCCTTTCCCAGCGATAGACCCGCGTGAACAACGGTTCCTCGGGCATGGATGGGGTGTATTTTCGGATCTCGTCGATTACCCGACGTTTGATCTGCTCGTCGCTCAGCTTGAACAGCTCCTGGGAGTGATCCTCCCCCGGGTAGGCGTGAATCAAGCCATGTCCGGGCGGTGCCGACCGGGGCGAGCCGACCGTGCTGTCCAGATAACAGTCGAGGAAGGAATCCCCCTTATTCTGGAACATGAAGAAATAGTGTCCGTTCGGAAGGGGATGACGATCGACTCCGAAGACCACGTGACAACAACTGGAGTATCTGATGCCTTCGAGAATCTCCCTCGTACCGGAGGGGAGACCGTCAACCAGCCCCAGGGCCTCGGGTGCCGTAGTGGCACAAATAACCGCATCGGCTTCCAGAAAACCCTCGCCTGTCTGCACGCCCTTTACAGAACCATCTCGGATCACAATGCTCTCAACCGGGGTGGAAAGTCGGGTGACGTCCTCGCACGAACGAGCGAGAGCACGTGCGAACGAACCGATTCCCTGCTCGGGCATTTGGAGAACGTTTCGGCGTTCCAGTAAAGCCATCCACAGGAGCATCATTCCGTGCAACGGACCGATTCGATCCGTTTGGCTCAGTGTGATACTCGCCACAGGGGACTCGCAGAACTGCTGGACAAACTCTTCTCCGAATCTCTCTCCGGCCCATTGCGCTAAGGTGCCCTCGTGATCGAGATCGAGCAGCCGGGTGTGGTCTCCGGAATGGAAATCGGCGCGCCGGCTCAGCATGAAACGGGCGAACTTGAGGAACTGTCGGTGAGCTTTGGGCGAAAAGAGGGAAAACGAAAGAATAGTCTTTGCGTTGGTGAGGTTAAACAGTCTTGATGAATCCAGAACTCCGGTTTTTCCCGTGCGTCCGTTGTAGATGGTGAAGGTGATGTTGACGGGTGAGCTATCGAAGCTAATCCCCAACTCTTCGCACAATCCGAGCGCCTCGGTGTAGGCGGTGCTGAAAAGTTGCGCTCCGGTATCGATGTGGAACCCGTCTACAACTTCGCCTGCCATCCGTCCGCCTGCTCGCCCGGAGGCTTCAAGAACCGTTACAGAGTGCGCACCCCGCCGCTTGAGGTCATAGGCGGCTGCCAACCCGGCTGCCCCACCGCCGACTATCAGAACTCGTTTTTTCATATTCGTTAAATAGTAACATCTTTGATACCAGAATCGTTGCTAAACAACTGTGGGCGCTACAGGATTTGAACCTGTGACCTCTTCCGCGTCAAGGAAGCGCTCTTCCCCTGAGCTAAGCGCCCGGCTTGTGTAGATCAAAATGCTCGGAGGCGACGACCGGAATCGAACCGGTGTGACGGCTTTTGCAGAGCCGCGCCTAACCACTCGGCCACGTCGCCGTGTCATAGGGGGCGGCGGGTTTGTCGGCCCGACCGTGGGAGCGGAAGACGGGATTCGAACCCGCGACCTCAACCTTGGCAAGGTTGCGCTCTACCAACTGAGCTACTTCCGCATTCAATGGGCATTGTAGCCCGGATGGTTCCGCTTGTGCTACGAGGGTTTAACGTCCCGACGAACCGAACCCGCCCTCTCCCCGGTCGGTGTCGCCGAGCTCGTCCACCGGTCGGGGTTCGGGAAGGGCTACCGGCACGATCACCAGCTGGGCCACCCGATCACCTCTGGCTATAGAAAACCGCTCTCGTCCGTGGTTCACCAGCACCACCCTCAGCTCTCCTCGATAGTCGCCGTCGATCAGGCCGGGCGAGTTGACCAGGCCCACCGCGTGTTTCTTGGCCCACCCGCTTCGGGCCAAGATCAGGCCGGCATGACCTGGGGGTATCTCCACGGCCACTCCGGTATCGACCGTGGTGTGGTCGCCGGGTTCCAGTCGGGCCGGGTAGCGGGCGTATAGGTCCAGTCCGGCGTCGGTCGGATGAGCCCGCTTGGGGGTGGGTAGTTCGATATCGAGCTTCAGTACATTAAGATGCATAGGTTAGGTTTCTACCAGAAAAGTAATCGGGGCTCTAAAAGCCGGGCGGAGTACGGCATTTCAGGAGCATATTCCGCCTAATGGTTACGCTAAAAACCCCATCCCCGACCCTTTCTGCCCCGGTTCTCTCCCGGCCCGATGATAACCATGTGGCATCTCACGAATCAGCTTCCTACGGGGTGGGCCACGCCAAGCATCGCCTCATGCAGCGGCGGGGACTATATCCGGCCTCCCATCAAGATACGGAACGTAGCGGCCTGGCCCGTTTCCTCCCCTCATGGGGAAACCATTCGTTCTGGGCGGTTATGGCGCGTCGTTCCCGATCCGCTGCGCCAGAAATAGAGATACCAAACCCCTCCGAAGACCCGGTACCTTCAACCTCAACTTCATCCTCAACCTCTTCTTCGTCTTCGCCCTCGCCCGTATCCCGCCCCGCCGATATCCGACTATCCGGCTCGGCGCTTTTGCCGGTTTCGGATGGATCAGGGAGCTCGCCGCTGGCCTCCCTGCTCGGGTTCGGCGAGTCGGAGACCACCTTCGGCAGCCACGACCGTAACCTTTATGACGATGCCGATAGCCAACTTCAAGATGAATACTGGGACCGACTTCCCTCTCTGAGTTCGGTGACCTCCGACCCGAACCACCCCAAAGACGTAGGGGAGGCGGTCAAGGCTATGTGGGACGCCACCGCCGAATGGGACATGGAATCCAAACTGGTTTCGGATGGCCTCCCCGAGTTTGACGCCGGAGCTCGCCGCCGCCGCTATCGAACCCTGGGTTTCCTGGCCGGCCTGGTCGTCCTGGTGGGGGTCACCGCCGTCGCTTATCAGTTTTTGACCGACCTGCCGGTTCGGACAGCCGCCGAACGGGAGGCCCGATACACCCAATCAGCCCAGGAGTTATTCGACACCTTGGGGCCGGTTGCCAACTCTGTCTATATGGATTATCTATCCAGCGAAACCGACCGATCGGTACTGTCCGGCCAGCTGACCGACCTCAACATTGCGGCCCGGAACTCGGCTTTACTGTCGTCCGAACCCTTACCCGACCTGCCGGTTTTGGGCGATGCGCCCGAGATTCTGGCCCTAACCCAATCACAGGAGCTGCTGGCGGACAGCTCCACCCAGGCCTTGGATGTGGGCAAAGGGCTGGTCAACGCCCTGGCCTACACCCTGACCATGTCGCTGGCCTTCGATCTACCCGAACTTCCCGTCCAGGCCACCCGTGAAGAGGTGGAGGAAGTAGCCCTTCATCTGAGCACCTCTATCGCCGAAACCTCACTGCTAATCAACGGGCTACCCGACGAATCCGCCTTTACCGATTTCCGTCTCCAGGCTATGGAAACGGCGGCCACAGTAGAGCAAATCCAGGCCGAATACATCGCCGCCCTCCGCAACGAAGACCCCACCCGGGCTACCCATTTTCGAAGCCGACTGGAAGAGGAGATAGCCAATCTCCAAATAGGCCTGCAAGTTCCTCTGGGAGAAATCAAAACCTGGGCAGTGACCGGTTTGGAACAAATAGCATTCACCACACGGCAGGTCTAAACCCACCCACTCTCCACCCGACTGCCGAGCAACCCAAGGTCTATCCGAAACCGCCTATAACCAGGTTAAACACTCTCTCAAAAGCAAAAATCTGCATACGCCGCCCAGCTTCGCTGGGTTCCCCACCCCCGCCTCGCACCACCTGATTCGGAGCGTGGTCAGCCATGCCCGGACTGAAGCCGGGAGACTGCGGTTCGGCTGTCGCTCCATACAAATATGTTCCCTCAACTGCCGGGGATCCGATCGGGATACCATTCCTCTTACCCGGCCTTCGGTGCTTGGCAACCCACTACGTATCATGACTTTGGGACATTTTCAACCCCTAATTTTAAGAACACGAAAGAACGCGAAAAAACGTTTCCCTGGCACCCTATACGAACATAAGTTCGGATTTTTGGGTTTTCTGGATTAGTATCAAACTCAGCATGTCTGATACCGACACTTTTGCAACCGACGGACTCGATGAGGCTTGGGCGGGGGTTTCGCCTCGGGGTCGGCAGATCCTGGAACTTCTACGGCAATCGGCTGTCAACCCTGGTTATCCCCCTTCGGTGCGGGAGATCGGTAGGCACCTCGGTCTCCGGTCACCGGCCAGCGTCCATCGTCACCTGAAAGACCTGGAAGAGGCGGGTTATATACGGCGAGACTCGACCAAACCCCGCGCCATTGTGGTGGTCGGCCTGTCCCCTCCGACACCCATCCCTTCAGGACAAACCCAGACCGTGCCTCGGTTGGGAAGGATCGCCGCCGGAGTTCCTATCCTCGCCGAAGAAAACGTGGAGGAGGTCATGGCCCTTCCTGAGGCCTTGGTGGGGAAGACCGGTCCGCTTTTCATGCTGGAGGTCAAGGGGGATTCGATGGTCGAGGCGGGGATTCTGGATGGTGATCTGGTGGTGGTCAGGAAACAGCCCGATCTTGAAAACGGGGAGATCGGAGCCTTTCGGGTGGAGGGGGAGGAAGCTACGGTCAAGCGTCTGGAACGTCGCCGCTCAGAAGTGATCCTCCATGCCGCCAACCCCGACTACCCGCCTCTGGTTTATCGATCGGGAATCGACGTGCTGGGGAAGGTGGTGGCCGTGCTCCGTAGCCTGGCCGGTTCTGCTTCCGGGTTCAGATTCGGATAGTCCCCTCAAAAACCTGGACGGCCGGGCCCTGAATCCAAGCCGCTCCGTCGATCAGCTCTACGCCCAGCTCGCCGCCCGGTAGGCGGATACCGACCGGATCCCTCTCCCCGCTCCGGGCGGCAACTACCGCCGCGACTGCCGCCGCCCCCGTACCGCACGCCCTGGTCTCGCCCACTCCTCGCTCCCAGACCCGTACCTGCCAGGCACCTGCGGAACATGGGGCCACCAACTCCACGTTAACCCCTTCTGGGAAGGCCGGATGATCCTGCATGGCCGGACCGATTGCCTCCAAATCCGCTTTATCCAGGGCGGCCTGGTCCGCTACAAAAGCCACCGCATGAGGGTTACCGACCTCGGCCGAGGTGAAGCTAAAGCCACAGGCCTCCACCGATGAGCCCAGACTGTACGGCCCTAGCTCCGCCCGCACCAACCCGTCGGCCCTGACCTCTACCTGCCTCAACCCGACCGGCGTTTCCACACCGAAGGACCGATCTCGGGTCCAGTCCCGATCGAACACATACCGGGCCACGCATCGGAGGCCGTTACCGCACATTTCGGCCCCAGAGCCGTTGGAGTTCCAATAGTCCATCCGAACCACCACCCCCGCCCGGCTCGACCTGGAAAGGGAGAGCACCCCATCGGCACCGATTCCCAGCCGACGGTCGCACCAGGCCCGCACCTGGTCGGCATCCGGCCTGAAATCCTCGACCATCACAAAGTCGTTCCCCAGGCCCTCCATTTTCGTGAACGGCAAGACCATGTCAGTACATCACCGTTCTGGTCAGATGGTGCGGGCGGAAGGAGGCGTGATAGCTCGACCACAGCCGGAAGTCGACCTGGGGGATCACCAGCCGCAGGTCGGGCGGCCTCAAAGCATTGATGGCATCCGTCAAAAGGGCGGTGGCATACAGGGTATGGGCTCGGATCTCGATCTCCTCGTCGCTGTCACGTTCGATCATGTCACCCTCGGCGATGCGGGAGGCCAACTCCGGGGTGTACTCGAAGATATCCATGACGTCCAAGGCCACCGGAACGATGTAGTCGGCGAAGGCGGTCATCATCGACAAATCGCCGAGACTCCATTCGCCGGAGTCGTGTAGGGCCATGTGTAGGGTCCAAAGACCCAGTTGGGCGAGCTTGTGGATGTGCACGTCCGCCCCGTGATAGTTGCTGGTGTCGTCGAACCGGGGGAACTCGACGATGAGCCGCTCCATCAGCCCTTCCCCGTCCGCATACATGGCCGGGGCGCAGGAACGGACGAAACGATGGAAGCGGCCCTCATACCGATCTATCAGCACCTCACCGACCTGATTGAGAATCTGTCGACGCTCATCCAGCATCGGCATTTCGATGTTGCCACGGAAGATTCCTTCCAAATCGGATCGGGTAAGAGACGCCAGATACTCGCCGTCCAGCAACGGAACCCCATTGGTAAGTGCCTGATGGAGGCAGGCGAACATCCCGAGGCTGTCCGACCAGGTGCGGCCCTGGTAGTCGGCTTTGAACTTGCAGCCCGTGTCGAAATCGGTAAAGGCGAAGTTGAGGGTCGCCACCAGCATGGTGATATCAATTATGTCGTCCGGATTAGAGCCTACGCCGAACTCTCCCGCCACCCCGCCGCGAGGAAAAACGAACTCCTCGTAGGCCATCCAACCCGCCACCCGGTCAACCGCCTCCCGTGAGGTTTTAACGTGCCGTGACTTTTCCACCACACCCAGCACCGATCGAAGAACCGCGCCATCCCAATATGTAGCGACCACCGATTGCTCCTCTCGGTCGAATAGAGTTCCCCCCGCCGCCGGACATTTTCGTAGTGCGCGCGTTTGTTTCTCGATAATGGGACTAAACGCGCCGGGAAGGAATCCCGTCGGAAGTGAACATTAGTAGGATAGGTCACCCAACATGAGCAACATAGAAGTGAAACTGATCCCTATCGGAAACTCGAAGGGCATCCGAATACCGAAGGCCATCATCGACCGCTATGGCTGGAAGGACTCCCTGATCCTGGAAGAGGAGGACGACTATGTTGTCCTGAGAGGGGCCGAGAATGCCAAACTGTCCTGGGAGGAGACCTATCAAGCGATGGCTTCCGAGCAAGAAGACTGGAGCGACTTAGAAGTAACTACCGCCGACGGATTGGATCACAGCGGAGACCTTGCCGAGCTCTCCATCTTCAGGAACTCCAGGGGCACATCTCTTCGATAATTCGGCGGGCCGCGGCCTCCCGGACTGACGGGTCGGGGTCCCATTCCAGCCACCTTATTCTGGGGTCGCGGCGGAAAAAGGTACGTTGCTTGCGGGCTAGCGACATGGTGGCCCGCACCGTTGCCTTCCGACCCTCTTCCAGGGTACAGGTTCCGGCCACCACCGGCAGCAGCTGACTATATCCCACCGCCGACGAGGCGGTAAGGCCCAGCCGACCGGCCAGTCCGGCCACTTCATCCAGCAGTCCCTCCCCAAGCATCTGATCGATACGCCTACCAACCCGTTCGGCCAGAAGATCGCCGGGATCCAATCCTATGGCGACAAAAGGGATCTCCGGCTCATATCCACGCACCCTTTCCAAGCGAGGGTCTTTGGCCCGTTCGGTGGGGGCTTCCCCTCCCAGACGGATAATTTCCACCGCTCTACCCACCCGCCGCGGGTTGGCCAGATCCAGCTGATCTCCGGCGGAGGGGTCGGAGGCCAGCAGCTCGGCCACCGCTTCCTCGTGGGACATGGCCCTGACCTGATCCCGAACCGCCCGATCGTAGGGCGGGAAGCGGAACGGGTCCACCAGCGACCGGAAGTAGAGGCCGGAACCTCCCACGATCACGGCCCGACGATTACGGCCCGCCAGGTCGGCCAGGTGCCCACGCCCGGCACTTTGGAACTCCGCCACCGTGTAATCCGCCTCGGGATCGACCACATCGATCATGTGGTGCGGTATCTCCGCCTGTTCCGCCCGGGTCGGCTTGGCCGTTCCGATGTCCATACCCCGGTATACCTGCATCGAATCGGCCGACACGATCTCCCCTTTGAAATGTCGGGCCAAACCCATCCCCAGGCGGCTCTTGCCCGAGGCGGTCGGTCCGAGAACGGCGATGATCGGTTGGGTATCAACCGGCGGGGTGTCCACTGAAGGGTTACCGGCCGGGAGGTTCAGGCCGGTACGCCCACCAGATAATGGGCACCGGCCCGCTCGATCTTTACCTCCATCAAGTTGCCCGGCCGGAAGGTGCCCGGCACATGCACCAGCTTGTTACCCCGATTGCGGGTGGAGGCCACCGCCGGGTCGCGCTTGGACGGGCCTTCCACCAAAACCTCCATGCGCTCACCGATGTGTTGTTTGTTGAGGTCCGACCCGATCCGGGTTTGCAGCTCCAGCAAGCGGCCGAAGCGCTCCTTGGCAACTGGTTCGGGCACGAAACGGTCGGCCATGTCCGCCGCCCTGGTCCCGGGCCGAGGGGAGAACAGGAACATAAAGGCCTGGTCGAAGAGGGCCTCTTCCACCACGTCGAGAGTGCTTTGGAAGTCGGCCTCGGTTTCGCCGGGGAAGCCCACGATTATGTCCGTGGAAACGGTCAGATCGGGCATTACCTCTCTCGCCATCTCCAGCCTGGCCAGGAACTTTTGGGTGGTATAGCCGCGGTGCATGGCCGCCAGAATCCGGTTGGACCCCGACTGGAGCGGAAAGTGCAGCTGCTCGCAAACGGTCTCGGTTTCGGCCATGGCTTCGGCTACGTCGCGACGGAAATCGTTGGGATGAGGGCTGGTGAACCTGACCCGCCGAATCCCTTCTATCCCCCCTACCCGAGCCAGCAGCTGCCCGAAGATAGGACGCCTTCTTCCGTCTATAGCCAGGTCCCGTCCGTAGGTGTCCACGTTCTGGCCCAGCAGGGTGACCTCGATCACACCTTCGGTCACCAGCTGCTCTATTTCATGGATGATGTCGCCGGGCCGGCGGCTGATCTCCCTACCCCGCACCGCCGGGACGATGCAGAAGGTGCAGGTGTTGTTGCAGCCGATCTGGATGGTCACCCAGGCCGAGAAGGGGGACTCCCGGCGAACAGGCAGCTCCGAGGGCATGGTTTGGAGGGCGTCGACTATTTCGGTGACCGGGCCCCATTCCTCGGCCTGATCCATCAGCTCGACCACCCGATGCAGGTTGTGGGTTCCGATCACCACGTCCACCCAGGGTGCCCTTTCGCGGACCAGCTCCCGATCCTTCTGGGCGGCGCATCCGCCCACTATCAGCAGCCGACCGGCCTGTTCGTCTTTGAGCGTTTTCAGCTGACCCAGGTTTCCGTACAGTCGGTTGTCGGCGTTCTCCCGAATGGTGCAGGTGTTGACGAAAACCACATCGGCCGAGTCGATGGAAGAGGCCCTAACCATGCCGTCCGCCTCGAAAAGTCCCGCCACCCGTTCGCTGTCGTGCTCGTTCATCTGGCAGCCGAAGGTGCGGAGGAAATAGCTTCGTCCGACGCGGGTGGGAATCCGACCGATGGGCCGGGTTCGGCGGGTGGGGGGAGCGAGCTCGACAATCTGGCTCATGACGACGGCACCTTACGGTTTAACGGGCGTAGTCGGTGATGCGGAGCTCTCGGATCACGGTAACCTCGATCTGGCCCGGATAGCGGACGTCGCTCTCCAGCCGCCGTGAAATGCGTCGCACCAGGTCGGCAGCTTCCAGGTCGGTGATCACATCCGGATCGACCGCCACCCGCACCTCCCTGCCGGCCTGCATGGCGTACACCCGGTCGACCCCATCGAACTCGCCGATCAGGTCCTCCATTCTCTCCAGGCGCCTCACATAGGATTCCAGCTCCGCCCGCCGCGCCCCCGGTCGGGCGGCGGAAACCGTGTCGGCCGCCTGGACGATGACGGCCCCCAGGGTACGGGGCTCCACGTCGTTGTGGTGGGCTTCGATACCGTGCACGATCCCGGCCTCTTCGCCGAACCTACGGGCGATCTCGGCACCGATCAGGGCATGGGGGCCTTCGATATGATGGGTTACCGCCTTGCCGATGTCGTGCAGGAAGGCGGCTCGTTTGATAGGGGCCGGATCCACGCCCATTTCCGCCCCCAGCATGCCCGCTATGTGGGCCGTCTCGACCAGATGGTCCAGGACGTTCTGGCCGTATGAGGTGCGATACTTCAAGCGCCCTATCAGGGTTACCAGCTCGGGATGCACCCGGGCAACCCCGGCGTTGACCACCGCCCATTCTCCGGCGTCCCGCACCGAATTCTCAACCTCGGTCTTGGCCTTGGCATAGAGCTCTTCGATGGCGGAAGGATGAATTCGGCCGTCGGCGATCAGCTTCTCCAAGGTGATTCGGGCGATCTCCCGACGAACCGGATCGAAGCAGGACAGCACCACTGTTCCCGGGGTTTCGTCGATTTCCAGATTTACGCCGGTAACCGACTCGAAAGAGCGTATGTTGCGCCCCTCTCGACCGATGATCCGGCCCTTCATCTCCTCTTCGGGCAGGGAAACGGTCGTTACCGTGGTTTCCTGGACCACATCGGACGACATCCTTTGGATGGCGGTGGCCAGGATGCGTCGAGCCCGGCGGTCGGCCTCTTCACGGGCGCGTATCTCGCTGTCCCTCACCAACAGCATGGCCTCCCGGCGAGCTTCCTCACGAACCTGCTCGACCAGCTCTTCGCGGGCGGTCTGGGCATTGAGGGTGCTGATCCGCTCCAGATTGGATCGGGCCTGTTCGGTCAGGTCGTCCATCTCGCCCTGGAGCTTGGAAACCCCGGCTTCCCGGTCGATGAGCATCTGTTCCCGCTGGGCCAGATTGGAGGCTCGCTGTTCCAGGGTTCGCTCCCGCTGGATGAGGCGGTCCTCGGCGGTTACGGTCTCCAGCTTCCTTTGATCGAGCAGGGCCTCTTCCCGCTCCCGATAGGCCTGTGCCCGGGCCTGTCCTTCTTCCTCGGCCCGGCTCAAGATGCGCTGCGCCTCCCGCCGGGCCTTCTCTACGTCAACGGCGTCGGAATCCAGCGCCGGACGGTCGAGCCGCCGAGATACCAGGAGCACCGAACCCAGAAACCCGATGGATACCAGCCCAACCGCACCCAGCACCAGCAATGCGGTATCCATGGCTCAGCCTCCCTGTTTCCCTCCGAGGGGGAGTTCTTATTCTTGCGTAGGGGGGACATTCTAGCCGAGATACCGAGATAAAAGAAGGGCCGCCCCCGGCATTTTCGGGGACGGCCCTTCAAGGTAAGTGGCCCGGCGGTGTCCTACTCTCCCGGGGGTCTGCACCCCAAGTACCATCGGCGCTGGCGGGCTTAACTTCCGTGTTCGGAATGGGGACGGGTGGTTCCCCGCCGCTATCGCCACCGGACTACATCTTGTTGTTCTCTCTCCGAGAACTTCATAGCGAGCACAAAAAGGTCTGAATTTTACGAATAATCAAGCCCTCGGACTATTAGTACCGGTCCGCTGAACACATTGCTGTGCTTACAC
>VXMP01000027.1 GCA_009841075.1 Acidimicrobiia bacterium | reverse complement strand
AGCCGGGTGAGGTGTGCGGATTTTGCGTTTCCGGTGGGTGTTTCCCCAGTTTATAGGGTTTTTGTGAGCTTTAGGTTCAGGATGTTATAGGTGGTTTGTTGAACTTACGGGGTGGAGGGATAATTCCGGATTCATTTGGGAAATCGGGGCGCAATCGGTCAGGCTGCGAGGTTAAAGGTCGCCGATCAGATTTCGGACCTCGGCGGCGTCGGCTGCCTCCAAGCTACGGGCAGCCAGGGCCTGGCACTCTTCCATTCTCAGGTGCCGGACCTGTTCTTTGATGGCCGGGACGGAGGGTATGGCCACCGAAAGTTCGGTCACTCCCAACCCGAGCAGGATGGGGGTGGCGTGGGGATCACCGGCCATCTCGCCACAAACCCCTATCCATCGGTCGTGGTCGTGGGCGGCATCGGCGGTTTCTTTTATGAGCCTCAGCACCGCCGGATCAAAGTGGTCGGCCCGGGCAGCCACTTCACGGTTGGTGCGATCCACCGCCAGGGTGTACTGGGTGAGATCGTTGGTGCCGATGGAGAAGAAGTCGACATAGGGGGCCAGGCGGGTGGCGACCAGGGCAGCAGAGGGCACTTCGATCATGATCCCCACCTGGTAGTCATCGGCGAACGCCAGACCGTCCGACCTCAACGACTGTTCCGCCTCCGATAGGGCGGTTCGAAAGGCGATTACCTCGTCTTTGCCCGACACCATGGGGGCCATAATCGCCAGACGCCCTTCGGTGCCTGCTCTCAGCAGCGCCCGGAGTTGGTCCCTCATCAGGTCGGGTCGGGTCAGCGTCAGCCGGATCCCCCTTAGGCCGAGGAAGGGGTTGAGCTCTTCTCCGATCTCCACGCCCGGCACCTGCTTATCCCCTCCGATGTCCAAGGTGCGGACCACCACCGTCTGGTCGGGAAAGGCGGAAAGAACCGTTCGGTAGGCCTCGTACTGTTCCTCTTCGGAGATGGGGCGGGTCCGGTCGAGGAACAGGAACTCGGTTCGGAACAGGCCTACTCCGTCCGCCCCGGTTTTCAAGGCTCGGGCGGCGTCGGTGTCCGAGCCGATGTTGGCCGCCACCTCGATGAGGGTTCCGTCCCGGGTACGGGCGGGCTGATGGGAATGGTCGGCGGCTCTGGCCTGGGCCCGCTGCTGATCTTCCTGGCGTTTCCTTAGGTTTTGTACCACTGCCGGATCGGGGTCGATGTAAACGCTTCCGGTTTCGCCATCGAGGGCGATCAGGGTGCCGGATTCCACCGTCGGCAATTCCACCCCCACCACCGCCGGAAGGCCCATTCCCCGGGCGAAGACGGCGATATGCGAGGTGGCGCTGCCCTCCTTGGAACACAGCCCGAGGGCCATCCCGGGAGGGAGGGTGGCTGTTTCGGAGGGGAAGAAATCCGAGGCTAACAAGACCGACGGTTCTACCAGTTTATCCCAGGTTTCCAAGGGAAGGCCCAGCACCGATCTCAACAGCTGTTGTCCGACGTCGCGAATGTCGGCCGAGCGGGCGGCCAGATACTCGTCTTCGAGTGCCTCCAGCATGGCGGCCGACTCCTCGGTGACCTCGGCTACCGCGGCTTCGGCGCACACCGCTTCTGATTCGATCCGATCCCGGATTTCATCGGTGAACTCCGGGTCGTCCAGCAGCAGAAGGTGGGCACCGATGACCTCCGCCTCGTCCGAACCCTCTCCGTGGGAGGCTTGCAGGTCGGTCAGCCGGTTACGCACCCGGTCCTGGCTGTGGAGGAGTTTTTGGACTTCGGCGGCGGGATCATCAACCCGATAGGTACGAACCTCGGGCAGCTGGGAATGGTGCAGATGGGCCGGGCCGATCGCGATACCCGGGGAGGCACCGATGCCGGTGAGCTCGATCAAGGCCGGACTCCTTTAGCAGGGCACATATAACCTGGCTAACCCTAGCCGGACAGTGTTTCGATCATCTGCCGGTGGATCAGGCCGTTGGTAGCCACCACAAACCCATCCTTCGGGCTACTTATGGGATGGCCGGATTCCCCGGTCACCGTTCCACCGGCTTCGGACACGATCAGTACGCCTGCCCCCATATCCCAAGGGGAAAGGTCTTCTTCCCAGTAGCCGTCCATCCGACCTTGGGCCACCATGCACAGGTCAAGCGCCGCCGAGCCCAGCCGACGGATTCCCTGTACCTTTTCCAGCACCCGCCGGAAGGTCGAGTCGCAGATCTTGATCCGCTCGGCCGGGTCGTAGGGGAAACCGGTGACGACCAGCGCCCGGGCCAGGCTATCGGTGGAACTTACCCGCAGAGGGGAACCGTTCAGGTGGGCACCCCCTCCTCGGGTGGCGGTGTATTCCTCTTCGGTTAACGGGTTCAAGACCACGCCCACCGCCGGAAGGTTGTCGATCCAAAGGGCTACCGAAACGGCCACCCAGGGGAATCCGTGGATGAAGTTGGTGGTTCCGTCCAAAGGGTCCACCAACCAGACCCGTCCCCGGTCGGGCAATCGGCCGCCGCGTTCTTCGCCGACCACCGGGTCGTCAGGAAGGTGTCGGGCCAGTACCTCGATGATGGTCTGCTCGGAGCGGTAGTCGATCTCGGTAGCCGGATCGGTAGCCGATTTGAAGTCGATCCGCATCGGCCTATCCCGGCCGGAGGCAACCTGGGCTGCTCCCGCACGGGCGGCCTCTAAAGCTACCTCTAAGTCAGACCCGGCCATGGCTCATAAAGGCTTACCCTCTTAACGACGGCGGGGGAGGTCGGCAGCTTTCAGGAGGGAACCGTTCTCGTCGAGAATGCCGATCTTGGATCCGATGGTGGCCGGATTGGCGGCGAAGAGGTCTCCCCGGTTTATCACCAGAAACCGATAGCCATGGATGGACCGGAGCCGTTTGACGGCCGGTTTGATCTGGGTACGGTCGGCGGCTATTCCCAGGTAGCCCTTGGAACAGACCAGGTCGGCCTGACCGGATTCATCCGGCTCTGCCGAGAACTTTTCGACCATGGCCTGTTCCAGTTGGTCACGGTTTAAAGGGGCCATTTGTCACCTACTCGGGTTGATGGTTGGTTACCCACAGGGGGTTTACTGATCGTAGTAGACCGAGGAGGGGTGGGGCTCAGGGGAGTTTCCTCATACGCGTATCAAGTGCGGCGAGGAGTCGGTCGTCTTCGATGGCCAAACCGACCACGGATTTCCATCCCGGGGATTCCATCGCCGACTTCAATTCGCCCAGGCCCGGCACCTCGTCATCTTGCAGCGTCAGGCCGGCCACGATGGCGTCGCAGAGGGCATCTATGGGTAGGCCTCTCCGAGCCGCCTCCCGGGCAGGCCCCAGCAGCCGCTCTTGCGGGCCGAGCTTGCGGAGGGGGTTACGGGCCACCCGCCGGACCGGATCCACCAGGGCCGAGCTCCCGAACCGGTCCAGGTTGAAATGTCCGTACTCCGCCAACCTCGAGGGTTCAGGTTCCCCCAGCCGCTCCGCCAAGACTTCGGCCATGGTCTCGACTATCTCCTCCAGCTTGGGCCGGATATTGGGGTCGGAGACCGCCTGGGCGATGGTGTCGTGGCCGGCGTGCAGGCCCAGAAAGGCGGCCCCGGCGTGCAGGCCGTTGACCAGCCAGAGCTTTTTCCGCCGGTGAAGTTCCAGGTTGGCCACCAGCTCGAACCCCTCCACCTGCGGCGGGTATCCCGACCAGTCTTCTGCGGCTATCTTGAAATCGAAACGAGACTCCACCTGCACGGCCAGACCCGATCCCACGGTCGGTCCGGGGATGAGGCGATCCACCAGGGTCTCAGGAAAGCCCACTTCCTCGGGTAGATAGCCCAACTGCTTGGAAACGTGGGCTTGGAGCCGGGCGGTGTTGGGGTCGGCGTTTTCGCAGGCCAGGACGTTGCGCACCCGACTGTCGGGCCGGGCCAGGGCAGCAGCTATGACCGGGGCTACCTTTTCAAGCCCTTCGGTACCCACCGCCGTACAGATCAGATCGGCCGAGGAGACGGCTTGGACCGCCCGATCGGAATCAACTATCGGGTTGACGGCGCTTACGTCCGGGATGATTACGGTGGTGGTTTCCCGGCCGACTTCGGTGACCGGATAAGAACCGGCCTGGTTCAGCGCTTCCACCAGTTCGGGGGAGATGTCGACAAACACCACCTCCCAACCCGACTTTCCGAACAGCCATCCGATCAGGCCGCGGCCGATGTTGCCGGCCCCGAATACCGCGACGGTGGTCATTCAGGTTGGGCCGACAAGGTCTCCCGTACGAATGCGGCGTCGGTGGTGTTGGACAGACGGTCGCATAGCTCTTCGTCGTCCAGCACCTCGGCCAGATGGGCCATGACCGCCATGTGCTCTTCTCCCACTGCCGCCAACCCGAACACCAGATAGGCGGGTTCGTCCTCGTCTCCCCAGGTAATACCGGACGGATACTGGGCCAATACCAAAGCGGTCCGTTTGATCAACCGGCGGTCCTCATAGGTGCAGTGGGGGAGGGCGATACCGTGGCCCAGATAGGTGGAAATGACCGATTCCCGGGCCAGCATCGAGTCACCGTAGCCCGGTTCCACCGCTCCCAGCTCCTCCAACATCGAGGAAACCCGGGCGATGGCTTCCACATGGTTTTCGCCCTGCTCTCCCAGGGAGATGGCCTCGACTTCCGCTACGGAAACATTTTCCATCCTATAGGCCTTCAACATCTCCGCCGGCTGCCAAGGTATCAACCAGATTGGTAATGGCCGGGTCGTTGAGGAATACCCGATAGGTAACCACCGGCGAGCCTGGGGGAGCGGTTTCTCTCACCCGGGCGGATAAGCCCTCGTGGGTTACTACCACATCCGCATCGGCCGGTATGGAGTGCACCGGCGAGTGGGTGACCTTTATGCCCAGCTTGGCCTTTTTGACCTTTTTCTTTAGCCCGTTGGCGACCATGAGGCTGGAGCCCATTCCGGCTTCGCAGGCCAGGACGATCAATTGAACCTCAGACGCCTTCTTTACGGTAGATCCCATTATTTCGATCCTTTACAAATAGGAAGAGCCCCTCCGATAGGAGAGGCTCTTCACTGTCAAAAATGGTTGAGAAACCGGCTGTGTTTAGCGGCCGGTAGGAACGGCGGGCATGGTACCGATCATTTCCTCGGTGCCCTCTCTCTCCTTGACCGGGTAGATCCGCAGCAACAAGGAACCCACTATGAAGGCGGCTACGGCTGCAGCAAACACCCCGAACAGAACCGGGAAGTGTTGCCCGCTCGGCGTTACCGCCAGGTAGGCGAAAATCGACCCGGGCGATGGTGTTGCGGACAGTCCGGCGTCAAAGGCCACAAAGATGATGTCCGCCAAGATGCCTCCCGCCCAGACCGAAAGGATCATGATCGGGTGCATCAGGATGTACGGGAAGTAGATCTCGTGGATACCACCGAAGAAGTGGATGACGATCGAGCCGGGTGCCGAGAGTTTGGCCAAGCCCTTACCGGCCCACCAATAGGCGGCCAGCAGACCAAGGCCGGGGCCGGGGTTGGTCTCCAATAGGAAGTAGATGGAGCGGCCCGTTTCCGCGGCGTCCGCCGCCCCCAGCGGCCCTAATACCCCGTGGTTGATGGCGTTGTTAAGGAACAACACCTTCCCCACTTCGATAGGTATGTCGGCCAGAGGAAGCAGACCCAGGTCGGTGAACCAGTCCACGGCGTTGCCGAAGGTGTTGGCGATGGCAGCCATGATCGGACCCATGATGATTTTGCCCAGAATGGCCAGGATGAAGCCCAAGATGCCGGCCGAGAAGGTGTTGTAAAGCATCTCGAACCCGACCGGGACACTGTCTTCCAAAGCATCATCGACCTTCATGATTATCCAGGCGGCCAGCGGGCCAACCACCATGGCACCGAGGAACTGGGGCGGATCGCCCGCGGCACCACTGGCCAGCTCAAAGTCGGAGCCGACCACAATTCCGGCCGTGGCGATAGCTCCCATGACACCGCCTCGGTGGTCGTAGATCATCTTGCCCCCGGTGAATCCGATCAGGATGGGGAGCAGGTAAACAATGATCGGCCCTACCAGCTCGGAAAGATCTTCGTTTGGGGTCCAGCCGGTGGGAATGAAAAAGGCGGTGATCAGACCCCAGGCGATAAACGCGCCGATGTTGGGTATGACCATTCCCGCCATAAACCCGCCGAATTGTTGTAGGCGTGTAAGCATCCGACCTCCTCGGACTAGCCAGAATGTTCTGTTAACCCTAGAGCGGGAACAGGCGCGTTTCAAATAGTATTGAGATTCTGCTATTAAGACCGGTGTTTCGGGTTTGCCTACCCTTTGATCTTGGCTATTTCTCGGTAGGCGGCGGCTACAAAAACGGAAGTGAACGCCAAGGCCGGAATGCCAAAGACCCAGAATCCCAAGATTCCCAACATCTCCATATCCCTCAATTCCATCCCCATAAACGGGTCGGTTTGGTTACTGAGGTTAAGGGCAATGAGGGCGGGAACGAACAGGGCCGAGCAGAAAACCAGAATGCGGAGGATACGGAGACGGTTACCCCTGCTCCACTCCGAGCTCATCGCCAAGGACTGCATACCCTTAGCCCTCTTTTCAATGATACAAAAAGGATATAACGAGTAGATCATCGCTACCATCAGCGCGGGTATCACCAAGATAAGCAGACCTATCAAAAAGGTGAGGAAGAAACCCATCGAGGCGCGGACGAAGCCGTCGCGCACCCACCAGTCCTCCGACGGTGCCACCATCCCGGGCGTAACCGCAGCCAAGGCGGTGCGGGCGAGCGGCCAGGAGGTGTATCCCATAATCACCAGTCCCAGAGTCCAAATCGTCAGGTAGGCCCAGTAGTTGTCGGTGGCGGTTCGGATCAGCAGGACGACCGCCGGCACTGCCATCAGAAGCGAGGCGCGGGCCATAAGCGGGTAGGAGTTGCCGCGAAAACCCTGGCGGGCCTCTTTCAAAACCTGGTTGTAGCCGATTTTGGGGGTGGCGTTCATGGACTTCTCGCTTTCCGGGCTGCGGTTGGGGTGGCGGTTCCATCGGATGCTATTTCCACCCCGTAAATCTTTTGGGCCTTTTCTACCGAAACATATCCGTCCAGAACGTCCTCGACCACCAACCCGATGGGACGATCCAAGGGGTCGCCCCAGCCGCCTCCCCCGCCGGAGAGGTTACGGAAACGGTCGCCCGGTTCCATGGTGAAGCGTTCCATGCGCGACCGATGGGCCCGGTCGGTATCCGGCCACACGATCATGGCGTTGGTCATGGGTTCATGCCCGCCGCGCAAGGCCCAGGGATTGGTCTTGGTCTTCTTCTTCATGGATAACATCTCGCCGGTGGCCAGGAACTTCACCTCCCGGCAGATGCCCAGGCCACCTCGCCATCTTCCCGCCCCGCCCGAGTCTTGGCGCAGCTCCAGGCGTTCGTGGAAGATGGGCGACTTGTGTTCCAAAACCTCGATCGAGGTGTTACGCACGGCTGTGGTGGAGAGGTGCTGGAGGGCGGTGGCACCGTCATGATGGGGGGTGGCACCCCAGCCGATGCCCTCGTTGTTACTGACCGCATACATCTCGTCCGTATCAGGGTGGGTTCCCACCGCCATGAACCCGGGCTCGTCGGAGGCGGAGGAGGCGGCGATCTGATCCATCCCTTGCGAGAGGGCCTTATGGATCAGCTCGAAGGCGGCCATTCCGGTCCACAGGGTGAAGGTGGCCGCCGGATAGACGGCGTGAAACAAGTTACCGGCCGGGCAGGTGACGGTGAGGGGCTGATAGTGACCGTGGTTGGCGGGTGTGTTAGGGGTGGTCAGGGCCTTGAAAACGGTTTTGGCCATGCTGGTGGTCTTCCCGAATGGGACGTTGACCGGCCCGGGCACCGCGTCATCCGAGTCGCCGTAGTCGACGGTGAACCGGTCTCCGTCAATGGTGACCGTTACCGCCATCTTGATCATGTCGTGGGAGATGCCGTCGTCGTCCAGCCAATCAAAGGCCGACCATTGACCGTCGGGCATCGCCCGCACCGCTTCGGTAGCGGTTCGGGCACCGTGTTCGATGATCCGGTCGATAGCGGCGTCCACGGTGGCTAGACCGAACTTGTCCCAGATCTGTCGAAGCCGGCGTTCGCCGGTACGGATCGCCGAGACCTGGGCGTTGAAGTCTCCGATGATGGTTTCGGGCATCCGGGAGTTGTAACGAAGGATGGCCATGATCTGCTCATCCACCTCCCCGCCTCGGATCAGCTTGACGCCGGGCATGATCAGACCTTCTTGATGCATGGAGTTGGAATCCAGAACGTAGCCGGGATCTTTGGCCCCTAAATCCATCCAATGGGCCCGGACGGCCAGGAACGCGTCCGGAAGGTCGCTATCGGCATGGAACAACGGGGTGAACAGCATGGCGTCATAGACATGGGCACCGCTCCAATAGGGATAGTTGATCATGATCACATCCCCGGGGTCCAGGTTCTCGATCCCGACCGCCTCCACCCCTTTATGGATGGCGTAGTCGTTGGCACCCAGAAAGGAGAGCACGCCCGAGGATTCGGAGATGAGCCGCCGATCTCGGTCGTACATGGAGATACCGAAGTCGAGCACCTCGTAGATGACCGGATTGAAGGCGGTCCGTACCAGGGTTCGGCGCATCTGTTCGGCCGTGGAGTTGAGGTAATGACGGATGACCTCCACGGTGGCTCCGTCCAGGGCTTGGTCGGGTTTCATGTGATCACCAGGTTTCCTAGTTGATCGGACAGGGCGGCCTGGTCGCCGTGGATGATGGTGATGCAGGTGGGTTCGCGGATGATGGCGGGTCCTTTAACCTCGGTCTCGGGGGCCAACCGATCCCTTTCGTGGATGGGGAATCGGCGCATTCTTCGTTCGGCGAAGTCGAAGGCATCCCGCTCCCCGACCCGGCTTCCGGCTAGACCCTTTGACCCGGCCGGAGGCCGGTTCAGGTTGGTAAGGGAGGGTTTGTGGCCTTTACCCACCGCTCTGACCCGGGCGGTGAGTATCTGCACCTGTTCCTCGAGGCGATGTCCGTAGCGGTCTTTATGTTGGCGGTGGAACCGGTCGGAGACGGTTTGGGGGGTGTCGTTGGCGGCCAGGTCGACAGACAGGGTGTGCTCCTGCCCGTTGTAACGAAGGTCCAGTCGCCGGATAAGCCTCCGGTTTTCAGGCGGAACGGCTTGGGCAGCCAGCACCTGGTCGGCATCGGACTCCAGCTGTTTGAATACCGTTTCCAGGTGGGCCAAGGCAGCGTGGTCAAGCATGGTCAGAACGGTCTGGCCCAGGTCGTATTCCAGGTCGGACATCAGCATCCCCCAGGCGGAGAAGACGGCCGGAGCAACCGGAATGACCACTTCGGGCAGCTCCATCTCCCGGGCCAGGAGGGGGGCCAGCATCGGGCCCGCCCCGCCGAAGGCGACCAACGAGAACTCCCGGGGATCCAGGCCTCGCTCCACGGTGATCTCCCGAATAGCCCCCACGGTTCGGGCCAGGAGCACGTCGAAGACCGCCGCCGCCGCCTCCTCGGTCGACATGTCCAGGGGTTGGGCCAGTTTTTCGGCTACTCCTTGTCGGGCCGCCGCCTGATCCAGACTCATCTCCCCGCCCAGGAACTCGTCTTCGGCCAGATAGCCCAGGCATAGGGCGGCGTCGGTAACCGTCGGCTCGGTGTTGCCCCGGCCGTAGCAGATCGGTCCCGGCACCGCGCCGGCGCTCTGAGGACCGACTCGCAGCAGTCCCTTATCCATCCAGGCGATAGAACCGCCACCGGCACCGATGGTGCGGATGTCGAACACCGGAATGCGGATCGGAAGGTTCTCTATCTCGGCTTCGTACACCTCGGTGGGAACCCCGTCCACTATTACGCAGGAGTCCAGGCTGGTTCCCCCCACGTCAAAGGAGATCAGGGAGGAACGTCCGGTCGCCTCGCCCAGACTGATGGTTCCGGCGATACCTCCGGCCGGACCCGAGAAAACGGTCAGAAGAGGGGAAATCCGGGCAATCTCCGAGGTCATGGCCCCGCCTGCCGAGCGCATGATCAGGAAAGAGCCGTCGAACCCGTCGCGGCGGAGTCGATCTTCCAGATCGGACAGGTAGTGGCCCAGGATGGGACGGATATAGGCGTCGGCGACGGCGGTGGAGGTGCGTTCGTATTCGTGGTATTCCCGGACCAGATCGACCGAAACCGAAACCATCAGGTCGGGGAAGGCCTGGTTGAGTAGGTGTCGGGCGGTTTCTTCGTGGTCGGTGTTGGCGTAGGAGTGGAGGAAGCACACCGCCACCGCCTCCACCCCCTGTTCGGTTAGAAGACGGCCCGCCTCGATCACCGCCTCCTCGTCCAGGGGTTCAACCTCCTGGCCCAGGTGGTCGATACGTCCGCCCACTCCCACCGTGTGGCGTCTTTGCACCAGCAGTCGGGGCCGTTGGTACTGGAAGTCGTACATGGAGGGTCGGGGCAGGTCGCCGCGGGCGATCTCGAAGATGTCTCGGAAGCCCTTATTGGTGATGATCCCGGTGACCGAGCCCTTGCGTTCCAGAATGGCGTTCAGGCCCAAGGTGGTGCCGTGGGTGTAGATAGAGGCCTCCTCCAGGGGAACACCGGTAGCAGAGGTAGCGGCCATTACGCCGTCCGCAGGCGTCCCCGGGGTGGTCGGAGATTTCCGGACGATCATCTCTCCGGTTTGGTCGTGATAGGCGATGGCGTCGACGAAGGTTCCGCCGATGTCCACCGCCAGACGATATCGGCGGCGGGTGGGGGAGGGGTCAGCGGTCGGAACGGTCATCTCGTACCACTTCTCCCGCCTGCATCACGAACGAGATTTCCCGCATGGCGGACACATCGGCCAGCGGGTTCTGTTCCACGGCGACCAGATCGGCGACCTTGCCCTCCCCGATCGACCCGATCATCGATTCCAGGCCCAAAAGGCGGGCGGCGTTGGAGGTGGCACCCGCCAAGGCCAGCCGAGGGTGGAGACCGGCCCCCTCCATCAGGGCCATTTCGTGCACCGCCACCGAGGTTCCGCCGATGGGATCGCCGGGCGGGTAGTCGGTGCCGTTGACCATCGTCACCCCGGCGGCTACGGCACGGCGGATACTGGCCAGATGGGTGGGATGAACCTCCCGGGACTTCTCGATCTGGAAATCCTCGAAACCCTTCCAGCGCATCCATTCCTGGGAGCTGGTAACGCACAGGGTGGGGGTAAGGAAAACCCCTTCCGAGGCCATCCGGTTGGCCGTGTCCTGGTCCAGGTCGTAGGCGTGCTCGAAGGAGCGGATTCCGGCGTCCAGAGCCCAGTTGATGGCCTCCGATGAGGCGGCATGGGCTACCACATAGGTGTCTCGATCGGCGGCGGCCCCGACGGTCGCCTGCATCTCCTCCCGGCTCATCTCCGGGTGGTCGAAGGTCTCTCCGAGGTTGGCGATGCCGCCGGTGATGAAGACCTTGATATGCGAGCACCCGGCGTCCAGCTCGGCCAGGGCCGCCTCTCTGAAGGCTTCCGGCCCGTCGGCGAGAGCAGTACCGTGGCCGTCACCGTGGCCGCCGGTGGTGGAGATGGCCCGTCCTGCACCGACAATCCTGGGGACCTTGGCCCAACCGGCCCGGGCAGCTTCGGCCAGCAGTAGGTCGGCCCGGTTGAGCTCATGGACACAACGGAGGGTGGTGATCCCGGCCGACAGGGCGTCCTGGGCTCGTTCGTAGGCGCGCAGCACGGTCAGGCCCGGGTTCTCGTTTTCGTCCGTGTCGGAAAAGGGGTAAACCACGGACAGATGGGTGTGGACCGAGATCAACCCGGGGAGCAGATAGCGTCCTCCCAGGCTGAATTGTCGACCGGCACCGGGGTTGGTTTGGATGGAACGAATCCGCCCGTCGACGATTTCCAGGCTCGCCCCGTCCTGGATCCGACCGGTTTCCACGTCCACTACCCGCGCCTCTGTCAACCACATCTATATGTTCTCCTGGCTTGGCCGAATCATCCGATACTTTAGAGGGTGGCTCCTGGGGCAGGACACCTAACCTCGCCCGGTGTATTTAGGCTCAGAGTCGGATTCAGGTTTATGAGAGTACTGCTTATCACCAACGACTATCCCCCCAGGCCGGGGGGCATCCAGCAGTACCTGTCCAATCTGGTGTGTAACTCCTCGGCCGTGTTTCGGGTGCTGGCACCCTCCCATCACGGTGCGGTGATGGAAGACCACCTGGTTCGGTCGGATTCGGCTTTCATGTGGCCCACCCCCGGGGTACGGGATTGGATCGGCACCGAAATCGCCGCCTTCCGGCCCGATGTGCTGGTATTCGGTGCCCCCTATCCGCTGGCGCAGGTCGGACCAAGCCTAAGCCGGCGGTTCGATATCCCCTATGTGGTGATAGCCCATGGGGCGGAAGTTACCCTGGCGGGGCGGGTACCGGTGTTTCGGCGTCTCCTGAAAAGCACCTTCGGCAGGGCGGCGGCGGTGCTTACCGTGTCTCGATACACCGCTCGGCGGGTTCAGCGGTTGGGGGCGTCCCATACGCAGGTGCTGGGGGCGGGGGTGGACCTGGACACCTTCCATCCGGCCCCTTCTGGGACCAGGAATCCGGTTCCGGTGATCGGCTGTATTTCTCGGATGGTTCCCAGAAAGGGACACCTCCGGGTGTTGACCGCCGCCGAACGGCTTTACTCCTCGGGGCTACCGGTGGAGGTGCTGCTGGCCGGACAGGGGCGTCTGGAAGACCGGATCCGCAATCGGGCATCCCGATCAGAGATCCCTGTCCAGGTGGTAACCGGCCCGACATGGGAGGACCTCCCCGACCTGTACCGAAGGTGTGACGTGTTCGTAATGCCGGCCCGATCCCGATACCTCGGCCTGGAGATAGAGGGTCTCGGCATCGTCTATCTGGAGGCCGCCGCCACCGGTATCCCGGTTATAGCCGGTTCATCGGGGGGTGCCCCGGAGACGGTAATTCCCGGGGTTACCGGCTTCGTGGCCACCTCCTCCGTAGAGTTGATCGAAGCGGTCCGTACGGCTCTTGATCGGCGCGATGAGATGGGCGCGGCCGCCCGGGAGCTGGCCGAGAAAAGATTTTCCTGGCAGGTGGTGTCCGAGCGCCTCGACCGGGCTCTGCGGGCGGTTATTACCGAGAAATAAATCCGCCTTCCGACTATCCTGAATGGGACTGTCGCCGCCAGAAAAGAGGTGTTGATGCGGGCCGTTGTGATACGCCGGTTGGGGGGTCCGGAGGTGCTGGAGATAGAAAACCTGGACCCATCCGAACCCGGTCCGGGGCAGGCGGTGGTGGAGGTGGCGGCGGCCGGACTGAACTTTATCGACACCTACCAGCGGGGAGGTTTATATCCGGTTGAGATCCCCTTTATTCCGGGTCTGGAAGGTGCCGGTACGGTCACCGCGGTCGGTCCGGATGTGACCAAGGTCAAGGTGGGAGATCGGGTGGCATGGGGAACCGTGGCCGGTTCATACGCGGAGCAGGCCACCCTCCCGGCCGCCCGACTGGTTCCTGTACCCGACCACCTGGCATCGGACGAGGCGGCCGCTTTGATGCTCCAGGGCCTGACCGCTCACTACCTGGCCGTGGATACCTACCCCTTGGGGCCGGAATCGTCCTGCCTGATCCATGCCGGTGCCGGTGGGGTGGGCCTACTTCTCACCCAAATCGCCAAGCGGTTGGGGGCCACGGTCTACACCACGGTGGGTACCGCCGCCAAGGCGGAATTATCCAAGGCGGCCGGTGCCGATCATGTGATCGTCTACACGGAGGAGGATTTCGCCGAACGGGTAACCGAGATCGGGGGACCGAGACCGCTCGATGTGATCTACGACGGGGTAGGGAAGGCGACGGTTCCTACCGGGCTGGGTTTGCTCCGTCCGTTCGGCCTGATGGTGGCGTTCGGTAATGCCTCCGGAGCAGTCGACCCGGTTGACCCGCTGGACCTTTCAACGAACGGCTCCCTTTTCCTGACCCGCCCCACCCTTTTCCATCATGTCGCCGACCGTGAGGCCCTGCTGGCCCGATGCGATGATCTGTTCGGCTGGGCGGACGACGGGTTGGGGATCAGAATCGGGGCCCGGTTCCCGTTGGAGGCAGCCGCCGACGCCCATCGGGCCCTGGAAGGTCGGGTCACAACCGGCAAGGTGCTTATCGAGCCATGAGGTCCCGGTGGGCCGGGATGGTGGTGGTCGCCTTGATCAGCGCCTGCTCGGCGACCGGCGGGGAAAATACCATAACCACCCCGGTCGCATCGGTGTCCACCACCCTCGCCGAGCCGGTTACGACTACCACCCGACTGCCACCAACTCCAACCACCCGGCCGGTAGTAGTTCAAGCAGTATCGCCCGAACCCACACCTCGACCTAACCGCTCCGAGCCGGTACCGGCCGACCCGGAGCCGGATCCGGCGGTTTCCGAACCTCTACAGGAAGAAAACCAGTCGGACCCGCCTAGGGAGATCGAAGAAAAGCCCGTTGAACAGGCCGTCCGTATCGGGTCCCCCCTCCCCACCGGTGATCCGATCCGGTTTCCTGACGGCGAGCAGCCGACCACGGTGGGGGGCACCTTATCGCCTGGCGAAAAACGGTCCTATCTGATCGAAGCCTTGGCCTATAACGAGTACACCGTTACGCTGGGTGCTCCCACAGGGGTTGTCCTACGGGTCGGCCTGCCGGATCAGGTTGTAACGCCTCCCGGAGGCGGGCCCAGACGGGTTTCCTTCGTTTTGCCGGAGAGCCGCCTTTGGGTTCTGGAGGTGGAATCCACCCTGACCGAACCGGTTGACTACGAGCTGACTACCGGTTACCGGCCCTTCGGTCATAGCCCTTCCGGTTCGGTGGTGCACCTCACCTTTGATGACGGCCCCCACCCGGTACACACCGTTGAAATACTGGACGTACTGAGGCGATATGGGGCCCGGGCTACCTTCTTTGTGGTGGGAAGGATGGTGGAGCGCTTTCCAGATCTCCTGGACCGTATCCTCCTGGAGGGCCATACCGTGGCCAACCACACCTGGAACCACGAGAACCTGACCAAACTGTCCGGCCCGGACATAGACCAGACCATCGGTCGGGCACAGGAGATTCTGGGGGATTATGCCACCGCCTGCTTCCGACCCCCTTATGCCGCCCTCAATGAGTTGGCCGCCGAGCGAACCGAAGCCCACGGCCTGGAGGTGGTCATGTGGGACTACTCCGGGGCCGATTGGCTGGACGTAACGGCCGAGGAGATCGCCGACCGGATAGTCAGGGGAGCCGTTGACGGGGCGGTCATCCTCCTGCACGACGGAGGCGGAGATCGTTCTCGTACCGTGCAGGGTTTGGAGATGGCCTTGGAACGTTTATCTGCCCGAAGTGTCCGCTTCGAGCCGGTCTGCTTGCCCGCCGAGACCGAGAGTCCCGAACTGGTTTACCGGGGGTCACCGACCAGTAGTGGGATACCGACTTCCCGGGGGTCAAGCCCTCCGTGATATCCCACCATGCGGCGGTCCATGTGACCCGGTAGCAGCACCCGGTCGGGATCGGCCAGAAAGACCCCGTCCGGGGGTATCAACCATTCAATTTCCGGTTCCCTACCTATCGGCCCCCACCAGGACCGGATGTCTTCAAACGGATACCAGACTGCGGGTAGCCGGCGTCCCAGTCGGGCGATCTCTTCCGCCGGGCCCCGGACATACAGGGCTCTTGGGTCGCCGAACAAATCCAGCCCTCGGTAACTGTGTTTTTTGATGCGGAACTTATGGTTAGGGGTAATTTTCACCAGACCGTGGTCGGAGGTTCCCACCAGCCGGGCATGGGAGGGTAGGAGAGCGGAGAGGGTTTCCCAGGTATCTACGATTTGGGCCACGGCCTTCCGGTAGTCGTCGCTGTCGAAGCCCTTGGTATGGGCGGCTACATCTACCTCGGGGAAGTAGGCAAAAATCAGGCGGCGACGGGGCCTGGCCAGGTCGACCAGCGCCTGAGAGAAGTCGGACGGGCCTTCCACCCCCTCAAACCGGCATCCTTGATACATGACCTTGGTGAAGGGAGAGTTCGCATAGCTTTGCGGTTGAACTGCTATCGGCTCTATCCCGGCTTCTGCCAGACGGTCCCACAGGTTGGGTCGAGGCAGGATGCTCAGATTGGGCGGTACCTTTTTTCCGGTGGAGTCCACCCAGCGCAGCAGGTTGACCGGACGGGGGTATCCCTTCAGCAGCATCTGGTGTCCTAGGATGCCGTGCCCGGCGGGGGGCAAGCCGGTGGCCACGGTGGCCAGTCCGACTGTGGTAGTGGTGGGGAACGGGGCGTCCAGGGTGCCCTTTTGAGCCGTCGCCGGCAGGCCGGTCCCCGGACCCAAGGCACCCAACCCGTCGATCATCAGCAGAATATAGGTGGAGGCGGGCGGGATCAATCGGGCCAGATGGGGGTGGAGAGGGGCGAAACGAGAGGTTCCGGTCAGGCGTTGTTCCAACTCGGCTACCAGGTTCGGTAAAGACCCACCCGCATAATCCGGGATCCGAAGAGGAGGGGATGGGGTCACTCGGGAAGGCTAGGGGGGTGCCGAGAAATGTCCTAATTGGCCCGATAGCGGACAACAACTCCGGGTTAAATCATCACGGGCCAATCCACCCCCATCTTTTTCAACACCCTCCTCGCGGGGGGATATTCAGTTGAGGTTTCAATGATGCGTATAATTCCTATCGTCCTAGACGGCAACCGGATCAAGGCAACCTAGGCGACGAGCGGAACCGATTTTGAGCGAATATTTTCAGGACTACGTAGCGGTGGCGGCATTCGCCGGCTTCGGGGTTCTATTGGTGGTACTGACTCTGGGCATCACCTACCTGGTACGCCCCTCCAACCCCACCCAGGAAAAGATCACCACCTATGAGTGCGGGGTCGACGCGGTCGGAGAGGGTTGGAATCAGACCTTCATCCGCTATTACGTCTTCGGCCTGCTGTTCGTCCTGTTTGATGTGGAAGCCGTTTTCATCTTTCCCTGGGCGATTTCGGCCGAGCAGCTGGGTCTGCCCGGGGCCATTGCCATCATCGTGTTCATCCTCACCCTCTTGGAAGGGCTCCTTTACGCGGTACGCAAAGGGGTGCTCAAATGGGAGTAGTAGCCGACCGCTTCGGGGGCATCAAGCCGGTTTCCTGGCTGCTTAACTGGTCACGCCGCTACTCACTTTGGCTGTTCCAGTTCGGGCTGGCCTGCTGCGCCATCGAGATGATGGCCGCCTCCGGGCCGAGATACGACTTTATGCGGTTCGGGATCATTCCCCTGCCCGCTTCCCCCCGGCAGGCCGATCTGATGGTGGTGGCGGGGACCGTGACCGACAAGATGGCACCGGCCATAAAGCGGCTTTACGAGCAGATGCCCGAGCCCAAGTACGTCATCTCGATGGGATCATGTTCCAACTGTGGGGGCCCCTACTGGGATTCCTATTCGGTCACCAAGGGGGTGGACCAGATCATCCCGGTCGACGTTTATGTGCCGGGGTGCCCACCCCGTCCCGAAGCCCTGATGGACGGGATCGTCCTGCTGCAACAAAAGATCAAAGACGAAGACATACGCGAGAAGTGGAAGCAGCGTGACCGACAACCCGTCTGAGGGACAAACCACCTCCGATCCGGTTGATCCCCTCAATCTTTTCGCCGAGGAGGTGGCCCGGGCGGTAGACGGTCAGGCGGAGGTAGCCCACCAAACTGCCAAGGTGCGGGTCCCTTCCACCGCCTGGAAGGAATCCCTGACCATCGTGGCCGGAGACCTGGGACTCGGCTTTCTGTCCTGGCTGTCGGCGGTTGATTGGACGGACGAGGTGGCGGTCGGTGACGAGCCGGATCAACCGGTCGAAAGGCATTACGAGCTGCTGTGTGCGGTCTCCAACCTGACGGACGGCCGTCTGGTCCTGATCTCGACCGAGATCGACCACGAATCACCCTCCATAGAAAGCGTCGCCGACGTCTATCCGGGTGCCAACTGGCACGAACGGGAAGCCGCCGAGATGTTCGGTATCGAATTCGTCGGCCATCCCGATCTGACCAAGCTCTACCTGCCGGACGAGTTCGAAGGCTTTCCCCTTCGCAAGAACTACCCGCTGCTTTCCCGGGAGGTCAAGCCCTGGCCAGGCAAGGTAGACGTAGAGGAAATGCCCGAAGAGGACGGCGGCCCCACCACCGAGAACCCCGGCTCATGATGGACCCCACCCTCGCCCATCACCTCTCGGAGGTAGCGGTTTCGGTGGAGGTGGAGACCGAGGGCATGACGCTCAACATAGGACCTCAGCATCCCTCCACCCACGGTGTGTTACGGCTGGTCGCCCGGGTCGATGGGGAACGGGCCTCTTCCGTCCGTCCGGTCATCGGATACATGCATCGGGGCTACGAGAAGCTGGCGGAGGTTCGTACCTACCCGCAGATCATCACCATCGTCAACCGGATCGACTGGGTGTCCGGTTTCGCCAACGAGATCCCTTTCGTGGTGGCGGCCGAGCGCCTGATGGACATCGAAGCCCCGCCTCGGGCGCAATGGATCAGGCTGGTACTGACCGAAATGGCCCGGATATCCTCGCATCTGGTTTTCATGGCCTCCTACCCCTTGGAGCTGGGGGCCGCCACCCCTCTGTTCTTCGCCCTTCGGGAACGGGAGCGGGTTTTGGATCTGCTGGAGTCGGTAACCGGAGGACGTTTCCATCCCAACTTCAACCGCCTGGGCGGGGTGAAGCCGGTCTACGCCGCCGGACCGACCACCAAAAAGGCCGGTATGGACATACCCGCCGGTTTCCTGAACGAGACCCGGGACGCCATGGGCAAGGTTTTGGGTACCTGCGAAGAGATCGAGGATCTGGTGGCGGGCAACGAGGTGTTCTTGGCCCGGACCAAGGGGGTGGGGGTTATACCGGTCGAGATCGGAGCTTCTTACGGGGTCTCAGGACCCAACCTTCGGGCCTCCGGTACCGACTTCGACCTGCGCAAGGTGTCCGACTATCTTCCCTACGCCGACTTCGATTTTGATATCCCGGTCCGTCCCAACGGCGATTGTTGGGACCGGTGGTGGGTTCGGCTGCAGGAGATCCGTCAGTCGGCACGGATCATCACCCAGGCCATCGACGGCTTACCCACCGGCCCGCTTCAGGCCAAGGTTCCCCGCATTATCAAGGTACCGGCCGGAGAGACCTACGTCCGGGCCGAGAACCCTAAGGGCGAGATGGGCTACTACCTGGTTTCCACCGGCGGCCTAGGTCCCTACCGACTCAAGATCCGCTCCGCCTCCTTTTCCAACCTGTCCCTCCTACCGTGGCTTCTGGAGGGAGCGCTGGTCCCCGATTTCATCGCCATCATGGGTTCGCTGGATTTCGTGCTCGGAGACGTGGACCGATGATCCTGGGACTGGTGTTCTGGTTTGAGTTGGCCATCAAGTTGGCGGCGGCGGCGGCGGTGGTGCCCCTGATCGGAATGGTCATCGGCTACGGAGAGATGAAGCTGTCCGCCCATATGCAAAGCCGGGTGGGGCCCTACTTCGCCGGAGGACGGTTCGGCTGGGCCCAGCTGATCGCGGACGGGATCAAGTTCATCCAGAAAGAGGACATCGTCCCACAAGAGGCGGATCGTCCGGTGTTCAAATGGGCCCCCGCCCTGGTCATGTTGGGGACGATGGCTCTCTTGGTGGTGATCCCGTTCCATCCTTCCTCGGATTACGGGATCGTGAGCGATCTGGACGTGGGGATCTTCTACGCCTTGGCTATTTCCTCGGTGAGCACCATCGGGGTGCTGATGGCAGGCTGGTCGTCGGCCAACAAATATTCGCTGATGGGGGGCCTGCGGGCGGCCGGGCAGCTGATCGCCTACGAGCTGCCGCTGGTGCTGGCCACGGTCGGGGTGGTGATCCAGGCGGGCACCATGTCGATGCAGGGGATAGTCTCGGCGCAGGTAGCCCAGAGCTGGCCGTTCGTGCTCACCCAGTTCGTCGGTTTCGCCATCTTCATGATCGC
Source organism: Acidimicrobiia bacterium (assembly GCA_009841075.1). Classification (GTDB taxonomy): domain Bacteria; phylum Actinomycetota; class Acidimicrobiia; order Spongiisociales; family Spongiisociaceae; genus Spongiisocius. The sequence goes on along the minus strand of VXMP01000027.1, from coordinate 10,235 downwards.
CACCCTCGCCGAGCTGACCAGGCTTCCCTTCGACATGCCGATCGCCGAATCCGAGCTGGTAATGGGCTATGTCACCGAGTACTCGGGTTTCCGCTTCCTCTTCTTCTTCCTGGCCGAATTCACCAACATGTTCACCATGTCGGTGATCGCGGTCACCCTGTTCCTCGGCGGGTACGGCTTCTGGGGGATCAACCCCGACAGCCTCCTGTCGCCCCTGATCGTCTTCGCCAAGGTCGGAGTCCTGCTCTTCTTTATGATCTGGTTGCGTTGGACCCTTCCCCGGTTGCGGGAAGACCAGCTCCAGACCCTGGCCTGGAAGTGGCTGATCCCTCTGGCGATCGCCAACCTGATAGTGACCGCCGTCCTAAAGGTAGTGATATAAATGAAACTTTCCTTACCCTCCCTCTCCAAACCGCCCCGCCTGGGTATGCTGACCGGCCTGCGGGTCACCTTCACCACCATGCTGAAGACCTGGGCCTATAACCTGTCCGGCGGCCGGGTGGGTTTACGTTCCACGGTCAACTATCCCAAGGTCAAGGAAACCCCGGTCCCCCGGGCCCGAGGGGTGATCGCCCTGGACCAGGAGGCCTGCACGGTCTGCATGCTGTGCGCCCGCTCCTGTCCGGACTGGTGCATCTACATAGAAGGGCATAAGGAAATCAAGCCGCCCTCCCGTCCCGGCGGGCGTCCCCGGGCCCGAGCCACTCTCGACCGGTTTGATATCGACTACGCGCTGTGTATGTACTGCGGCATCTGCGTGGAGGTTTGTCCCTTCGATGCCCTGTTCTGGACCCCGGAATACGAGTACTCCGAGTACGACATGGGTCCGATGATGCATGACATGGATCGCCTGCAGGATTGGATGGAAACGGTTCCGAAGGGGTTGGGAGCCCAGTCGTGACCCGAGCGCCCTATCCGACCTATCCGTCCAAGATCGGCAGCCGATGACCTTGGCCGACTGGATCGCCGAGCCGGTCAACTGGGCTTTTCTGGCCATGGCCTTCCCCATGGTGCTGGCCGCCCTCCGGGTGGTGACCAGCCGCAACGTGGTTCACGCCGCCCTCTTCCTGGTACTGGCACTGGCCGCTTCGGCCGGTCTGTTCCTCCTCCTGTCCGCCGAGTTCGTGGCCTGGGTGCTGGTACTGGTCTACATCGGTGCCGTGGTGGTGCTGTTCCTGTTCGGCATCATGATCACCCGGGCCCCGATCGGCAAGGAAACCAACCTCAGCCATAAGAAGATATGGCCGGCGGCGGTAGCTTCGTTGGCCGTGTTCGGGGTTACCTTCTGGCTCATCTACGAGTTAGGGGAGCAGGTGGGCGGCTTTTCGGATACTCTGCCGGCGGTAGGACAGGCCACCCCCACCGAGATCCTCGGGGAGGGGTTCATCAACATCTACCTGATCCCCTTCGAAGCGGTGGGTTTCCTGCTCTTGGCCGCCCTGATCGGAGGCATAACCCTGGCCCGCAAAGACCTCTCGCCCGCCGAGGAAAGGGAGGGGGCCGGTCTATGACCCGACTCCAACGGAGTCCGCAATGGTACTAACCCAGTTTCTGGTATTAGGTGCCCTAATGTTCTCCATCGGGGTCTTTGGCCTGCTGTCCCGCCGCAACGCCGTCACCATCCTGCTGTCGGTGGAGCTGATGCTGGCCGCCGTGAACATCAACCTGGTGGCCTTCGAGGCCTTCTGGAACACGGCAGCCGCCCACGGCCAGATCTTCGCCATCTTTGTGATTACCATCGCCGCCGCCGAAGTGGGTATCGGTCTGGCCATCATTCTGCTGGTGTTCCGTAACCGGGCCTCGGGCAACATCGACGAATTGGATCTGATGCGATGGTGAACGTATCCCTGCCGCTGGTCTTGGCCGCCACCGACGGTGCCGAGCTGTCCTCGGGCGGGTTCTTCGCCGCCACCGCCTGGATCATGCTGTTGCTCCCTTTTGTGGCCTTTTTGGCCATCATCCTGGTCGGCAAGCGCCTCAAGGGTTTGGGTGCCGAGCTGGCCATCGGCGCGATGGGCATCAACCTGGTCTGGGCGAGCGTGCTCCTGGTACAGAACATGTTGGAGGGCATCTACCGGGAGGTCGGCCTGACCATCGCCGAAATCGGAACCCTCGGCATCACCGACCAGAACCTTTCCTTCGAGCTGGGGTTCGTGGTGGACGGGCTTTCCATCATGATGTACTGGGTGGTGGCCTTCGTCGGGTTCCTGGTGTTCCTCTACGCCCACGGCTACATGAAAGGCGATGTACGGGTTCCGTGGTTCTTCGCCTCCCTGTCCCTCTTCGCCGGGTCCATGCTGGTGCTGGTGGGAGCGCCCAACCTGATCCAGCTGATCATCGGCTGGGAGGGAGTCGGCCTGGCCAGCTACCTCCTCATCGGACATTACTGGGAGCACAAGCCCAACTCGGACGCGGCGGTCAAGGCGTTCATGACCAACAAGGTGGCGGACGTAGGCCTGATCCTGGGGACCATCCTGATCGGCCCGTCACTGGGGAGCTTCCGCTTCTCGGCCCTTAACCAGGCGGCGGCCAACCACAGCGAGTCTTTGGAGGGGGTAGCGGTGGTAGGCGGGCTGCTCCTGTTCTTCGGGGCGATGGGTAAGTCGGCCCAGTTCCCGCTGCACGTCTGGCTGCCCGATGCCATGGCCGGCCCCACGCCGGTTTCGGCCCTCATGCACGCCGCCACCATGGTCACCGCCGGTATCTACCTGATGGCCCGCACCTTCCCGCTCTATCAGGAGATGGCCACCGACGCCCGGGCGATCATGCTGCCGATCGCGGTGATCACCCTGTTCGTGCTGGGCTTCCTGGCCTTGGTGGCCGACGATCTGAAACGGGTTCTGGCCTTCTCCACCGTATCCCAGCTGGGCTACATGATGGCGGCCGTGGCGGCCGGCGGGTACACGGCCGGGTTGTTTCACCTCTTCACCCACGCCTTCTTCAAGGCCCTGCTCTTCCTGGGTGCCGGATCGGTAATCCACGCCGTCCATTCCAACAACATGAGCGATATGGGGGGATTACGTAAGTCCATGCCGGTGACCTTTTGGACCTTTGTGGTGGGGGCGGTGTCCTTGGCCGGAGTCATTCCGTTGGCCGGCTTTTGGTCGAAAGACGAAATCCTGGCCACCCTGGGCCACGAGGGATACACCCTGTTTATGTGGGTGGCCATCCTGGGGGCCTTCGTCACCGCCTTCTACATGACCCGGGCCGTGTCCCTCACCTTCTTGGGCACCTACAAGGGAACCGGACACCCGCACGAGTCGCCTCCGGTGATGACCGGACCGCTGGTGGCGCTGGCCATCCCCAGCGTGGTGGCAGGCCTCTTCAACATCCCGGGGGTCACCTGGGGGCCGATCGGCAACTTCACCGAATGGGTCGGCCATCGGGTGGTTCCGATGGGTGACTACCACCCCAAGTCGATCGAATGGGATCTGGCCGCCTACGGCCTGATCGCGGCCGGAGCCGGAATACTCCTCGGATGGAGGCTGTTCGCCCCCGACGCCGCCACCCAAACCGCCCGCGACCGACTCCGGATACCGGTTCTCTACCCGCTCTTGCATAAGGGGTATTACATCGACGACCTGTACATGAAGGGGGTGGTGAACCCGATCAAAGGCCCGGTCGCCCGGGCGGTGGATTGGGTTAACGCCTATGTGATCGACACGGTCATCAACGGGGTCGGTGCTCTAACCGCCCGAATCGGCGAGCTGGTATACGGCCGCTTCGACCAGCAAGGCATAGATCTGGTTTTGAATGCCACGGCCGGTGGTACAGGTTGGGCCGGAGGAAGGCTCCGGCTACTCCAGAGCGGCAAGGTACGGCAGTACGCAGCCGGTTTCGTGGTAGGCGCTCTCCTGTTGGTGATCGCCCTGGTAATAGTTATTTGATAGAGAAGGGACAAGCGAGATGGCCTGGTTCGAATCCGTAGGGCTCAGCCTCACCGTATTCCTGCCCGCGGCGGGGGCGTTGGCCCTGTTCGCTCTGCCCAAAGCCCAGGAAAACGCCCAAAAGCTGCTGGCTTTGGTGGTTACCGGACTGACCGCCGTTTTGGCGGTGGGGGTGGCGGCCAACTTCGACTACGGGAGGTCCGAGCGCTTCCAATTCGAGGTCACGGAAAGCTGGATCCCGGCTATCGGGGCCCGCTACCACATCGGGGTGGACGGGATCAGCCTCCCGCTCCTGGTCCTGTCGGCGGTGGTGACGCTGTTGGCGGTGATCTATTCGTGGGATCACTGGGAGGAGCCCCGCAACGTTCGGGGTTTCCTGGCTCTGATGTTGCTGCTGGCCACCGGTATGAACGGAACCTTTGTAGCGCTGGATCTGGTGCTGTTCTTCATCTTCTTCGAGCTGGTGCTACTCCCCATGTATTTCATGATCGGGATCTGGGGCGATAGCTCCAAACGCCGCATTCCGGTGCTGGGAAGAACCGTAACCATGCGCCTCTACGCCGCCATCAAGTTCTTCATCTTCACCCTGTTCGGATCGGCCTTCATGCTGCTGGGATTCCTGGCGCTCTACTTCCGGTCGGGCGATTTCCTCCCTGCAAACACCTTCGACATCCCCGCCCTGATCGCACTCGGGGCCGAAAACGCCTTCGGAAGCGGTACCTTCGCCTTCCTGGTGTTCGGTGCCATGTTCCTGGGCTTCGCCGTCAAGGTTCCCATGTGGCCCTTCCACACCTGGCTGCCGGACGCCCATACCGCCGCCCCCACGGTCGGTTCCGTACTCCTGGCCGCCATCCTGCTGAAGCTGGGCTCCTACGCCTTTCTGCGGATAAGCATCCCCATTCTTCCCGAAATGGCCCGGGAGTGGGCACCGTTCATCGGCCTGCTGGCGGTGATCGGCATTATCTACGGTTCCCTCGCCTGCCTCGCCCAGACCGACGTGAAGCGTTTGATCGCCTTCTCCTCGGTGGGACATATGGGTTTTGTCATGCTGGGCATCGCCACCATGACCGACGTGGGCTTCAACGCCTCCTTGATCGGTATGGTCGCCCACGGCCTGATCACCGGACTGCTGTTCTTCCTGGCCGGCTCGATGCACCACCGCTACCACACCCGGGAGATCGCCCGACTGGGCGGGAACCAGAAGCTGATGCCCTGGATGGGCGGCATCCTGGCCTTCACGGCCATGGCCTCCCTGGGCCTGCCGGGGCTGGCCGGATTCTGGGGCGAGTTCATGTCGCTGCTGGGTGCCTACCGTCCCCTGGCGGGACTTAGCTCGAGTCAGTTCCAGACCTACATGGTGATCGGTGCCATCGGGACGGTTCTCACCGCCGGCTACATGCTGTGGATGCTGCAGCGGGTCAACCTAGGCGAGCCGAAAGCCGAATGGGCCGACCGCAGCTTCCACGATGTCGAAACCACCGAATGGCTGGCCTGGGCACCCTTGATCGTGGCCATAGTGGTAATCGGCGTGTATCCCCAGGTGATTTTGGGATCTACCACCGACGCCGTGGTCAACCTGGCCCGAACCGCCTTCGGGGGCTAATCGATGAACCTTGACTACCACGCGCTGGCCCCGGAGCTGGTAGTTGCCGCCACCATTCTGGTGGTTCTGACCCTCGACGTGGTCCTGCCCCGTTCCCGCAAGTACTGGACGGCCTTCGCCGCCGTGCTGGGCTTGGCGATCGCCGCCCTACCTCTGCTAACCCTGGCGTTCGATGACGGGCCACAGAGCCGCTCGATGATGGGCGGAGGCTATGTGGTGGACGAGTTCGCCCTGGTGCTCAAGGCGGTGTTCATCGTAGGGGGCTATCTGGTGCTGCTGATGTCGGTTTCGTTCATCGAGAGCGATCGCTACTACCAGGGCGAGTACTACCTGTTGATGATCACCTCGATTCTGGGTTCGTTGGTGATGGCTTCCTCGCGGGATCTGATCACCTTGTTTGTTGGTCTGGAGCTGGTTACCGGACCGCTGTTTCTGCTGGCCGGCTGGCGTAAGGGCGACTCCCGCTCCAACGAGGCGGCCCTTAAGTTCTTCATCCTGGGCGTTCTCTCCACCGCCATCCTCCTGTACGGCATGTCCTTCCTCTACGGGCTGACCGGTTCGGTGACCTTCGAGGGCATCCGTCAAGCCGCCCCCGCCCTGGCCGATAGCGGGGCCTTCCGGTTGGCGGTGCTGTTCACCATCGTCGGGTTCGGCTTCAAGGTGACAGCGGTTCCCTTCCATTTCTGGGCACCTGACACCTATCAAGGTGCCCCCACGCCGGTAACCGCCTATCTGTCGGTGGGCTCCAAAACGGCCGGCTTCGTCGGTCTGATGCTGCTCTGCTACCAGGCGCTGCCCGCAGTCACCGAGATATGGGGTCCGACCCTATGGATTCTGGCGGCGCTGTCGATGACCCTGGGGAACCTGACCGCCCTAAGGCAGGACAATGTGGTGCGGCTGTTGGCCTACTCTTCGATCGCCCAGGGCGGGTTCATCCTGGTTCCCTTCGCGGCTGCGGCGGTAAGCAACGATCCCGAGGTGATCCAGGAAGCCGCCTCCGCCATCATCGTCTATGTGATCATCTACGCCTTCATGAACCTGGGTGCCTTCGGCGTGGTCATAGCAGGGGCGCGCCGGACAGGCAGCGTGGAGATCGACGACTGGGCGGGGATGTGGCGTTACTCCCCCCGGGTCGCGGTGTTGGGGGCCGTCTTCTTCTTTTCTCTGGCCGGGATACCCCCTTTGGCGGGTTGGTACGCCAAGTTCGTCATGTTTCTGTCCATCCTCCGTCCCGATAACGTCTGGACGACCGCGCTGGCGGTGATCGCGGCGGTCAACGCGGTGATAGCGCTGGTCTATTACGCCCGGATCGGCAAGACCATGTGGATGGACCCGGTTCCCGAGGGTATTGAACCGAAGGCCGACTCCCGTCCGTTGGTCGGCTCTCTGGCCTTGGCCCTGGGTATAACCGCCCTGTTCGTGGGTGCAGCCGGGGTGTTTCCCTACGAGTTCGCCGGAGTCTTCGCCGACCTGGCCAAGACCGTTACCGGCGGAATCTGAGCGCCGGTACACCCTATCGGCATCGTGCAGGAAAATCATTCTGATCTGCATCTCCGTCTAACCGAGGCGGCCTCGGCCATCGGTGGGCTGACCGGACGCAGCCACCATGATGTGGTGGCCGTGCTGGGCTCCGGTCTGGGAGGCTATCCGGATCAAATAGAGGGTGCCATCAAGGTCCCTTATGACCGGATCCCCGGCTTCCCCGAGCCTTCCGCACCAGGTCACTCCGGAGCGGCCTATTCGGTCGAGATGGGTAGGAATCGGGTACTGCTCTACTCGGGAAGGGTGCACCATTACGAGGGGTATTCGCCCGATCAGATCGTCTTTTCGATTCGAGCCGCCATCCGGTCCGGTGCCCGCTGCGTGGTGCTGACCAACGCTTCCGGCGGATGCCGGTCCGACATCGCCCCCGGCGACCTGGTGTTGCTGACCGATCATATCAACCCGACCGGTCTCAGCCCGCTGCGGGGCCCCAATGACGACCGGCTGGGTACCCGATTTCCCGACATGACCGACGTCTACTCGCCTTGGTTACGACAGCAGGCCCGGGAAGCCGCCGACCAGGTGGGGGTCGGTCTCCGAGAGGGGGTTTACATGTGGTGGCGAGGCCCCATGTTCGAAACCCCGGCCGAGATCCGCATGGCCATCACCCTCGGGGCCGACCTGATCGGCATGTCCACCGTCCCCGAAGCCATCGCCGCCCGTCATATGGGGGCCGAGGTGCTGGGGATCTCGTTGTGCACCAACCGGGCGGCCGGTCTGGCGGCCGGTCGGATAACCGGCGAAGAAGTAATAGAGGTGGCCGGCCAGGCGGCCGGTCGGCTGAGGCGGCTGTTCGACGCGTTGCTCCCGAGGCTAGAGGCTTGTCCGCCCAAGGCCTGACCGAACGGATCCGGCGGCTGATCGAAACCGACGGCCCCCTCCCCTTCGACCGCTATATGGAGATCGCCCTCTACGACACCGAGCACGGGTTTTTCGGCTCGGGGCCGCTCCGTTCCCAAGCCGAGGGCGACTTTCTGACCAGCCCGGAAATCAGCCCCGAATTCGGAACCACCCTGGCCCGATGGGTGGAAGCCGAATACCTACGGCTGGGCGAACCGGCCGATTTCACGGTGGTCGAGGCCGGTGCCAGCTCCGGTGCCCTCCTGTCGCCCCTGTTGAAAGCCCTGCCCTTCGACCCGAAGGCAGTGGCCATAGAGGTTGCGGCGGCCGCCCGCAACGCCCTCCGGCAGAAGCTTCCCAAGGTGGTGACCTTATCCTCCTTTCAGGGTCTGAAGCCCTTTCGGGGGGTGGTGATCGCCAACGAGCTGCTCGACAACCTGCCTATGGCCTTGGCGGTCCGGGTCGAGGACGGAAACTGGCGGGAGCGTCGGGTGGGGTGGGACGAAAACCGCCTGGTTATGGTGGATACCCCGGCCCGCCTCGAAGTGCTGCACTGGCTGGAGGCCTACGCCGGTGAGGTGCCGACCGGCGGGGTGGTGGAGTGTCAATCCGCCGCCCGGGAGTGGATGGAGGAAGTGATCGGACTCCTGAGAGGCGGTGCTCTGGTGGTGATCGACTACGGCGACACCTCCGCCGGTCTTCTGCACCGTCGGAGCCGAGGAGGAACCCTCCGCACCTATCGCTCCCATCATCTGTCGGAGGACCCACTCCACCATCCGGGCGCAACCGATATAACCGCCGACGTCGACTTCTCGGCCCTGGTCGACCTGGTCTCGGCGCGGGGGATGCGGTACGAGCTGGTCCGGCAGGGCGATTTCCTGCGTGATCTGGGCTTGGCCGATCGGAGGGCGCGGCTTAGGGAACAGGAGCTGGCCGAGGCCCGAGACGGAGACCCCTTCCGCCGCCTGGGCATCCGCTCCCGGGTGAAAGAGATCGACACCCTGCTCCACCCGCGCGGGTTCGGCGACTTCCTGGTTTTGTCGGCCTACATTTAGAAACCGGAGAGCCGTTATTATCAGGCCCATATGAACAACTTGAAGACGGTCGCCCTGCTCAGCCTGATGAGCGCCCTGGTCTGGTTGATCGGTTTAGCCATATTCGGTGGGTCGCAGGGGATGCTGATCGGACTGATGTTCGCCGTACTGCTCAATTTCGGGGCCTATTTCTTTTCCGACAAGCTGGCTCTGCGTATGACCGGGGCCCGTCCGGCTACCGAACAGGAGCTACCGCAGGTGTACGGGATGGTGCGCCGACTGGCGGCCGCCTCCGACATGCCGGTGCCCTCCATCCATCTAATCGACTCCCGCCAGCCCAACGCCTTCGCCACCGGACGTAATCCCCGGCACGCCGCCGTGGCCGTCACCGCCGGCATCCTGGAGATTATGAGAGACGACGAGCTGGAAGGGGTACTCGCCCACGAGCTGGCCCATGTCCGCAACCGCGACATCCTGATCACCTCGATTGCGGCCATGCTGGCGGCGGCTATTTCTATCTTCGCCCGGATCGGACTCTGGTTCGGTGGTGGCCGGGACCGCAATAACCCGATGGGCCTGGTCCTGACCCTGGTAGCCGTGATCCTGGCACCTTTGGCGGGGATGGTGATCAAAATGGCCATCTCCCGGGCCCGCGAGTATCAGGCCGATGCCTCCGGTGCCGAGATGACCGGACAGCCGCTCAGCCTGGCACGGGCATTGGAGAAGATCGACACCAATTCGCGGCGGATACCGATGAGGGTGAATCCGGCGGTCAGCCAGCTGTTCATCGCCGATCCGCTCCACGCCTTCGGTAGACGAGGCCTGGGGTCCGGCGGCTTCTTTTCGACCCATCCTCCTATCGAGGAGAGGATCCGGCGGCTGGAGAACATGTACTACCGTATTTGAAGCGACTAGCATTCTTCCGCTAAATCCGGTGGCACCCCGCCACCTTAAAGGCCGGGATGCCCGAGTGGACAAAGGGAGCAGACTGTAAATCTGCCGGCAACGCCTTCGGAGGTTCAAATCCTTCTCCCGGCACTGGGACGGTCGTGGCAGGCCGTCCTAAACTGGGCCCCCTTAGCTCAGTAGGCCAGAGCGCCTCCATGGTAAGGAGGAGGTCTCCGGTTCGAATCCGGAAGGGGGCTCCGGCAGTCCGGTAGCCTGGCCAGGGCTTGGCGGCGTAGCTCAGTCGGTAAGAGCGCTCGACTCATAATCGAGAGGTCGGCAGTTCAAGTCTGCCCGCCGCTACCAGGAAAGATCGAATCAACAACAAGGTAAAGGAGTTTGGTTGTGGTTAAGGAGCGTTTTGTTCGGGTGAAGCCTCATTTG
>VXMP01000055.1 GCA_009841075.1 Acidimicrobiia bacterium | reverse complement strand
GGTGTTGAGGGCATCGAAGTTGTACCAGGCCAGCTCCAGCTCCGGCCCTTCCGCCACCTCGTAGCCGATGGCCCGAAAGACGTCGCATACCTCTTCCATGGTGCGGGTCAGCAGATGATGGGTTCCCCGGGCCGGGCGGCTATAGGGCAGGGTCAGATCAACCCGATCCTTCTCTAACAGGGCGTTCTCTGCCTCCACTTCGAGGACTGCCCGCCGATCGGCTATGGCCTCGGTAAGGGAGCGGGTGGCCCCGTGGATGGCTTGGCCCACCTTCTTGCGATCCTGCGGGTCCAGCCCTCCTATACCCCGGCGGGCCAGGGCGATTTCGGAGCGCTTGCCCAGGGCTTCGGACTCGGCCTCATCCAGCTCGTCCAGGCCTGAGGCCTGACTGATCTTGGACAGGGTGGCTTCTACCACCCGGGCGAGGTTTTCAAGGTCCATCGGTCAAAACCTGGTCGGATTTACGGACTCAAGATTTTGGCAATTCAGGGGCGGCGATGGGCAGAGGCCAGCTCGACGATCTGGCGGAAGGCATTGGGGTCGTTGACCGCCATCTCGGCCAGCATTTTGCGATCCACCTCCAGCTCGGCCGCCTTAAGACCGGCGATAAGCTGGGAATAGGTGGTTCCGTTCTCTCGGGCGGCGGCGTTGATACGGGTGATCCAGAGCCGCCGGAAGTCGCCCTTTCTGGCCCGTCGATCCCGATAGGCGTAATGCAGGGATTTCATCACCTGTTCGTTGGCCGCTCGGAAGGTGCGGCTCTTGGCACCGCGATAGCCCTTGGCCTTGGCCAGAACTTTCCGATGCCTGGCTCGGGAGTTGCTGGGCCGCTTTACTCGTGACATGGTTGCTTCTCCGGGGTTGTCTTCTTACATTCCGAGCAGGCGCTTGGCCCGCTTTTCATCGCCTTTGGCCAGATCCGTTTCGCCTTTGAGCCGGCGGTAGCTGTCCTTGCCTTTGGCCAGGCGGAGATGACCGCGGTGGGACTGGCGGCGGCGGATGCGACCAGATCCGGTCACCTTGAACCGTTTGGCGGCACCTTTATGGCTTTTCATCTTTGGCATGGGTTTGGTCCTTTGTCTGGATTGCTATTGGTTGGTGTCTTCGTCCTGGTCTTGATAGAAACCCCCCGGGCGGCGGAGCGGTGCCAACGACATGGTCATGTTGCGACCTTCCAGCTTGGCGGGCTGATCCACGGTGGCCAGCTCGGAAAGATCTTCGGAGAGGCGTTCCAGGATGGCCAGGCCGAGTTGGGGCCGGCTTGCCTCCCTTCCTCTGAGCCATACCCGCACCCGGACCCGATCTCCGTTGCGCAGAAACCGCATGGCCCGGTCCCGCTTGATCTCGTAGTCGTGGTTGCCGATCTTGACCTTGAAGGTCAGCTCCTTGAGGGTGCTGCGGGTCTGCTTTTTACGAGCCTCTCGTTCTTTAACCGATTGTTCGTATTTGAACTTGCCGTAGTCCATCATCCGAGCTACCGGAGGGTCGGCGGCCGGAGCTACCTCCACCAGGTCCCATCCCAGGCCGTCGGCCAGGTAAAGGGCGTCTTGGCGGGGCATCACCCCCAGCTGCTTGCCGGAGGGATCGACCACCCTCAGCTGGTCGGCCCGGATTTCGTTGTTGACGCGTAGATCTGCGATATGTTGCTCCTCGATTTTCTTATCCGCCGGACAGAGCGGAAATGGGGTTTCCTTTTCCGAAAGAATAAAGGGAGACAACCGGCTGCCAACCCGGGCGGTTTCTCGGTGCGCATTGACGACCGATCCGCCCTATCGCCACCTCGAGGTGCCAAAGGCAGGTGGCGGTTACCAACGGCTCACTCGGTTTCGCTCTCCGGTGGCCGGGTGGGAAGCAGCCGGGCTTCCACTTTCTTACGGGTGGTCACATTATAGAGGCTCTCTCGATCTTAGGGAAGGGCCACCTCAAAATCTTCCGTCTGCCCCTCGGTGTCGCCGGTGACTGACGACTTCGTCTGGACGCTCTGTGTCCCCGTTCCAGCCCATTCGATGAGATAAGCGGGCGGCTCTGCTCTGTCCGCTCTATTTGAGTCAGCGGAAACAAGACCACCCGCGCCGGCGACGATCTTGGTCGAATTGTGAATTAGTAGTTGGAGAAAATGCAGATTAGGTGTTTGAGAAATTGAAGAATAGCGGCTGGACAAATTGTCGATTAGAATCCTTTTTTATGCTGATCGCTCGCCACTTGCACCACCGACTGGACCAGGCGCTAGACGCTTTTCGGGTAGTAATGGTTCATGGTCCCCGACAGTCGGGTAAAACGACCCTGGCCTGTCTGGTTACCGAGCGGCGCGGCGGTACCTACACGACACTGGATGACGATGCAACCAGGGAAGCCGCCCTGAACGACCCGATAACGTTCCTATCGGAGACTGATGGTCTGCTCACGGTGGATGAAATCCAGCTGGGCGGCGATCGGTTGGTAAGGGCGATTAAGCAGTTGGTTGATACCGACCCTACCCCGGGTCGTTTCCTACTAACCGGATCGACCAACTTCCTAACCGTGCCCACTATCAGCGAGTCGTTGGCGGGTCGGGTGCGGGTGCTGGGCTTGTGGCCTTTGTCGGAGGCCGAACTGGTTGGCCATCCGCCCTGTGCATTCGACCGGTGGTTCGACCAACCGGCCCGCTTCGGCACCGGCCTGCCTACTCTACGCAGCCGATACATGGAGTTGTTGTGCCGAGGGGGCTACCCCGAGATCGTGAGTATGGATCCCCTCCTGCGAGATGATTGGTACAGCAGCTATATCGAAACGGTTACCCGCCGCGACCTGTTCGAGCTGGCCGACATCCGCCGCAAGAGGGCGTTTCCTTCTCTTTTGCTGTGGGTGGCGGCGGCCACTGCAACCGAGGTGAACATCACCAGGGCCGCCAACGATCTTGATATTGATCACAGCACAGTCATGTCCTACCTGGAATGGCTCCGGACCGTATTCCTGATCCAAGAGCTCCCATCCTGGTCACGTAACTTCACGTCCCGAGCCGTGCGTCGCTCCAAACTCCACGTTACCGATACCGGTCTGGCCGCCAACCTGCTTGGTGTCGGACCGGAGATGCTCGCCCCGGCCACCGCCCGCGGTACCGGCCCTCTGTTGGAAACATTCGCGGTCAACGAGATCTCCCGCCAACTGACCGCTTCCGGTAGTCGAGTGGGTATGTTTCACTACCGGGACCACCAAAAACGAGAAATCGGCCTGATACTCGAACGACGGGACGGGGCTGTGGTTGCGGTTGAGGTAAAGGCCACCGCTTCTCCCACGTTAGGTCACCTACGCCATGTCCAATGGCTTCGGGACAAGCTGGACTCGGTAGCTCCGGGTACTTTCCGGGCCGGGGTACTGCTCCACACCGGACCCCAGTCCCTCACCGTGGGCGACCGACTCCACCTCCGTCCCATCAGCATGCTCTGGTCCACACCGCCCGAATCGGGCCGCTGAGGGTTGGTCCGATCGGCTACCGAACAATAAAAATTCTTCTTTAATTTCGGCGGATCGCAAGTAGTAACTGCGATCCGCCCCTTCAACGATTTCGGCGGCCTCCTCACCGAACTGGACACCCGGTCCCGGCCCACCGATACGGATCACTAACCGCAGTCCTAAACTTGTCCGTGTTAATCAGGCTATGGACTTGAATATGGTTACCTACTCGATATACGAAGCCAAGGAGTGGTTCTCCGAGGTGATACGGCGGGTTGGATCTGGCCAGACGGTGGTCATCTCCCACCGAGGGGCACCGGTTGCAGAGGTTCGTCCCATCAAGAACCACCCCGCCACCATTGAAGAGCGCCTCAAGGACTTAGAAGAGCGAGGCATCCTGGTCCGCCAAGCCGGGCCGAGAGCCTTCCTAACCCCGTTGGCCCATCAGCCCGGTGCTCTGCAACGATTCCTAGACGAGCGCCACAAGTAAGCGTCGCTGACATCTACCAACAGCTCAGCGCGGAGCTGCTGGACTATTGCCAAAGGATGCTGATCGGTGCCGCCCAGATCCGGTCGCTTTTCTCGCTTCGGATGTTGCTGATGTGGGTGCCGGTGGTGAGCACCAGGCCCAGCCTGAACCGGTCTCCGACCTTCTCGGCGAGCCACTCGATATGTCGGATGTCGCCCGGCCGATGCCGGTTGGCCGACTTGACTTCGATAGCCACTATCCCTCCGCTCTCCGTTTCTATAACTGCGTCTATTTCACGGACTTCCCCGTGGGTGCGGAGATGGCTCAGGGCGTCCCGTCGGCCCATCGCCTCCAGCTCGGCGCGGATCTGGTTGAGGGCGAACGTCTCGATTACCCGTCCGTAGAGGTCGCCGTTCAGTTTGAGGCGGGCCAGAGGAACGTTCATCGCCGCGATCAGGAGCCCGGTGTCGCCGAACAACATCTTGGGAGACTTGCCTAGACCGGAAAGCCCCTCGTCAATAAACGCCGGCACTTCGACGGTCAGATCCATATCCAACAGGATGTGCCGGTAGTCGCGGTGGGTTCCGGGGTTGACCCGGGCGGCATTTCTCAGGCTTCCATCCTCGGGCGAGCGGGCGGTGTGCCGGGCGGCAGAGGTGAGGTATCTGCGGAAAAGGGAGGCAGAGCGCCGGGTTCCGAACAGAGGCAGATCACGCCGCAACAAAACGCTCAGATAGTCCTGATACCATCCCTGCGCTTGAGCCACCGAACCCTCAGGCGCGCATTCAGGGAAGCCCCCGATCGCCGCCATATCCAGGTAACCGAACACGTCCGGAGTGTGCTCAGGTGGGGCTTCAGGTGGAACTCCCGACAACAAACCGACCACCATCGGGGCATGGCGCAGATCAGCAACCCCACCCTTGAGCTCCCGAACGGTCATCGGGTTGAGTCGTACCACCCCCGCCCGTCCGGTCAGTACCTGGAACTCGGATCGGCTGCGTGGATCGGGCGAGCCGGTGAGGATGAACCGCCCCGGCCTTCGGTTCCGATCGACGGTTCGTTTGATCGCCCGTACAACCTCGGGAACCAGCTGCCACTCGTCCACCAGAAGCGGCTCCTGATACTGCGTCAAGGCGGACCCCGGGTTGTCCTGGAAAACGATGCGGGTGGCCGAGTCGTCCAGAAATGCGGCGGACTTCGACCTACGAAGGGCGGTGGTGGTCTTGCCCACGCCCCTGGCACCCGTAACCAGTACCACGGGATGAACGCTACCAGCTCGCTTGATCTGGTCGTCTACCAGGCGGGGGATATATTGCACGGAGCTTAGCGTAGCAGTATTCTAGGCTTTAGCGTAGCAGTATTCTAGATAAGAGCGTAGCAGTTTTCAGGGCTAATTTCCCGGCACAATCGGGCTCAAGCCAGGATCTGAAGGGTTCAGTCTCCTTCCAGATTCATTACATGACCCAGCTTGGCTACCTTGGTACGTAGATAGGTACGGTTGTGGTCGTTTTCGCCGGCTAGCAGGGTGATCCGTTCGAGGATTTTTAAGCCGTTTCCCTTGAGTCCGTCCGACTTGGCCGGGTTGTTGCTAAGAAGGCGGAGATGGGTTACCCCCAAATCGGCCAGAATCCGGGCACCTACCCCGTAGTCCCGCCGGTCGGCCGGTAGACCGAGCTCCAGGTTGGCCTCCACCGTATCCCGGCCTTGGTCTTGGAGGGCGTAGGCAGACAATTTATGGATCAGGCCCACCCCTCGCCCTTCGTGGCCTCGTATATAGACGACCACCCCCCGGCCTGCCTCGCCGATGCGGCGCATAGCCTCGTCAAGCTGGAATCCGCAATCGCAGCGGAGGCTGGAAAAAACGTCGCCGGTCAGACACTCGGAATGGATCCTTACCAAAGCGCCCGATTCTCCGGTCACCTCCCCTTGGACCAGAGCCAGATGCTGCCGACCATCGTCCAGGGATTGGTAGCCGATGGCACGGAATCGGCCATAACGGGTGGGGAGAACTGTTTCGGACCGGCGTCTCACCAGCTGGCCCCAAGTTTTGATCGGACGGGCCAGGTCGAAACGGCGAAAACCGGGGCCAACCGCCTCCTCCGCTATCAACCGGAAGCCGTTCTCCTCCCAATCGGCCGGAAGTCGGCAATGGGCCTTGAGGTACAGGCTGACCTCCTTAATCAGGCCCTTTTCCCGGAAATATGGCACGGAGTCGGCGTCTCTGATCGCCAGGTCAAGGTGACCTTTCTCGGCTTGGAGGGCCGCCCATTGCGAGAGAGGTATTTCCAGGCCGTCGGGTCGGGTATCCAGGACATAATCGGCCTCTTTAACCAGGGTATCCAGGTCGGCCCGTACCGAGGGGTCGGCCAGGGCCTGGGGGTCGGCTATTACCCCCTTGATGTAGGGCAGGCCGGTTCGCCGGTGATAGTGGAAACCGGTATCAAGCCGAATGGATTCCCTACTTCTCAGCCCGACCCTGGTTTCGATTCCCGCCTGTTCCAGGATCTCGATTCCCCGACCCCGAACCCGGATATCCGGGTCATAGGCGGCAACTTCCACCCGGCCGACCCCGGCTTCTGTCACGGATCGTGCACAGGGTGGGGTTCGTCCCAGATGGGAACAGGGCTCCAGGGTGACATACAAGGTGGCTCCTCGGGCCGAATCTCCGGCTTGTTGCAGGGCGATGGCCTCGGCATGGGAAGTACCCGGGCCCCGGTGGGCACCCTCTCCCACCACCTGTCCCTCGCGGTCGACTATCACGCAACCCACCCGGGGGTTGGGGTGAGGGTTATAGAGGCGGGCCAGGTTGATGGCCTGATCCATCCGGGCGTGGTCCTGATTCGACCAGGCCGGGCTCAATTCGACCCTCCTTCGGCTGCCTTCCGTAGGTTGGAAATGGCCTGTATCGGATCCGGCTGTCGGAAAATGGCGGTTCCGGCTACAAAGACGTTGGCACCGGCGGCTCGGGCGGAACCGATGGTGGCCGGTCCGATACCCCCGTCGATTTCGATGTCCACCTTCAGGCCTCTTCGGTCAATAGCGGAGCGGGCCGCCTCCACCTTGGACAAGACCTCGGCCATGAAGGACTGTCCCCCGAATCCAGGCACCACCGACATCACCAGCACCAGGTCGCATAGCTCCAGAAACGGGTCCAGGGTCCGGTAGGGGGTAGCGGGATTGATAACCAGCCCGAAGCCGAGCCCGGCCTGACGGGCGCGGGCTTCGATGGGGTGCGGATTCGGTACCGCCTCCAAATGCACGGTGATGCTGTCAGCACCGGCCTCCTGCAGGGGATACACCATGTAGCCGGGGTTGGTGACCATGAGATGGCAGTCGAAATCCAGTCCGGTTACCTTCCTCAAGGAGCGGATGACGGGCAGGCCCAGCGAAATGTTCGGGACGAAATGGCCGTCCATGACATCGATATGGAGTAGGTCTAGGTGAGGCTCCACCCGAGCCACTTCCTCGCCCAGTCGAGCGAAGTCGGCGGCCAGGATGGAAGCCGCTATCCGAACCGGTTTTGGCATGATGTGAGATGGTACCCGGCACGGATGCGGTGACCGGAAGACGGGGTGATGCCGGTCACCGGTCGAACACCGATATAAACATCCCGTCGGTTCCGGTTAGATGAGGGGCCAGCAGAAGGCCTGAATCGACGGTTAATCCGGGGAGGTCGGTCGGGGGTCGCCCTCCCTGTCCTGCTACGACATCCAAGGTCTCGGCGGAGGTCAACGTACAGACCGAATAGACCAGCCGACCGCCGGGTCGAACCATGTCCAAGGCCTCTTTTAGGAGCCTCTGTTGGAGCGCCGCCAGCCGGTTTCGGTCAGCATTCGTCACCCGCAGCCGAACCTCGGGGCGACGCCGGAGGGTGCCCAGCCCGGTACAGGGGGCGTCTACCAAGACCTTGCCGAACGCACCGTTTCGAAAGGGCAGGCGAACTCCATCCGCCCGGACCCAACCCCCCGGGTAGCCTTCCCTGGCCAACCGTCGGGCAGCCTTAATAATCCGGCGGGGATGGAGGTCGACCGACACCAGATCGGCGGGTTTACTATCCCAAATCGCCAGGGTCTTGCCGCCCGGTGCGGCACCCACTTCCAGCACCCTATCTTCTGAAGACACGCCCAAGGCTTCTACCACGGCTACCGAAGCGGCATCCTGCACGATCGCCAGGTCAGGAACCCGATTTTGCGGATGGGTGAAGACACCAGGGATGGAAGTGGGAAGCACATCCGGAGGTGGAGGGATTCCTCCGGCCATCCGGAAGTTGACCGGCGCATCCTGATGGGACGCCGACAAGAAGGCCTCCGCCGAGTCTCGGCCCCAGGTGCGTATCAGGTCTTCGATAACCCAGCCGGGCATACTGTAGGTAGCGGAAAGGTCGGTGGGATGGCTCGGTTCTCCCTGACGTTGGACCTTTCTGACCAGGGCGTTGACGAACCCGGTGGCCCGATTCCGACCCCGGTGCCGGATCGCCTCCACGGCCATGTCCGATACGGCATGGGGGGCGGTCCGTCCGAACAAAACCTCATGGAAAGCCACCCGAAGGACGTCCTGCACCTCGGGGTGAACCGCCGAAAGCGGTCGGCTGGATAGCTCCGCTATGGCCCGGTCCAGACGGGGCAGGTTGCGGATGGTTCCGTAAACCAGATGTCGGACCAGCCTGGCATCATCGGCGGGTAGGTCTACTTCTCGGGTAACCACATTGGACCAGGCCCCTTCTCGGGCGATCCGACCCACCAGCCGGGCGGCGGTCAGGCGGGTTTCTAAGCCCGGTTTCATCCCAGGAGGGTGCTTCCTCCCAGACAGCCGAGCGGGCCTTTGATACCTCGCAGCCAGTCGAGGGCGTCCATCACTTTTTTCCCTTCTGGTTGTACGGTACGTAAGAGCAGGCTTCGGGTGGCCGTCCCCACCATTACCCCCTTTGGGTGGGGTTCCAGGGTGCCCGGTTCCAACCTTCCTGAAGCCAGGTCCGCCTGGCGGATTTTGAAGCGCTTCCCCTGCCAGAGGGTGTGGGCACCGGGGCGGGGGTGGAAGGCTCGAATGGTTCGGTCCAGCAGCTCGGCAGGTTGGTCGAAGTCCAGTCGGGCCTCGGCGGTGGTGAGCGGATCCGCCCAGGTAACCTGAGATTCGTCTTGGGGGATCGGATTAAGCCGCCGGTTCGCCACCGCATCTATATTGTCGGCCAGGAGCTCGGCGGCGGCGAGAGACAGACGGTCCGACAGAGCCCCGGCGTCTTCATGGTCATAGATCGGGGTTTCCCTGACCGCCAGGGCGGGACCGGTATCCAAACCCGCTTCCATCTGCATAAGGGTCACTCCGGTGGTCCGATCTCCGGCGAGGATGGCCCGTTGTATCGGAGCGGCACCCCGCCACCGGGGCAGGAGAGAGAAATGCAGGTTGACCATGCCTAGGCGGGGACGGTTGAGCGTGTCCCGCTTCACGAGCAATCCGTAGCCGACCACCACCCCCAGATCCAACGGCAACTCGGCTATGAGAGTGCCCAACTCGGCCGAAGACGACGGTTGCGCAACCGTAAGACCCAGCTCGACGGCCCTGGTCTTGACCGGCGGAGGCTTTAGCGCCCGCCCCCTCCCCTGCGGACGGTCGGGACGGGTTATGACCCGCACCAGGTCGATGTGTTCGGCCAGGAAATCAAGGGCGGGAAGGGCCTCCGAAGAGGTCCCGAGGAAGGCGGTTTTTATCACCGGGCGGAGGGTGGGTTTTGAAGCTCGCTATACACCTCCGAACGTTGAGCCGGGGGGAGCCGGGTCAGGAGGAGACGCCCGTCCAGGTGGTCGATCTCGTGCTGTAGCACCCTTCCCAGCAGCTCGTCGCCGGCAAACTCGATGGGTTGACCGTCCAGATCCTGTCCGATGGCCCGGGCGAAGGCGGGTCGGCTGATAAGAAAGTAATGACCGGGTACCGACAAGCACCCCTCCTGGTATTCCCAGGCCCCCGACGATTCCACCAGCTTCGGGTTCACCATGACCTCGGGACCGTCCCCCACATCGAAGACGAACATTCGCTTGGCCACCCCGATCTGAGGAGCGGCCAAGCCGACTCCGGGAGCTTCGTACATAGTCTCGATCATGTCCTCGGATAGGCGTCGAAGAGGGTCGTCAAAACGCTTCACCGGCTTGGTTTTGATCGACAGAACCGGATCGCCGAAGGTTCGGATAGGAAATATGGCCACAAGGTCTCCTGGACCGAAGAGGATGCGCCAAAAGATTAGTGCCACCGATCAGCAAGACCGTCCTGGGTTTGGTCCACGCCGCCCAAACCCAGGTTCCGTTTTCCGGCTAATCGGGCCAACCAGATCACTTTTTCGTGTTCTCGAAATTAGGGGTTGACCTTTTCGAAAAGTCATTGTACGTAAGGGGATTGCCAAGCACCGAAGGCCGGGTTAGAGGTAGGAGACCCGATCGGATCCCCGGCAATTGAGGGAACATATTTGTATGGAGCGAACAGCCGAACCGCAGTCTCCCGGCTTCAGTCCGGGCATGGCTGACCACGCTCCGAATCAGGTGGTGCGAGGCGGGGGTGGGGACCCGGCGTAGCCGGGTGAGGTGTGTCGATTTTCGCGTTCTTGGTAGTGTTTTCCCTGTTTATGGGGCTTTTCTCTACGAACCTTAGGCAGGGGCTTATAGAAAACTTGCGAACTCTAGGTTTGGAGAAGGGTTGGCGCTTCCTAAAACTCCCGTGGGTCGACATCTACCCGAACCCTTAGGTTGCGGCGGCGGAGACCGGTCACCGTGTCGCGGAGGTCGAGCTTGAAATCGGTGAGATCGTCGCCTTGGATCATCCAGCGGAGGCGGTTGTTCTCCACCGACGGTCCGTAGACCAGAACGTCTTCCAGAACCTTGTCCAGGATGGAAGTATCTTCGGTGCCCACCACTTCCACCAGCACCACCTCTCCGAACGGCGGCAACGACAGGCTGCGGCGGGTGGCCAGCTCGTCTTTCAGAAAGGTAATCGGATCCCCTCGGTGTAAGGCTTGGTAGACCGGTTGGCGGATGTCGGCGGTCTGGAGCATCATTCGGGCCCGTCCGTTCCTCCGGACGGTGGAAGCTACCCGGGCCAACAACCCCAGGGCGTCTTCCGCCGCCCGGTAGTTGGTGGCTCTGACCAGGCCATCTCCGTCTACCACCACCGCCAGATCGACCTGCGGTACGGCCACGAGATCGGCTTCGGTACCTACCAGAACCTGACGGGCCTCTTCTACGGAACCGACCGCATCTCCGACCAGCCGCCGAACGTCCTCTGTTACCCGACCGACCGCTGCTCCCAAAGGCTCGAAGCGGGTTCCACCGCATCCGGAGCATTTTCCCAGGTTCGCTCCGCATCTGGCGCAGGTGGCCTGGTGGTCGGGACGTGACCCGCACCTGGGGCAGCTGCGTAGGAGTCGGCAGCGCACGCAGCGGGCCGCCGGTGCATATCCCCGTCGATGGGTGAAGAAAAATACCCTCCCACCTCGGCCGGCGATCCCGGCCAGGGCCGACTTGGCCTGCTCGGATAACAGACCCTGACCGGGTGGGTCCTCGGTACGGTTGACGATCTGCACCGGTGCCCATAGGCGACCCGGCACCCGGATGACCTCCGTAGATTCGTGCAAGGAACGGAGGGTCGGAACCCGCCCGATCTTCACCAGCTGAAAGCCTTCGCATTCCGCTCTCACCCGGGCCAGGTCGGATGCGGCGACGGTCGGGCTTTGTCGTTCTTTCATACCGGGCCGGCCTTCTTCGACCATTATCGCCATCGACAGGTTGCGGATCGGCCACCAGACCACCCGCATGGTTCCCACCACTACCAAACCGCCGGTAGTAGCCGCCTTGGACCAGGCCGCCGTGACCGAAGCCGGGCTTTGTTCCCCCACCTCCACTACCAGATCACCCAGACCCTGGCGGAGTCCGGCGGACAGACGGGCGGTTTCCGCCACGGTCGGACACACCACTATCACCGACCGCTCCGAGCGGATCAGCAGGCCGGCTGCGCCCCGGATCAGGTCGGTCCAGCCGGTTCCGGCCATCACCTGGACGGTCTTCTGCGGCTTTCCGTCTAGGGCGTTGCGGGCTAGTTCCGACAGCGGGCCTTCCACCGATTCGACCTCGGAACTAACGAAGGGGGGAGGGCGCTTGGGAAGGTTGGGAGGAGCGGTCTTGGCCAGAACCCGGGCCAGCGGTGCCACATAATATCCGGCCGCCCAACGCAGGGCGTCCAGCATCCGTTCGGTAAACACAGGAAGGTCGGAGGAAAGGGATCGCACCTCTTTTAGCTTGTCGGGCTGCTCGATCTCTGAGGCGGACTCCAATCCGATCACATAGCCCCGGACCCGGCGTCCGGCCAACGGAACTCGCACAATGGATCCGACCCCCACCCGACCGGACAAGGATTCGGGGATCAGATACGAAAAGCCTTCGTCTACCGCCAGTGTGGGTACGTCAGGAATGACCCGGGCGACGGTGTTATGGGTCAGAGGCGCTCCGCCGCTCGCCTTAGTAGGTGGGCCTGCTCGGTGGATTCCCAAGGAAACCCAGCCCTTCCAAAATGGCCTAAAGCGGAAGTTTTGGCGTAAATGAACTGGCGAAGTTTGAGCGTATTAATGATGGCGGCGGGTCGGAAGTCGAAGAACTCTTTCACCACCTTTTCCAGCTTGGCCGGGTCTATTTCAGACGTCCCGAAGGAATCGACATACACCGAGAAAGGGCGGGCCTGGCCGATGGCGTAGGACACCTGGATCTCGCACTGTTCCGCCAAACCGGACGCCACCACGTTTTTGGCCACGTAGCGGGCGAAGTAGGCGGCCGAACGGTCTACCTTGGTGGGGTCCTTACCTGAGAAAGCTCCTCCGCCGTGACGGGCGAAGCCGCCGTAGGTGTCGACGATGATCTTGCGGCCGGTGAGTCCGGCATCCGCCTCGGGGCCTCCTTTTAGGAAACTCCCCGATGGGTTGACCAGCAACGTGGTTTTACGGCTGATCAAAGGGCTGTCGATCTTCCTCAGCACTTTTTCCTTGAGATCCTTCGCCATCTGTCGGTCTTTCACTCCGGCGTCGTGATGGGATGAAATAAGAACCCGTTCCACCCGCACCGGTTTTGACCCCTTATAGGCCACCGTGACCTGGGTTTTGCCGTCCGGGCGCAGATAGTCGAGCAGGCCATCCTCCCGAACCTCGGTGAGCCGGGCAGCCAGCTGATGGGCCAAATGGATAGGCGCAGGCATCAACTCCTCGGTGTCACGGTTGGCGTAGCCGAACATCATCCCTTGGTCTCCTGCCCCTAGCTGATCTAAAGGATCCTTAGACCCCTGCCGGGCCTCCAGGGACCGGGTAACCCCGCCCGCGATATCGTCGCTCTGGCTTCCGAGAAGCATTTCAATTTCAACGTTGTCGGCGCGGAAGACAATATCGTCGTAGGTGTATCCGATGTCTCGGATAGCCGACCGGATCACTTCCTCAAAGTCCAACTGGCCGGCGCGGTTGGTGGTCTCTCCGGCCACGATCACCTTCTGGGGGGTGACCATGGTCTCGCAGGCCACCCGAGCCTCCGGGTCTTTGGCCAGGATGGCGTCGAGCACCGCGTCGGAGATGCGGTCGGCTACCTTGTCGGGATGTCCGGCGGTTACGGACTCGCTGGTGAAGTGTCTGGTCATTTTGGCTCGGCCCAGTATACGAAAGAGCCCTCGTCTAAACATATCCTCTATCTCAATTCTTCTGCTCGGCCACCTGCGACCAGATTACCCCGGCTACCTCTTGCTTGGTCATCATTTCCAACGGGGTGGAGTCCCCCTCGGCCGAGATGATGGTCACCTGGTTGGTGTCGGTTCCGAACCCGCTGCCGGGCCGGGTCACGTCGTTGGCTACCAGGAAGTTCACCCCGTAGGTTCGGGCCTTGTGGACTGCCCGGTCCAGGCCGCCGGTTTCCGCCGCAAAACCCACCACCACGGTGCCCGGTTTGACCCGCTCCACCAGCCCGGCCAGCACGTTGGGGGTGGGCTCCAAAACGATGGTGGGTGGGCCGTCGGTTCGGGCCAGCTTGGTGTCGGCCACATCCGCCGGACGGAAATCGGCCACCGCCGCCGCCAAAACGGCCGCGTCGATCTCGGAGGCTCGCGCCCACACCTCTTGGGCCATATCCTGGGCCGACTCCACCGCCACCACCTCGACCTGATCTGGTAGGCCGGGGTGAGATGCGGTGGTGACCAATACCACTTCGGCACCCCGACGGGCCGCTTCGGCTGCCAGATGATGGCCCATCTTGCCGGAGGAACGGTTGCCCAGGAAGCGCACCGGATCGAGGGCCTCCCGAGTGCCTCCGGCGGTTACCAGCACCTTCCAACCGGACAGAGAACTATCGAACACCTGCGCCACCGCATCAACTATCTCCTCAGGTTCCGCCATGCGCCCTATACCCTGGTCGCCGGCCGCCAGGGAACCCTCCACCGGCCCGACCAGATGCCGTCCATCCCGACGGAGCAGATCAACGTTGCGGGCGGTGGCCGGTTGTTCCCACATTTCGGCGTGCATAGCGGGTGCCAGCACCACCGGGCCGTCAAAGGCCGCAACGGTTGCGGTCAGGGCGTCGTCGGCCAGACCATGGGCGATCTTGCCCAAAACGTTGGCCGTGGCCGGGGCTATCACCAACGCATCGGCACAGCGGGCCAGGTCGGTGTGGGGGCTGGGTCCGGATCGGTCGGATCCATAGAGGGTGGTTACCACCGCCTGTCCGGTGATGGCGGCCATGGTTTGCTCGCCCAGAAATTGCGAAGCCCCCCTGGTCATAATGACCCGTACCTGTGCACCGGCTTCGATCAGCCTTCGAGCCAGGTAGGCGGCCTTGAATGCGGCTATACCGCCGGAGATACCTAGAAGAAGATGTCGGCCGTTAAGCGCCGCGCTACCGGTCCTCGGAGCTCTCATCGGAAGCTACCTCTTCGGCGGCGGTGGTATCTTCGGCCTCATCGGGGCTCACCGGTTGAGCTTCGTCCCCCTCCCCGTCATCTGCCGCCTCTTCCTCGTCAAGCGGCTCGGCCTGGTAGGAAAGCAGAAAATCAAGTGTGTCACCTTCCGGCTCGGCGGGTGCCTCGGTAGTCACCTTTACCTTGTCGGCTGCTATCTCCTCAAGGGCGATGGTGAGGGGCTTGTGGCTGAGGGAATCGACCTGGGGAGGAGCGAAACGTCCGATTCCTCCGCCCAACTGGGTGTAGTAGCTGTTGATCTGGCGGGCCCGCCGGGAGGCGAGCAGAACCAGGTTGAAGCGTCCCCCGGCCTTGGCGAGAACTTCTTCGATAGGGGGTTCGATCATTTTTGATACCG
Source organism: Acidimicrobiia bacterium (assembly GCA_009841075.1). GTDB lineage: Bacteria > Actinomycetota > Acidimicrobiia > Spongiisociales > Spongiisociaceae > Spongiisocius. The sequence continues at coordinate 15,547 of VXMP01000055.1, read as the reverse complement.
TCTTTCAGCTAGACCAAGCGGGCAGTTTTGGGGGAGACAAATGCGCAATGAACCGCACCGAACCGTCGGGATCTCATTCGGGTGATCCGGCCCTTAGTATACCCGCTATCGCAGACACGGCGGCATCTAAATCCGAGTTGACCACCACATGGCCGAACCTATGCCATCCATCGGCTATCTGGGATTCGGCCAGCTTAAGTCGGGTGGCGATTTCCGCTTCGGTCATGCCTCTCCGACCTCTCATCCTGGACTCCAGCACGTCGAGGTCGGGAGGCATCAGAAAGATCGAAATCGCATCCGGATAGGCTTCCATGACCTGATAGGCCCCGTTAAGTTCCACGTCAAGAAGCACGTCTTGGCCTTGGTCAAGGTGAAGGAACACCTCGTCTTGTAGGGTGCCGTATCTATGGCCGGCGAACTCGGCCCACTCCAGCAGCTTCCCCTGTTCGATCAACCGGGAAAAGGCTTGATCGTCCACAAAGAAGTACTCCACCCCGTGGGTTTCGTCAGGACGGCGGTTCCGAGTGGTAGCCGAAACCGCAAAATGGAAGTTGTGAAGAGGGGAAAGGGCTCGGACGACCGTATTTTTCCCGACTCCGGAGGGTCCGGAGATGATCACCAGCCGACCCTTTTCGGGGCCGGCCTTAGATCTTTCTATGAGCCGAACTTGTCCAAGAGGGAGGCACGCTGGTTGGGGCCGAGGCCTTGGATACGACGGTTCTCGGCGATCCCGAGTTCCTCCATGATCTGAGCTGCTCTAACCTTGCCGATCCTAGGCATCGACGACAACACAACGCTGACTTTGATAGCGCTTACTGTCGAGTCGTCGGCAGCCCTATCCAACAGATCGTCCAGAGACAACGAACCGTTCTTAAGCAGGGTCTTGATCTCGGCTCGCTTGCGGCGGACTTCCACTGCTTTTTCCAGAGCCTTGGCTCGCTGTTCGGGGGTTAACTTCGGAGGTGCCATTTTCTCCCTCTGTCGTATTCTTGATGTTTCTGTCTCCTGAACCCGGCCTCAACCCTTCTTCATTTCAAAGGTGGACGGGCTCGGAGCCGAACTGACTTTAGCCTGTCAACCGGCTGGTTCATAACGGAGCCCTTTAAGCAGCTCGGAGGCGGCTTGTTTGGGATCATCCGCAGCTGTTATAGCCCGACCTACCACCAGGTAATCGGCCCCTCTCTTTATTGCCTCGGCGGGGGTGGCGGTCCTCACCTGATCGTGGGAATCCACACCGGAGGGCCGTATGCCCGGGGTAACCTTCAATAGGTCGGGGGCCACATCCGACAGCACATTCAGCTCCCGAACCGAGACGATCACCCCTTCGCATCCGGCTTCCCGTGCCAGCCGAGCCCGGACCGAGGTCAGCTTGGCCGGCTCAACCTTTACCCCGGTCTCGGCCAGCGCCTTCTTGTCCAGGCTGGTTAAAACGGTTATGGCCAGGATTCCTGCCTGACGGGAGCCCGCCCCCTCCGTCAGACCTTCCACCGCCGCCTCCAGCATGGCTCTTCCCCCGGCGGCATGAGCGGTCACCCATCGGGCACCGGCCTGACCGAGATGGCGGGCGGCGGCTTTGACCGTGTTGGGGATATCGTGCAGTTTGGCGTCGGCGAACACCGGGCCGCCGAGCCGACTGATCAGGCCGACCATGGCCGGACCCGGACCGGTTAAAAGCTCCAAACCCACCTTGAACCCGCCTACATCAAGAGCCAGTTCCTTGGCCAGGCGAATCGCTTCCTCACCGGTGGGGACGTCCAGCGCCAACAGGATGGGGTTTCTTATGTCTGTCATAATGGATTAAACCTTTTGCTTGCCGGGTAGGGCAGCACCTATCAGATCGGACAGGCTACCTACCTGGTGGGATCGACACCATTTGGCCAGCTCCCGGCTGATGCGTTTAGCCGCCCTGGGTTCGGCGAAATGGGCGGTACCGATCGCTACCGCATTGGCCCCGGCCAGTAGGTATTCCACCACATCCTCACCGCTGGTAACCCCGCCACAGCCGAGTACGGGGAGGCCGGGCAGTTGGGTAGCGACCTCCATAACCGCCCGGATGGAGATCGGTTTGAGAGGAGGCCCTGAGTATCCGCCCGTTCCCATAGCGATTCGAGGGGTTCTGGTATCAAGGTCGATGGCGGCACCCCAGATTGTGTTGCCGATCACCACCCAGTCGGCACCTGCCTCCCAGACCGATCCGGCTATCTCCACAATGTCGGAGGCGTTGGGCGAAAGCTTGGTCGAAACCGGACCCGATACCGCGTCTCGCACCGCCTCCACCACCTGGGCCGAGGCCACCGGATCCAGAGCGATCAGCCCGTGTCCGTCCAGGTTGGGGCAGGACAGGTTGATCTCCACCGCCCCGACCCCGGCCTCTTCCAGTCGGGCCGCTACCTGGGCAAAGTCCTTCGGAGAGTGACCCACCGCCGATCCCCACACCGGCACCCCGACCTCTCCCAGCCGTGATCCGAACTCGGACACCCAGGCGGAAATGCCGGGATTCTGGATACCGATGGAGTTGAGCATCCCGTCTGCGGCCGGAGCCAGCCGAGGAGGAGGGTTACCCGGCCAGGGCTCGGGCGAAACCGACTTGGCCACCAGCGCCCCGTAATATTCCGGGGAGGCCACCGACACGAAGTCCACCGCCGACCCCACCGTCCCCGAAGCCCCCACCAGCGGGGTTCTCAGCGACACCGGACCCAGTCGGACAACCTGATTTAACGATGCCAATCTTGCAGGCTCCTCACCTCATAGACCGCTTGGCGCGATCCTTTCAGACTGCGGATAACCGCCTCTCCTCCGGCAACGGTGGTGACGATGGGAACGCCTCGGGCGGTAGCAGCCCGGCGCATCAGCCGCCCATCCCCTCGGGCTCGATGGCCCTGCGGGGTGTTGATCACCAGGTCCACCCGACCGTATTCGATCTGCCATACCGTGTCGCGTTCGCCCTCCCCCACTTTCGGAACCACCCGAGCGGGCACCCCTTTCTCCTGGAGATAGTGGGCGGTACCGGAGGAGGCGATCAACTGAAAACCCATCGAATGGAAGGCTTCGCCGATCCTGGCACCGGCGGGTTTGTCCGCATCGGCGAACGACAGAAAAACGGTCCCCTCTCCTGGAATCTCGCCTCCGGCGGCCATCAGCGCCTTGGCGTAGGCCACACCGGGGCCGGTTCCGATCCCCATTACCTCGCCGGTGGCCCTCATTTCCGGACCCAGAACCGTGTCTTCCTCGGGGAAGCGATCCCAGGGCAGTACCGCCTCTTTGACGGCTACGAATCCGTCCTTCCCAGGAGCTTCGTACATCCCGGATTTGGCCAGATCCGCCAAGGTGTCGCCCATCATTACCCGAGCGGCGATCTTGGCCAGCGGAATGCCCTTGGCCTTGGATATAAACGGTACGGTACGTGATCCTCGCGGGTTGGCTTCCAGCAGAAACACCTGACCTTCTTTAACGGCGTACTGTATGTTGATCAAACCCCTCACCTCCAGGGCTTGGGCTAGGTCTTCGGTGGCCTCGATGATCCTCCGGCATGCCTCGGGGCTGAGAGTAGGGGGTGGGGTAATGCAGGCCGAGTCGCCGGAGTGAACCCCGGCCTGCTCCACATGCTCCATGATTCCCCCCAAGAGCAGCTCCGACCCGTCATAGACCGCATCCACGTCGACCTCTACCGCTCCTTCCAGGAAGCGGTCGATCAGGAGGGGGGCAGAAGACAGATCGAAACCGACCTGCTGATCCTGTCCGTAGAGGTCGGTCAGATAATCCGTGAGATCCTGGTCGGTGTAAACGATCCGCATCGCCCGGCCCCCTAAAACGTAGGAGGGTCGCACCAGCACCGGAAAACCGATTTCCGAGGCGATCCGGGCGGCTTCGGATGGACCGGTCGCCGTACCGTGCGGGGGTTGGGAGATGCCCAGCCGGCGACAGAGTGCGGAGAATCGCTCCCGATCTTCGGCCTGGTCGATGCGATCCGGGGCGGTACCGGCAATAGGGGCACCGGCTGCTTCCAGGGGGCGGGCCAGGTTAAGCGGGGTCTGTCCTCCGAGCTGCACTATTACCGCCACCGGCTGCTCGGCTTGGCAGATTTCGAGAACATCTTCGACCGTCAGAGGCTCGAAATAGAGACGATCGGAGGTGTCATAGTCGGTGGAGACGGTTTCAGGGTTGCAGTTGACCATGACTGTTTCATAGCCGGCCTCCTTGAGTGCGAAGGCGGCGTGTACGCAGCAGTAGTCGAACTCGATGCCCTGTCCGATCCGGTTGGGTCCCGACCCGAGGATCACCACTCGGGGTTTATCGGAAGGCTCCGTTTCGCTCTCATCCTCGTAGGTGGAATAGAAATAGGGGGTTTGGGCTTCAAACTCGGCAGCGCAAGTGTCTACCCGCTTGTAGGTGGGGTGGATGCCCGCCGATTGACGGAACCGCCGCACCTCCGCCTCGGATTGTCCTCGGAGATAGGCCAGTTGGGCGTCCGAAAAGCCCAACCGTTTGGACTCCAACACCAGACCCGGCTCCAGATCGTCGGCCCCCTCCAGCTCGGTCCTGAGCCGGTAGATGTCGGCCATCTGGTCCAGAAACCAGGGATCTATACCGGTGGAGCGGGCCAGGTCGGACAGGTTCCATCCCCTCCTGATCGCCTCTCCCACGGCGAATATTCTCCCCGAGCTCGGAATGGTGACCGCCTGGGCGAGGTCTTCTTCGGACCAGGTCTTTAGAACCGCTTCGCCGGGGTCGACGTTGAGGCCGAACCGGTTGGTCTCCAGGCTGCGCAACGCCTTCTGTAGGGCTTCGGGGAAAGTGCGCCCGATGGCCATCGCCTCCCCCACCGACTTCATCGAGGTGCCGAGACGATCGGGAACCATCGGGAACTTGGGGAAATCGAAGCGGGGGATTTTGACCACGGTGTAGTCCAGAACCGGCTCGAAACCGGCCGGGGTAGCACCGGTAATGTCGTTGGCAATTTCATCGAGGGTGTAACCCACTGCCAGCAGGGCGGCGATCTTGGCTATCGGGAAACCGGTGGCTTTGGAGGCCAGGGCCGACGAACGCGACACCCGGGGGTTCATCTCGATGATCAGCCGCCTGCCGGTGGCCGGATCGACCGCAAACTGGACGTTGGAGCCGCCGGTCTGCACCCCGATGGCCCGCAGGCAGGTGATGGCCTCGTTGCGCATCTCCTGGTATTCCCGATCCGACAAGGTCTGGATCGGTGCCACCGTGATCGAATCGCCGGTGTGGACGCCCATCGGGTCCAGGTTCTCTATCGAACACACGATTACCGCGTTGCCGTTTTGGTCGGCCATTACCTCCAGCTCGTATTCCTTCCATCCGACCACCGACTCCTCCACCAGGATCTCGCCGACCGGTGAGGTATCCAGGCCCCGTCCGGCGATCTTCAGAAAAGATTCCTCGTCATCGGCCACGCCGGTGCCGCCGCCGCCGAGAATGAAAGAAGGCCGGATCATCACCGGATAACCGATGTACCGAGCGGCTGCCCTGGCCTCTTCCATCGACCGGGCATAGTGGGAGAGGGGGGATTCGATACCGGCCTCGGTCATGGTTTTTTTGAACAGTCCCCGATCCTCGGCCCGTTCGATGGCGTCGAACTTGGCCCCGATCAGCTCCACCCCGGATTCTTCGATCACCCCGTTGCGGGACAGCTCGGCCGTCACGTTGAGGGCGGTCTGTCCGCCCAGGGTGGGTAGCAAGGCGTCGGGCTGCTCGTGGGACAGGATGCGGGCCACGATCTCGGGGGTGATCGGCTCCAGATAGGTGGCGTCGGCGAACTCGGGATCGGTCATGATGGTGGCCGGATTGGAGTTGATCAGTATCACCCGATAGCCCTCGGATCTGAGCACCTTGGCGGCCTGGGTACCCGAATAGTCGAACTCGCAGGCCTGTCCGATCACTATCGGGCCGGAGCCGATCAAAAGGATGCTGCGGATATCGGTTCTTTTAGGCATCTTCGGCCTCGGTTTCCAGCCCCATCAGGGCCAAGAAGTCGTCGAATAAACCCAGGGCGTCATGCGGTCCGGGGGCCGCCTCGGGATGATATTGAACCGACAGGGCCGGTATATCCAGGCATTCGAGACCTTCAAGGGTTCCGTCGTTGAGGTTCTGATGGGTGGGCCGCACCTCGCCGAAGTCGCCGGTCACGGCTCGGGGTAGCAGTTCCGGCCCGGCCAGGCCGACCCGCTCGGGCATTTCCCGCCCGGTCAACGGCCATAGGTCGACCGCGAAGCCGTGGTTCTGGGCGGTGATCTCCACCCGGCCGTCGGCGAGGCGGCGAACCGGGTGGTTGCCCCCGTGATGGCCGAAGGGGAGTTTGAAGGTAGAGGCCCCCAAGGCCAGTCCGATCACCTGATGACCCAGGCAGATGCCGAACACCGGCACCCGTCCGAGCAGGGAGCGCACCGTCTCGATATTGTGTTGCAGAGGCTCGGGATCGCCGGGGCCGTTGGTCAGGAACACTCCGGTCGGGTCAAGATCGAGGATGTCCTGGGCGGTACAGGCGGCGGGCAGAACCTGTACTTCCAGGCCGCGGGCGGCGAGCTGCCTGCCGATATCACGTTTCATTCCTAGGTCGATGGCCACCACCCGCCCCCGCGCCTCGCCTTGCGGGTCTATCCGGTAGGGGTGAGGGGTAGAAACGCCGGTCGCCAGGTCCTGTCCTTCCATGCGAGGAGCTTGGGCGGCCCGACGGATCAGCTCCTCTTTATCGACCCCGGCACCTATCGCCACGGGCATGGCACCCCGATCGCGCAGGTGGCGGGTGAGCCGGCGGGTATCCAGATCGGCGATCGCCACCATCTCATGGGAGCGTAGATATCCGGCGAGGGTTCCCTCCGCCCGCCAGTTGGAGTGTCGGCGGGAAAGGGACCGCACTATCAGCCCCCGGGCCGCCGGACGAAGCGCCTGATCGTCGTAGGAGCTGACCCCGTAATTACCGATGTGGGGGGAGGTCATAACCACTACCTGGCCCGCATAGGAAGGGTCCGACAGCACCTCCTGATATCCGGTCATAGACGTGTTGAAGACCGCTTCTCCGACCCGAACCCCTTCGACACCGACCGATCGGCCTTCAAAAACCTCTCCGTCGGCGGTAACCAGACGCCCGAGGGTCATGGCGAACCCTCCTCATCCGGATCGGCGACTCGGGAGGCATCATATGTTATGCGTCCGTCGTGGATGGTTAGACGAACCTGGCCGACCAGCGGCACCCCGGTGAACAGGGAATTGGTCGACTTGGACCGATACCTCTGCGGGATCCAGGGTTGGTTTGGGTCCACCGCCACCAGGTTGGCCGGGATGCCGGGTTCGATCCAGTTGCCATGCCGTTCCAGAGAGGCGATCCGGGCGGGAGCGACCGACATGCGCTCGAATACCGTCCGCAAGGCAGGGCCGCCCAGGACACTACAGACCGCGGAGAAGGCGGTCTCCAGCCCGATCACCCCTTTAGGCGCTTCCTCGAAGGGAACGTCCTTTTCGTGGGCGGCGTGCGGGGCGTGGTCGGTGGCCACCGCGTCGATATCGCCTTCGAGCAGGGCTTGGGTCAGGGCTTTAACGTCGGCTTCGGTCCGTAGCGGAGGATACATCTTGGCGACCGAATCCATCTTCAGTACTTCCGACTCGGTGAACACGAGATGATGGGGCGCTACCTCGGCGGTCACCTTCACCCCACGCTCTCGGGCGGACCGGATCAGCGCCACCGTCTCCCCGCAGCTGACATGCTGGACGTGATAGGCGGCACCGGTCAGCTCGGCCAGGGCCAGGTCTCGGGCCACGACCGTGGTCTCGGCCTGGGTGGGGATGCCGGTCATCCCCAGCAAGGACGACACCCGGCCTTCGTGCAAATGGCCGCCCGCGGCCAGGCCCGGGTCCTCGGCGTGCTGACAGATGACCCCGCCTCTCGATCCGACATATTCCATCGCCCTTCTCAGCAGGCCCGAGTCGGTAACGGTGAGGCCGTCGTCGCTGAAGATTCGCACCCCGGCGGCCAACAGATCGTCCAGATGGGAAAGCCGTTTACCTTCCATGCCCATGGTTATGCATCCGGCCGGAATCACCTCGACCAACCCGACCTGGCGACCCCGGTCGGCTATATAGCGGGCCTGGTATCCCGCGTCCAAAGGAGGGTCGGTGTTGGGCATGGCGACCACGGCGGTATACCCGCCCGCCGCGGCGGCTCGGGAACCGGAGGCTATATCCTCCTTCCATTCCTGACCGGGCTCCCGCAGATGGACGTGCAGGTCCACCAGGCCCGGTCCCAGCACCAGGCCGGACAGGTCGATCGCCCGGGCACCGGCCCTCACCTCCTGATTTTCGCCGGATGGGGTTAGAACATCCTCCACCCGATCGCCCACCACCAGCACATCGGCCACCGACTGGCGGCGAGAGGTCAGGACGGTGGCACCTTCCAGAAGCAACCGCTCCACTATCTAGCTCCCAGAAGTCGGAACAGGATGGCCATTCTCACCGCCACCCCGTTGGCCACCTGATCCAGTATCAAGGCCCGGGGATGGCGGGCTATCTCATCGTCGATCTCCACCCCTCGGTTCATAGGGCCAGGGTGCAGCACCACCGATTCTTTCGGGAGCCGGGCGAAGCGCTCCCTGGTCAGGCCGTAACGGGACACGTATTCGGGGAGCGAAGGGAAAACCGAGGCACCGCCCCGTTCGGTCTGGATGCGCAGCAGGTAGACCACATCTGTCCGGCTCAGCTCCTCGTCCAGGCTCTCGGTGACGGCGGCCGGCCAGTCCTGGTATTCAACCGGTTGCAGGGTGCGAGGTGCCACCAGGGTTACCTGGGCACCCAGGGCGGTCAAGGCGAAAAGGTTGGACCGGGCCACCCGGGAATGACGGATATCGCCCACAATCGCCACCCGTAGGCCTTCGATCCCGCCGAAGTGTCTACGCAGGGTAAAGGCGTCCAGCAGGGCCTGGGTGGGGTGTTGATGGGCCCCGTCTCCGGCGTTAACGACCAGACAGCTCGTCCACTGGTCGATTCGCCGGGGCGCTCCGGTGGAGGAATGACGCACCACCATCAGGTCTACTCCCATCGCTTCGATGGTCAGGGCGGTGTCCTTGAGGCTTTCGCCCTTCGAGAGGGAGGAGCTACCGGCGGAGAAGGTCATCACGTCCGCCGAAAGAGCTCGGGCGGCCCGCTCGAAGGAGAGTCGGGTGCGGGTGGAGTTCTCAAAGAAGAGGTTGGCGATCAGCTTGCCCTGTAGGGCGGGGACGATGCGGATCGGGCGGGCCAGAACCTCGGTGAACTCATCGGCCAGGTACAGAATCTTCTCCAGCTCGGAGCGCGCTACGCCTTCGGTGGTCAGGAAGCTCAACCCTCTGCTCCCTCCACCCACACCCCATCCTCTGTGCCATCGATCTCGGCCAGCCTCACCGACACCCGTTCGGTCCGGGAGGTGGGAAGGTTTCGGCCCACATGATCGGGCCGGATGGGAAGCTGCCGATGGCCTCGGTCCGCCAGCACCGCCAGGCGCACGGCGGCGGGGCGGCCGAAGTCGCTTAGGGCGTCAAGTGCCGCTCGCACGGTGCGCCCGGTATACAACACATCGTCCACCAGCACTACGGTCCGGTCGGTGATATCTGTCGGGAGCCGGGTGCCCGCCAATTCGGTGGTCAATCGGCCGGCCAGGTCGTCGCGGTAGAGGCCGATATCCAGCGCCCCGACCGAGACCGATACCCCCTGAACCTCCTCGATCACTCCGGCGATGCGCCGTGCCAAAGGGACGCCCCGGGTGTGGATTCCGACCAGCACCGGAAGAACGTCACCTGACTTTTCGATGATCTCGTGGGAGATTCGGGTTAGGGACCGCCCGATGTCGGCGGCGGCCATCACCATCGGCATGGTGATCTACTTCCTCTCGTCTATAGGTGGTTGGATGCCGATAAATCCGGGGTTTGGAGAGGAAGACAAAGGAAAGCCGGGCCGGAGACACATACCGGCTCGGTCGCCTTTCCGGCCTCTCCGGACCGGATTAAAGGTCAAGTCATACGGTAGCAAGATACCGCTGCTCCCAAAAATGGGGATAGCGATCTAAAGGAGAATTTCGGGCTGATAGGAGGCGGCGTAGGGATGGGCTTCTAATACCTTCGCCACCTCATCCGCTACTTCTTCTACCTGGGCTCCGGCTCTTCCCGGGAAGGCTCCGGCCATTGAGTTGCCTACCTCCGTTTCGTCAAGAGGAAAGGCCGGATCGCTGCCGAGGGCCGCACCCAGGTCGTATTGGTTACCGCTCCGGCGGGCTTCGGCAGCCGCCAAGGTGTGGCCTCTTAAAAGGCGATGGGCTTCCTCTCGGCCCATTCCTGCTCCGACCGCCGCCGACAGGAGTCGAGTAGTAGAAAGGAAGGGGAGCTCGGCGGACAACTCGGCCTCGACACGAGAGGAAAAGGCCGTAAAACCGTCCAGCACATGAAGGGTCGCCTCCAGCAGACCGTCGCAGGCGAAGAAGGCGTCCGGGAGCATGACACGACGCACCACCGAATCGCTCACATCGCCTTCGTTCCATCGCCGCCCGGCCAGACCGGCCGCCATGGTGAGGTATCCGCTCAACACCACCGACAAGCCGCCTATCCGCTCGCAGGTGCGCATATTGGTCTTGTGAGGCATAGCTGTCGATCCAACCTGACCGACTGTAAAACCTTCGGATACCAGGTCGTGACCCGCCATCAACCGGAGGGTGGTGGACAGGTTGGCCGGACCGGAAGACAGCTGCACCAGAGCGCCGATCAGATCCAGGTCCAACGACCTCGGGTAAATCTGGCCGACCGAGTTGAGAACCGATCCGAAGCCAAGCTGTTCGGCCAACATCTTCTCCAGGCGGCCCACCTTGGTTTCGTCTCCGTCGAAGAGATCCAAGAGGTCCTGCTGGGTACCGACCGCACCTTTGAGACCTCGAAGGGGATAGGCCTCCAAGAGGGTTTCGGCCCTCCGAAAGGCGAGCAGGGTCTCTTGGCCGGCATCGGCAAATCGTTTCCCCAGGGTGGTGGGTTGGGCGGGGACGTTGTGGGTTCGGCCGACGATCACCGTGTCGCGGTATTCGACCGCCAGAGCTGCCAACCTCGACAGCACCGCCGCGGTCTTGTCCCGCATCAGCTCCAGAGAAAGCCTGATCAGAAACTGTTCGGCGTTTTCGGTGATGTCCCTTGAGGTCAGTCCCTTATGAATCTGTTCGTGTCCGGCCAGGGCACAAAACTCCTCGATGCGCGCCTTGACGTCATGGCGGGTTTTCTCCTCGCGGGCTCGGATAGAGGCCAAATCCACGTTTTCGATCTGCGCCCGATAGTCGTCCACACAACCTTCGGGGATGGACAGGCCGAGCTCCGCCTGCGCTTCCAGGATCGCCACCCAAAGCCGCCGTTCTGCTATCACCCGGCCGGAAGGAGACCAGAGCGCCCGCAGAGGTCCGCTTGCGTAGCGAGAGGCCAGTATGTTGTGGATCTCAGTATCCGGCATAAACGGCATCTATCAAGGGCACAAGAACAAGGAGGCTACCGGAGGGTGGCCGCCGTGTAGACCGGCTTCAAGAGGGCTCGGAGGAATGATCTTCCCATTCCAGACCGGCCAGGTGGGCCAAGGCCAGTACCAGGGACTGGGTTCCCTTTTTACCTAAACCTTGTGCCTGGAGCGCAACGTATAGTTCGTGGGCCAAGGCCAACCCGGGTGCCGGAAGTTTCATACCGGCCGCCTCCCGCAGGGCGATCCCCATATCCTTGACAAAATGGTCTACGAAGAAACCGGGTTCAAAATCACCTTCCAGCATCCTGGGTCCGTAATTGGACAGCGACCAGGAGCCGGCAGCACCTCCGCTCACCGAGCGCATCACCGTTTTCAGGTCCAATCCCGCCTGCCGGCCGTATAGCAGCGCCTCCGACAACCCGATCATTCCGGTGGCGATCAGGATCTGGTTGACCGCCTTGGTGTGTTGACCGGCACCGGGGCCGCCTTGATGGACGATGGTGTTTCCTATGGTCTCGAAGACCGGACGTACCCTCTCCACCGGTTCCGGATCGCCGCCCACCATGATGGACAAGGTGCCGTTTCTGGCTCCCACATCTCCACCGCTAACCGGAGCATCCACCGCCGACACTCCTCTGAGTCGACACTGTTCGGCGATTTCTATAGCCAGGGAGGGCTCGGAGGTGGTCATGTCCACCAGGACATCGCCTTCCGAAGCCCCGGCCAGAAGACCGGTCGGGCCTAAAAACACCTCTCGAACGTCCCGGGGATAACCCACTATCGCACAGGAGACGTCCGAGGCGGCTGCTACCTCCGCCGGAGTGCTTGCCCAGCCGGCACCCCGAGATAACAGGCTTTCGGCCTTGGACCTGGTGCGGGTGTGCACCGTCACCTCGTAACCTGCGTCAAGAATGTGCCCGCACATGGAGACACCCATCACCCCGGTCCCGATCCATCCGATAGACGGCTTTTCGGTCATATTCCACTCCATTCCAAAACGATTTTGCCCTGATGATCGCCGGCCTCCATCCGGCTCAATGCCTGGGGAAGGTTATCGAACCGATAGGTGGAATCTATTAGCACCGGCAGTAGCCCCTCGGCCACCCATTGGGTTACCTGGGCGAAATCCTGGTGATCGAACATGGTGGAACCGATGATCTCCAGATGACGGAAAAACAGGGGTGGAACGCTGATCTCCACCTTGGTGCCGCTGGTGGAGCCGCAGGTCACCACCCGACCGCCCGGGGACAGAGCCCGCATCGACTGGCGCCAGGTGGCGGGACCCACGTTCTCGAACACCACCGCCGCCGACCTACCCGCCGTCTGTTTTAGTTGCTCGGCAAACCTTCCCTCGGATGGAAAACCGCCGGAGGCACCCAACTCGACCGCCCTACGTATCTTGTGCGGATGACGGGAAGTGACGTATACCTCTGCCCCCATATGCAGCCCGATCAGCATCCCGGCCGTGCTGACTCCCCCTCCGATGCCCACCACCAGCATCAGATCCCCGGTCTTCAGTCGGGCCCGGCGGAGCATCCGATAGGCGGTACCGAAGGACAGGCCGTAGGCGGAGGCCTTATCCCAGGCCAGATGGAAGGGTTTGGCGACCAGGTTGGAGGCGGGCACCACCACATATTCAGCCAGAGTGCCCCAGGTGTGTTCGCCCAAAACCCCCAGCTTCCCGTCGAAGGGGATGTCGCCGGAGGTGGGGGCGTAACCGAGGCCCGGGTTGACGATCACTTCCGCACCGGGCTCCCATACCGACACGCCCTCTCCAACCGCATCAACGATCCCCGCCCCGTCGCCGCCCGGCACATGCGGAAAATACTTGGGGGCGGGCAGGCCCATAGACATCCACAGATCAAGACGGTTGAGCGCCGAGGCAAGCAGTCGAACCCGCACCTCGCCCGGTCCAGGGTCGGGGGTGGGAACCTCGGCCAATCTATAGGAAGAAAGGCCTTGGGTGTCGTTCAAGATCCAGGCTTGCATGAAAAGGTCACCGCCCTAAGGCAGTATCCGTCGGTACATGCTGGGCGGGAAATCGGTGATTCGGTATTAGCTTCTCGATCATCGTCATAGGTATATTCTATCCGGCCGCCGTGGGCTGCTTTATGCGCAGTGCGCAAAGTTTTGGGCGTTTTCGCAAAGTCATACAAAAGCGCAAAACTTTGCGTAGAATCCGAGATATGGAACAGAACGAGCTCCGGCGTCTACTTGTTGAGGGCGAAACCTTCACCGTTGAGTTCAAGGACGGATCGGTCAACGACTCCGAGTTGGTCAAGGCGGTGGTCTGCCTGGCCAACGGAAGCGGCGGGGTTCTCCTGGTCGGTGTGGATAACAATGGTGGGATTGTTAGGAAGAAACCGAACCCGAAACCAGCTTATCCCAAAAAGCCATCACCAGAAACCCTCCTCCGCTAACCGCAGCCCCCTGCGTCTTCTACCCAGCGGACTTGGCACTGAAATTCCTAACAAGATGATTGTCAGCCGGGTCGACGAGGTTGACCTCAGCCAAATCGTAGAGAAACACGGCGACCCTCAATTAAATTATTTCTGGGCCTGGGACCCAATAAGTACGCGTAATGGGCGTGCAGCCGCCAAAGAAGGTTCCAAATTTCTGAGTGTGGTGGCAAGTACTCCGTCGGTATGCCGAGTTCTTTCGCTTGTGTATATCTGATGGTCGCTGAATGCATCGCTGAACTTTGCAGAGCTTTCGTTATAGCTCGCACTTGATTCTCATTTGGTGGTGAAGTTCGAAGACGTAAAACTTCCGGTATCAACTCTTCAGTTCTAGCGAGTGCATCTTTAGCAGTTTGATATGCTATAGAATCAACATCTGCAAGTAACGAAGCATACAATTCGAAGGCTTGCGGATTTCTTCTTGTTCTATTATCAAGATCATCTACAATAGCCAGTATTCCTTTGGCAGGATAATATTCTTTCCTTTGTGGCATAAAAATCTGTGGGTCAACAGGCCCGAGTGCTGAAGTGTTGCTCATTACAACGGACTCGGCAGCTAGGGCCAATAGTGTGGCTGCAGAGGCGGCTGTATCCGGCACAATTACTCGAAAATCGGCGCGTTCGGTATGGCACATTGCTGCCATACGTATTGCTGCTTCGGCATTACCGCCTAGCGATGTCAACATGAGATCAAGTGGACTATCCGGACTTATATCATTGACCGCGTCAGCGAAGGGAGCGACTACCTCGGCGGGTATAGGACCCCAGAATACAACCAACGAGCGGGATGTTTCTTCCTCATACTTTTGTATCTCTTCTTGGCGTAAATATCAAGGAGCCTCTGATGCCCGAAAAAATGAGGTCTGCGTTGGTATGGTACTGTGAGGCAAATCATCACCGGACATGAGGATTACTAATATCGAAATCAAGGGGGCTCCGGGTCCACCAGCGACGTCCGTCCGGTTCCATCTCAGCAAAACGTCGCCGAACCCGATCTTCAGCAGCCTCTCTAGCCCGACGGGCACGAGCTACTCTGTCATGGAGAGAGTCATCTTCTTCGCGTCCGTGTGGCCTAATCGGTAAGGCCTCCGGGGTGCTTGTCTCTGGCAAACTCCCTCCTTAAAATGGGTTAGAACTTAATTCTAGCCGCTTCCTCTGGGTAAGCTGGATTACATTATAATACTTATAAATATTTATATTCAAATGATGTCCGGTCGAGATGGGTAGATGAAATGCCACTCGGGTGTAGGATACCTGGTCACAGAGATATTAGATCCCGAGGTGAGTTTCTGGCAGAACGAAACCGATCTCGGTGACATAAGGGGGCCCACGCCCAGGGGATTTAGGGCAATTATGATCCGTTGGAGTAGCTTGATGGGATGACGAGAAGGCGAGAAGGCCCGATTCCGAGGGGGTCGGATTTGGTGATAATCGGAGCCGGAATAGTGGGGGCTTCTACCGCGTTCTGGGCGGCCCGGTCGGGGCTTTCTCCGGTGATCTTGGAGGCCCGCCCCCTCCCGGCTCTGTGGATTATAAAACTATCCGAGCACACGCGACAAGAGGCCAGATCGTATGGGGGGGGGGGGGGTTATAAAAAAGTAGTGGGGGGGGGG
>VXMP01000047.1 GCA_009841075.1 Acidimicrobiia bacterium | reverse complement strand
TATTAGAGGTATCCCAAGCTCACGGGCTCTTTTAACCGTGGCCGGATTCACGATGGTTACGCCCCGATCTTTGACCGGCACCTGAAAGGAATCGGCCCGAGGACGGAAGGGAAGATGGGACCGCACCGCGCCGACGAACCGAAGGATTTCCGCCGGACCGGCCGAGGTAGCCGCCCGACCATCGGTCAGCGAACGGAACCTGCGCAAACGGGCGCTGCTGAACGAACCCACGATCACCCGCTCCCACAAGTCCAGCCGATCGATCAGGGCGACCAGCGGCTCCTCCATTCCGTTGCTCTTCAAATCCAGTGTGAACAGGCAGTGCAGAAAGGTGGTGGCCAGCTCCTCCAGGGTGGGTATCCGTATATCCCGCCCTCGATACGGATATTCCCCGTTCTGTTCGAACCGGTAGCCCGCGTCAAGGTTCTGTAGCTCGGCCAAAGTGAAGTCTGACACCCGCCCGCTCCCGTCGGTGGTGCGATCCACCGTGGGGTCATGGATGGTCACCAACACCCCGTCCTTGGTGATCTGCAAATCGGTCTCCAGATATCTGAACCCCAGTTCAACCGCCCCTTGAAAGGCGGCCATGGTGTTCTCCGGCCAAAGAATCCCTGACCCTCGATGCGCGATCGAGATAGGGTGCTCATGCCTTAATACGGGCCGCTGAGAACTCACCCTAACCAAACCCTCTAGCCGGTCAGGATCGGGTCTGGGCCTGATAGAAAGGCCGGATTTGGGCGTCCGCCGGCACCTGAACGCTGGCCACCTCAATGTCGAACGAACCCGATTCGATCCACTCCTTGGTCACCCCCTCCTGGTTATACAGGTAGCCCATGGCCAGGCAGGCCCCGAAGGTGTGCCCATACATGCCGGAGGTAACCCGGCCCACCACCACACCCTCCCGGCGGATGGGCTCGTCGTGGTAGACAATCTGAGATGAGTCGGTAATCCGGAGCTGCACCAGACGCTTCACCCGAACCGACTCTGCCCGCTGCGCCTCAAGAACCCTCCTACCGAGGAAACCACCCGGCTTGTCCCAGGCCACGGCGAAACCCAAACCGGCTTCCAAGGGGGTGTCCTCGTCGGAAATATCGTGGCCCCAATGCCGGAACCCCGACTCCAGGCGGAGGGTGTTCATGGAGTGATATCCGCCCGGATGCACACCGAGACCGGCCCCTTCGGACATGACCGCGTCGAACAGCCCGCCCATCCGATCCGGCTTCACATACAGCTCCCAGCCCAGCTCACCCACATAACTGACCCGCATGGCCCGAACCGGAATACCGGCCACGGTCATCTCCTGCGACCATCCGAACGGGAAGCTCCGATTGTCCAGCGGCGTATCGGTCAAGGCTCCAAGCAGGTCACGAGATCGAGGGCCCATCACCCCGATAGCGGGCAGGTCCATGGTGATATCGACCAACTCGGCGTCGTGACCCCGCAAGGCCCGCCGCAGGGTGTGGAAGTCACGGTTGGCGACCGCCGCGCCGGTTACCACCAGAAACTCCTCCGGCCCGACCCTGGTCACCGTTAGGTCGGCTTCTATCCCGCCCCGGTCGTTCAGCCATTGGGTGTAGACCACCTTGCCGATCGGGGTGTCCACGTCCGCCCCGCCGATCTGGTTGAGCACCTCAACCGCCTCCGCCCCGACCACTCGGAACTTGGCGAAAGAGGAGTGATCGTAGACCGCTACCCGCTGGCGGGTGGCCTCGCATTCGAGAGCGGAGGCCGGATACCAGTTCTGCATCCCGTACGAATATCGGTAGACCCGCTCCATGCCCTCCAAGGCGAACCAGTTGGGCCGTTCCCAGCCCGCCACCTCCCCGAACACCGCCCCCAATTCGGTCAGACGGTCATGCAGCACCGAGCGGTAGACGTCGCGGGCCGATTCGAACTGACGGAACGGCCAGTGCATGGCATATAAGGTGCCCAGGCTTTCGGCGATCCGATCCTCCAGGTAGGACTCTTCGCCCTGGAAAGGGAAGGCTCGCCGAATATCCACCGAAGACAGATCCATCGGAGGATGACCTTCCACGATCCAGTCGGCCAGTACCCATCCCGCCCCACCTGCGGATTGGATTCCGACCGAGTTGAAACCGGCCGCCACAAAGAGCCGATCCACCTCGGGCGACTCCCCCAGGTAGTAGGTTCCGTCCGGGGTAAACGACTCCGGCCCGTTCAGGAACAGCTGGATACCGCATTCGCCCAGCGCCGGCACCCGATGGATGGAACGCTCCAGAATCGGGCCGATGTGTTCCCAGTCCTCCGGCAGGGTACCGAAGGTGAAATCACGGGGCACCTCGTACTTCCAGGTCTTGGCCTGCGGCTCAAAGAACCCGGCCATGATCTTGCCGGTCTCTTCCTTGAAGTAGGTGTAGTTGGTCGGATCTCTCAGGGTGGGCAGATCGGGCGTTACCCCCTCCAGCGGCTCGGTCACCACATAGAAGTGCTCGCAGGCCAGGGCGGGGACGTTCACCCCGGCGGTGGCGGCCAGCTGACGGGTCCACATTCCTCCGGCGATCACCACCGTTTCCGCCTCGACATATCCGGCTTCGGTCTCCACCCCCACCGCCCGTTCGTTCTCCACCCGAATCGAGGTGACCGCCACCCCTTCCACCAGTCGGGCCCCCCGATCCTTGGCACCTTTCGCCAACGCCATGGTGGTGTCGACCGGACTGGTCTGCCCGTCCTCGGGGAGGTAGATTGCCCCGATCAGGTCGTCAATATTCATCAGCGGCCACTTCTCGGCGGCCTGATCCGGTTCGAGGATCTGAACTTCGATTCCGGCGGCCCGGGCCATCGACATCCCCCGCAAAACCTCCTCCCATCTTTCGGGATCCGACGCCACCGTGACCGATCCGGTGGTGCGGTAGCCGGTAGCCTGGTCGGTTTCGTCCTCCAGCTCCTCGAAGAGGCGGGCGGTGTAGGTGGCCAGTTTGGTGAGGGTGTGGTTCGACTTGAGCTGGCTGACCAACCCGGCGGCATGCCAGGTGGTTCCGCCGGTCAGGGCGTTCTGCTCCAGCAACAGGACATCGGTTACGCCCCGTCTGGTGAGGTGATAGGCGATCGAACAGCCCACGATGCCGCCGCCGACCACCACCACCTGCACCCGATCGGGAAGCTGCTTGGCAGATGAAGAAGAGTTGGGGGGCATCGGTTTTATCTTGATCCGGATCCGACTATTCGAGGGCGCTTCTTACCGCATCGTTGGTGACCCGACCGTCCCGAACATTAAGGCCTTCGGCGAGCTCGGGACGCAGCACCATCGCCTGATCAAGTCCCTGGTCGGCCAGCAGGCGGATATAGGGCAGGGTGGCGTTGACCAGGGCAAAGGTGGAGGTGCGGGGGACGGCACCGGGGATGTTGCCCACGGCATAATGCACCACCTCGTCGAGGATGTAGGTTGGGTCGGAATGGGTAGTTTCCCGAGAGGTCTCGAAGCATCCCCCCTGGTCGATGGCGATGTCAACCACCACCGCTCCCGCCTTCATATCCGACACGTCTGCGGCGGTCAGAACCCGGGGTGCACGGGCACCAGGAAGCAGTACCGCCCCGATCACCAGGTCGGCTTCCAGAACCGCCGCCCTCACGTCGGCCCGATGAGCCATGGCCGTGGTAATAGCCCCGCCATAGATACTGTCCAGCTCGCGTAGTCGGGCCGGGTTGAGGTCGAAAACGGTCACGTCGGCACCCATACCGGTCGCCACCCGCAAGGCGTTGGATCCGGCCAGTCCGCCACCGATGATCGCCACCCGAGCGGGCGGAACCCCAGGCACTCCCCCCATCAACACTCCTCGTCCTCCGCCGGACTTCTCCAGAAAACGCGCACCCACCTGGGCGGCCATGCGTCCGGCCACCTCCGACATGGGTGCCAGTAGAGGAAGCGCACCGTTGGGAAGCCGAGTGGTCTCATAGGCCAGCCCGATGGCACCGGAGCGACACAGGGCCTCGGCCACCTGGGGATAGGCGGCCAGATGCAGATAGGTGAACAAAATCTGCCCCGACTTCAGAAGAGACAACTCCGAATCCTGGGGTTCTTTGACCTTGACGATCAGGTCGGATTCGGCCCAAACCTCGGCAGCCTGGTCCAGGATGGTGGCACCGGCCGCCTCATAATCCTGGTTGCTGAAGTAGGAACCCCATCCGGCCCGGTTTTCGACCATCACCTGATGCCCGCCCGAGGTGAGCGATTCCACCGCAGTGGGGGTCAGGGCGACCCGATACTCATCGGTTTTGAGCTCGGTGGGGACCCCGATCCTCATCCGCTTAAAGTCCTAAGCCTCGGCGGCCAGCCGGTCGAACACCTGCGAAAGGCCTTCTGCCAGATCAGACAGCTCCTGGTCGGCGGCGATCAGCGGCGGCGACAGCATGATCTTGACCTCACCGCCCCGATTGTCCATCCGAAGATAGAGGTTGGCGTCCAGGGCCAGCCGGGGCAACACCTCGTTCATCACCCGCAGGCCTTCCTCCTCTGAGTATCCCCGGGCGTCCTTCCGGCTGTGACCCAGCTCCAGGGCGTAGATGAATCCGGTTCCCCGCACGTCCATCACCACATCGTGGGAGGCACGCAAATCCCAGAGATTTTTTTCGAACCGACCTTCCCAATCGGCAACGTTTTTGATGACCTTCTCTTCCCGCAGGGCGGTCAGGTTGGCCAGGGCAGCCGCCATCACCACCGGATGGCCTCCCCAGGTGGCCCCGTGCAGGAAGCTGGCAGACGGTGAGTCGAGCACGGTTTCCACCAGGTCACGCCGGGCTATAAGACCGCCGATCGGGGCGTAACCCGAAGTGGCACCCTTGGCGAAGGTTATAAGGTCGGGTTCGGCATCCAGGTGCTCCGAGCCGAACCACGCCCCCAGCCGCCCGAACCCGCAGATCACTTCGTCGGCGGTCAGCAGCACCCCGTATTTATCGCAGATGCGGCGCAGCTCCTGCCAGTAACCCTCCGGAGGAACCAGCGCCCCTCCCCCATTCTGTACCGGCTCGGCAATCACCATCCCCACATTCTCCGGCCCGCGCCGCAGGATCTCCTCCTCGACCACACCGGCGGCAGCCTTTCCATCGGTATATCCGCGGGTGTTGGCAACGTGGCTGAACCCTTCCAATAGGGGGAAGAAGGGCTCCCGAATGTTTTCCAGTCCGGTAGCGGAGAGGGCACCCAACGAAGTGCCGTGATAGGCGTCCCTTCGGGCGATTACACCGGTCTTGGTGGGCTGCCCTTTAGCCCGGTGATACTGTCGGACGAACTTGAAGGCCGCCTCGTTGGCCTCCGAACCGGAGCTAACGAAGAACACCGCATCCATGTCCTCGGGGGACAACTCGGCGATCAGTGAGGCCGCCTCCAGGGTTACGGGCGTGGTAGAAGACCAGGAAGGAAAAAACGCCAGCTGCTCGGCCTGTTTGGCCATCGCCGCCGCGATGTCGGCCCGGCCGTGCCCGATCTGACAACAAAACAGCCCGGCCAAGGTATCCAGATATCGTTCCCCGGCCTCATCCCAGAGATAACAACCCTCCCCCCGGACGATCACCGGAATGTTCCCCTCCCGCCAATTCTTGGCACTGGTAAACGAAAGCAAAAGATGGTCGAGATAGGGGCGTGTCTTCATCGCCGGAAGTCTAATTGCCCGGAAACCTCACACCACTCACTAAAGAGGGTGGCTCTCTTTTCGGCGACCTCTTTTTTTTGTGTCCCTTTGGTGCTCTATTATCCGAAGAAAGCGAGTCGGAGTCATACACCTCATGCAGGCCAGTCATATACCATTCCTTCATCTCTTGGACGGGGCGGTTCAATACGTCGTGCCCCGTTGGCAGCGGCGCTACAGCTGGGGCCAGTCTGACATCGAACGCCTGGTCGATGATCTCTTGGTTATAGCTAAGGCTGATCAATCAGAAGCCGCACACTACGGGGGTGCCCTGCTGACCTTTCCTGAGCCCGCACCGGGAGGGGTCGTTCAAACCCATCGAGTCGTTGACGGACAACAAAGATTGACCACCGTGAGCATTCTTCTGGCCTGCATCGCCGAAAAGCTGGGGCCTGATAATCATTACGGCGAATGGAACGCCAACCTCCTAAGGAAACGGCTGGAGAACGACGGCGTAGGGTTGGAAAAGCGCCGCAAATTAAGGCTCCAAGACGGAGATGAAACAGAATATCAACGAGGCCTGGCAGGTAACCCCTCCGGTCCGGGTGCTGTAACCCAGGCCTGGAGAATCGCCCGACGACTGGTAAGGGATAACGACGCCGCCGGCCTACTCAAAGGTCTGGAGCGGTTCAAGGTGGTAAGTATCGCCTTGAGTTCTCAAGATGATCCTCAGCAGATATTTGAGAGCCTCAACGCCACCGGGCGGCCCCTAACGGAGGGCGAGAAGGTCAAAAACTGGCTCTTGATGGGCTTGGAAGACGATGTGCAACAGTACCTTCATGACCATCACTGGTTGCCTATGGAGCGAAGCCTCGGTGCCGAACATAGCAGCCCACTAATAGACACTTTCTTACGAGACGTCCTCCGAATGCTCACCGGCAAGAACATTGGAACCAAACACTCTTATGAAGAGTTTCGACGGTGGGCCGTCCTGGAAAGTAAGGACAAGGATCGACCATCCCTTTGCCAGGAATTGTCTCGGCTGGCTCATCTTTACGGAATCTTGACCGGAACCGCCGGAAGCCATCCTGATCAGAAGGTTGAACGAACTCTCCTACACCTCCGTGCTATGGGAATCCACACCCACCGCCCTCTTTCTCTGCGTCTGCTGGATGACGCAGCCCAAGATGTCCATCCGGGGGCAGGCCAAGACTTGAATACCGTCTTGAAATATATAGCTACCTGGATCACCCGACTCTGGTTGGCCAACCGGTCCACAGCCGGCATGAATACCGAAGCAGCCAGCTTTGCCTACCGTCCTGGCCCAGGCCTAGATGACGATTATGCCGACTATTGGATCACAATTTTCAGTAATCAACGGAACACACGCATCGGAATGCCGAATGACGAAGAGATCGGGGAAGGGATTCGGAAACGAAAAGCGTATGGGGCCTCCACCACAGCGTCAACATATGCGATTCTGTGTGCGTTGATGGAAAGAGAGCAGCCCGACGAGGCACCAAATCGAAAAGGTCTAACCATTGAGCACGTAATGCCTCGCAAGCTCACCGACCAATGGAAGAGAGATTTAGGCGATAGCGCAGAAGAAATCCACGAACAATATCGCGACCGGCTCGGCAACCTTACCCTGAGTGGTTATATCGCCAATCCCACCATGGGTACCAGGCCCTTCAGCGAAAAACGTGCGTCATACAGAAAAAGTGGGATCTTGATTACCCGGCGCATTGCCGAGGAAGACCGGTGGGACGAAGCTGCTATCGAACGCCGTGCCGAAAACCTGACGGAAAAGGCGCTGGAACTATGGCCTTGGCAAGATAATAAAGGAGGAACTTCGGAACCACCGTCTGTGTCCACCGCCTCCCAGGATCAACTTAGATGGCGTATCGGAGACGGGCCCTGGCATGAAGAAACCTTCGCCGTTCATATGTTGCTAAACGTTACAGCGGCGCTATTGGACCTGGACCCGAAAAACGCCGAAAGGCTATCGGGCCAGGCTATAAGCTCAAACCTCCATCCCGCTACCCGTTATCTACCCGGAACCAAAGCGGGCCGCCTGACCATGCGTGCTGTTCCCGGCCATGAGGAGTACGTCTTACACCCCTATGGCAACTGGAGAGAAACCACCGACCGTTGTCGCAAGATGGGTGAACGTTGCGGGGTAACGGTACAGATAGAAGGCGACGACAACCGAACTCCGCAAAGGTTCTGGAGATTCCTGATGGGGCAAACCGGAGGGCTTCCAGGCCAGCACGACGAATGGAGAGGGATTTGGCAGAAAACCGAGGCTCTCAATTCTCAAGGCGAACTTATCAGGTTTTACATAGGCCCCGAACGAATAGTTATCTACATTCGTGCGACAGAAAGCGCTTCGCCTCAAAGAACCGCCCGGATGCACGAGTGCTCAAGGATGATTCGTGAAACAATGGGTGATCAAACCATCAACAACCGCGGTGCCGACAAAAAGGCCCGTGAAGGCCGGACAATTTCGATTGAGATGACATGGGAGCGCGACAACGAGGAAGAATGGCCCGACGCTGCACAATGGATAGCGGACCAAACCCAGCGTGTACAGGCACTCTTAAGCGATCCATCAGATGAGAACGGAAGCAGATAGTTCGAGTCGCTTAACTTGTCTCCTGGTCGCCGGGTGAAGCCGGAGGTAGCGGGTAGGTTCTTGATAGGGCGGAGGCGAACAATCCCGACGGTACCGCCACTATTCCCAGACCTATCATCACCATCAGCATCGCCAGAATCTTGCCCTGAACAGTGACCGGCGCTATTCCCTCGGCACCCATGGTCAAGGAAGCGACCGCCCAGTAGACACCCTCGAACAGGTTTCCGTAGGCCTCGTTGACTTCGTGTTCGAACTCCCAGATTCCATAGGCCGCCACAAAAGCCAGGATTGCCGTCATACTCAAGAAAAGGGCCAGCTCGTCTTTGATGTCGTCGTAAGCATCGGAGAACCGTTCTACTGCGGAGCTATAACGCGCCATCTTCAAAACCCGGAACACTCTCAACAGGCGTAACGGCTTGGCCGCGCCCAGGGTCAGGATGGAAGTTATTCCTGCCACCACTGCCAACAGGTCAACTATCCCGTAGAACGACCGGATGTATTTGAAGCGCCTGGGAGCTGCATAAATCCGCAACCCGTATTCCACCGAGAATGTAACCCAGAAGACAAACTCTGCCCGCCTCAGCCAGGTATGCGCGACACTCCCCCCATCGACCGCGGTGTCCATCACCAGGGTGATCAGAGACAAGACCACGATGAAGGCCGACCCGAGTTCCGTGGCTCGACCGGCCGAAGTGTCAAAATTGAACAGCTGTGACCGCATGGTGCCTAACACATTTTTTTCACCCGTATGCATCTATGCTTCCTTATTTGGTCGAAATCCGTCCGACCATAATGTTAGGGGCGGGTAGTAATGCCCTTCAGCTGAACTTTCTAAAATATGTTATAATCTTATTACTAAGCGAAATTAACTGCCTGGTTTGGCTTCGAGTGTCCCTCACGAATGCCATAATGGAGAACAATGACCCAGCCCTCCGTGACCGCTCCTCGCCAGATTCCCCTTCCCGGGATTGATCGCCGGCCTGCCAAGACCGGAATAGATCAACAGCTTCGGCCACAAACCAACCATGCCATGAACACCCTGCTTGCTCAGGATACCCCCGCACACGATTGGTATCGATTTGTCCTTTCGTTCCCGCCTCATCTGGTACGTGATTATGCGGAGAGGTTCGACCTCGGCGGAGACCAAACCCTTCTGGATCCGTTCTGTGGTACAGGTACAACTTTGGTTGAAGCCAAGAAGTTGGGTATCCCCAGTGTCGGATTGGAAGCGATGGCCGTCTCGCGACTGGCCGCCAATACCAAGGTTGACTGGTCACCCGACCCTGATCTGTTGGAGGCTCATGCCCGGCTGGTTGCCGAGAAGGCATTGGCAATGCTCGCCATCGACGGCATAGGTGACGCCCCGACCCCATCGCCCCTACATAACGGACGGCTTCTATCCCTACCCCCTGAGACAGCCAAGCTCCTGTTGAAAAACTCGATCAGCCCGTTACCGCTGCACAAGGTTCTGATGCTCAAAGAAGTGCTTGAGGAAGAACACGACTCCAGATTCGCCGCCCATGAAATACTCGCCCTGGCCCGGATCCTTCCGACCGAGGGAACCTCAGGTTCGGCCCCGAAGTGGGTGTCGGGAAGATCAAACGAGATGCCGCCGTGGTTGGCCCCTGGCTGGACAGTGTTATGTCCATGTCGGATGACCTGCACCATCTCCGGTCCATTGACACCACACCGGCCCGAGCCCTGGAAGGCGACGCAAGGGACGTTCATCGGCACTTGGCACCCCAGAGCATTGACGCCGTCATCACCTCGCCGCCCTATCCGAACGAAAAGGACTACTCCCGCACGGTCCGCCTGGAATCCGTCTTGCTCGGCTACCTAAACGATCGGGCCGACCTTCAAACCGCCAAGAAGACCCTGGTGAGATCAAACACCCGAGGCGTGTATAGCAACGATGACGACGACGCCTGGGTAGGAGAAAACGAAGAGGTGGAGCGAATAGCCGCCGCCATCGAATCCAGGCGTTTAGCTCTTGGCAAGCAGTCCGGTTTCGAGAGGACCTACCACAGGGTGACCAGGCTTTACTTCGGCGGGATGGCTCGACATTTTTCCTCTTTGAGCAAGGTACTTCGCCCAGGTGCCCGTCTGGCCTATGTTGTCGGCGACCAAGCCTCCTACTTGAGAATCATGATCCGAACCGGACGGATTCTCGCCGGAATCGCCGAACAAACGGGATATGAGGTCGAAGGAATTGATCTATTTCGAACCCGTCAAGCCACCGCCACCAAAGAACAACTCCGCGAGGAGGTTCTCCTTCTGAGGTGGCCCGGACCGTCCCGTTCCTAACCAAATGAAGTCTGCCCAGGAGAGCCTGGCCCAACGAATTATCGGCAAGATATTCGCAGACCGTTTTCGGCCTGGCGATCAGGAAGTGGTCTTCAAGCGAGACGATTTGATAAAAGCGGCAGAGGAACTGGGCGAAGCACGACCGAAAAATCTAGGAGACATAATCTACTCTCTCCGCTACCGGACGGCTCTACCCGAAAATGTGCAGAAAGCGGCACCTCCAAATCGAGAATGGCTATCTTCCCTGGAGGTAGCGCTATCTATATCTTGCGACCCGTTCCCTTCAATCTCATTGAACCCCGCATGGGAATGCGTACCATCAGACTCCCCGACTCCACTCCCGGTGTAATCGCCAAGTATGTCATGAGCGATGAGCAGGCTCTATTGGCGAAGTTGCGATGTAACCGCCTGCTGGACGTGTTCACCGGCTTAGCCACCTACCACCTACAAAGCCATCTACGCACAACCATCACTATTAACAGCGCCATCGACGGGGGAAAAGCAGGTCCCAAGTCGAGACCGATGACCTTTATGTGGGTCTGGATCAACACGGCGCTCACTATATTCTGCCTCTTCAGGCCAAGGGAGGAGCTGATGCCCTTAGCGTGATCCAAATCTGGCAGGACTTCAGGGTTGCCGAACAGAAGTTTCCCGATCTGATCGCTCGGCCCATCGCCGCCCAGTTCGTGACGGACGATGAAATTGCCTTATTCGAGTTCGCTCAAAACGATGACGAGATTACCATCGGTAATGAAGGGCACTACGAATTGGTTCCACCCGATCAGCTTACGGATGCCGAACTTCGTGACTATCGCAAGTCCGCCTTATTAACAACCTGATTTAGAAAGGCGATGGAACGGATAATTGAATCAAATAACGAGGACACCGCACCGCCGGCCGTCCCTACTCAGGAACGGTTGCTTGTCGAAGCCGATACGGATGAGGTCACGGCCCGGTTGAACGTCATATACGCCCGTGAATCCTCCGACTCTACAAGAAGCACAATATAGGGCGCTGATCGAACCCTGGTGATAATCTGAAGCTACACTTTAGATTATCATGATAATCTAAAGTGGGTAATTATTTTTGCAGTGATCCGGCCTATTAAGGTAGATTTGTCAGATACTTACTTGTTCGATCTGCAAACCTCCGGTGGCTATCGTGAGGGCAAGGAGGAAGGCAGATGCCTAAGTCATTGGTACCTGTGAACAACGAGGTGGTGCGCTGGGCTGTCGAAGAGAGCGGCCTATCACCGGTTGATGTCTCTCGTAAGGTGGGTGTGGATGTCGTTGTGCTCAAGGAATGGATGGAGGGTATCGCCAAACCTTCACGGGGCGAGTTCACCAAGCTGTTCAAGACACTGAAGCGGCCTAGCGCCTTGTTCTTTGCTCCCCAGGCTCCCGAGCCTCTGCGGATTCCCGCATTGAGAGAGTCGCCCAGAAGGGCAGGCCGTAACCTGTCGGAACAGGAGCGCCTTTGGATAAGACGCGCACGCCGTCTTCAGCAGCTGGTGTCCTTCTTGTTGCAAAAGCAGGGCAGAAAGGCCGATCTGCCGCGAGTCGGTCGGGAGGAGGTGCCTGAAACAGCGGGTGAGCGGGTGCGCCGGTGGCTGGGAGTGGATCGTCAGATGTATTGGGGCTCGACTGTCGATCCTTGGCTCTGGTGGCGGGAGAAGCTCGAAGGGCGCGGAATACTGGTGTTTGCGCTCCAACTGGGTAAAGACGGTGTCCGTGGGTTTTCGTTCTCGGATGAGGTCGCGCCGGTAATTTCGGTGAACACGGCCTACAACCGGGAGGCCCGGGTTTTTACCGCCTTCCACGAACTCGGTCACCTCGCCCTACAGAACGAGTCGGTGTGTGTTGATCTATCCGGCGAAGCTACCGAGGAGGAACGTTGGTGCGAGGAGTTCGCCGCTTCGGTTTTGCTTCCGAGAGATGCCGTGCTGCAGTTCGTGGAAGAGGCCTCTCCAGATGAGGACGGCTTCGCTCTCGCCAAGAAAACCGCTTCCAGGTTCAAGGTGAGCATTCGGGCCGCTGCCGTCCGCCTGATTCGTCTCGAAATTGCCGAGCAGTCCCTCTATACCCTGGTAGACCAGAAGGCGCAGCTCTGGGATCGTGACAAAGGCTTCGCTCGGGGTCGCCCAACCTACCGGACGCAGCGGCGCATACAGGAGTATGGAAACGTCGTGGTGGATGAGCTGATACGGGCGGCTGACCAAGGACTTCTCAACCTGCATGACCTGAGCGACTATCTCAGACTCGACACCACCGAGGTAGACGAGATTGCTCAGATCGTGGGAATCAGATAGATAGCTATCGGATTCGGGCAGGTTCTCCGGGCTTCTAGGGGTAGATGGGGCGGGTTACGGTCATTTCTATTCCGGTTTCGGTGATTATCTTTACGGCGATTTTGCCGGTTTGGGGGGTGGGGAAGAGGGCGGATTTGTTGGAGAAGGCGGCTTCCCATTTGAGTTGGTCAAGGCCTTGGCCTAGGGCTCTGCGGAGGCGTTTTACCTGACGGTCGGATTGGGCGTTGGGGAAGTGGATGCGGCGGGCGAAGAAACTGCGTTCGTCGTGGTCGGTGTCGATCATCCAGCAGGCTATGTCGGAATCTTTGCCGCCGTCTACTCCTCCGGTGCGGGGGTTGAAGGTGTCGAAGCCACGCACCTCTACCTGCCATTGACCGTCTTCGTCTTGGTTGATAGCCAGGTCGGGTTCGCCGAGCATCACGAACGCTTCCGAGGCCTGGTCGGGGTTGAGCTCGCCGATCTGTAGGTCGCGGTTCATCTGGACTCGGGAGATGTCCACCCTTCCCACCTTGGTCAGGTCTGAGGTGGCGGGGTCGAAGGCGAAGGCGGCGGCGATCAGCAGCTCGGTGCCATATACCTGTTTGGCGGATTCGTTGACCGCGGCGCTGAGCAGGGCGGGGGTGATAGTGACATCTTCGGCGGCGATCATCACAGCGGCCTCCCGCTCTTGAGAAGCACCCGACCGGTAGCGGGCCTTGTGGGTGACCAGGCTGCCTTCCTGCCCCGGCCAGGGCTCCACCTCGATGATTTGGATGGTTTCTGAGGCGGCGCTGTTGGAGATGCCGGTGGCCTGAAGTGTGTCGATCACCCTTTTCTCGAACTCTCCCTGGGCGAGGGCGGCCCGGGCGTGATCGGAGCGGTCTTCGGCCAGGCCTGAAACCGGAAGGTAGGCGTAGGGGGTTTCGGATTCCACCGTGAAGGGCGAGCAAACCCGCACCACTCCCCTGGTTTTTTGGGGCCGGTCGAACAGCTCGTGATATTCGGGCGGGTTGTCATCGGCCAGCCGCCTGGCCGAAACGTGGCGTACCTTCTCGTAGATGAAACCGGCCGCCGGGTCGGATGAACCTCGGTCTAGTTGACTTGACCCATTGGACTGATCGTCGATGGTCCAGTAGGGGTGGGTGGAGGTGGTGAAGCGCTGCCGGGCAACCGCCACCGCCACGTTGGAGGTGTCGCAGGTAATCCAGCGCCGCCCCCACTTCTCCGCCGCCTGAGCAGTGGTACCCGACCCGCAGGTGGGATCAAACACCAGATCACCAGGATCGGTGGACATGAGAAGGCAACGCTCGATGACGCTGTTGGCCGTTTGGACTACATAGACCTTGTCGGAGGTGGACATGGGACGGTGCCAGATGTTGTTGATTTTCCGGCCTGGCACCTCTTCTTCATACCACCGCCAATGCAGTGCTTTGCCAGGACCAGCACTATCCAATCTATTAAGTTCGGACAGCCGATCTAAGCCTTCCATCGAGACAGCCCATTGGGCTGTCTCCGGACAGTCGTAACGAACCCCATCC
This sequence comes from Acidimicrobiia bacterium, assembly GCA_009841075.1. GTDB lineage: Bacteria > Actinomycetota > Acidimicrobiia > Spongiisociales > Spongiisociaceae > Spongiisocius. The sequence goes on along the minus strand of VXMP01000047.1, from coordinate 17,665 downwards.
CAGAAGTAGGGTTCACTTCTGCCAGTTGTGGATCGCCCTTGTGACGTCAAAGGCGTTCGCCTGAACAGCCTGGCTCCATCTGGGAGGATGTCCGTATTTAACTTCTCTTCCTTAGTCAATTTACGGGCGGTACCGTCGGCCTTTTCTACCATTACATAAGATGACATATGCTTGATTTTTTCACGTCTGCTCAGATGCTCATATATCTGTCGATACTTAACCTGGGCAACGTCTTTGGCATACCACAACAAGAAATCGGCCACGCTGGGAAGGGTTCGGGACGAGGCTGAACCCGAGGTAGCAAACGGGATGGTGGCTACCCGGTTTTCGTGTCCGAACACCTCGTCCAGCACTATCGCCATGCGATGGACATTTTCGTCTCCGATCTGCACGAAGATCGAACCCGACTCGGTGAGCAGCTGTCGGGCCAGGGTGAGCTTTTCCAGCATCTGGTCGAGGTAGCTGTCGATCCCCCGCTCGTAGGTGTCGCGGAAGGCCCGGATCATCTTGGGGTCGGCCGGCAGACCCTGGCGGTTTTCCTTGGTTTCGCGCTGTCGCACCGCCACCTGGAAATTGGATTTGAAGCCGATCCCGTAGGGCGGGTCGAAAAAGATCATCTGCACCTGCCCGGCCAGGCCTTCCCGACCCGCCAGAGACGCCATCACCCGGGCGGATTCACCGTGGATAAGCCGGTTCTGCCAGTTGCCGGTGTGCCGATACCACTCGTAGGAGGCTTCGGGAGGTAGGCCGTTGAAGTCCTCGAACAGACCTAACTGATCGCTACCCGCCGTCTGCAGGGACTGGACGAACGCCCCGGGATGGACCTTCTCCCGGATGTAGAGCGGGTAGGCCTCATACTGAGATTCCCGGGGACCCCCCGCCCGCGCCCAGTTCAGAGTGGGTTCCTCCCCGCGGCGGCGTTCTACCGCAAATGTTTGGGGCTGCTGTTCCTCGTCCGGCATCATATCCTGGGTTTCGGTGGTAGGAAGGTTGGGACGCCCGGCACTGTCGTGGGTGTAGTGGGCGGTAGAAGGCGGTTTCTTACCTTTGCGTGCCATGTGATATCCCTTCCCTAATTCGGGTGTCTTTCTAACGTCTTGCTTTTGATCTGATCAGAGCGTTTATCGCCCTCTGCAGCTCCTGGGCCGCCGCCGAGACCGAGTTGATCTCCACAAACCCCCACCGGCTGGAATCCTCCGGTATCTGCGGGGAGCCCGCCACGGCCGGTATCCACCAGTCTTTCACATATCGAGCCTTGGTGTCCGACTTCTCATCGGGCTGCCCCTTGCACTCCACGATCAGATGCCAGGGCCGCCCCTCCTGATCCCGCACCCGGGCCACGAAGTCGGGTTCGTAGCTGTGCCACACCCCGTCATACAGATAGGGGATTTCCCAGCCCAGCCGGAAGTTGCGCACCCAGGCCTCCACCGCCGGAATATCCCGATCCAGATGCTTGGCCACCCCGGCCTCCAGCCCACTGTGGCAGGCGGCGATGTTGACTTCCGAGCGTTGGTCGGAGTCGGACGGCCCCCCTTCCTCATAGGCCGGATAGCGGTCGGGCAGGGTGGTTTCATACCAGACCGCTGAGGTGTCCAGCAGGACCGGCGCATCCGCATCGAACCGCCCCACCAGCCGGGGAGAGTCCTCCTCGTCCAGACAGGCCGCCAACACCCGGCCCACCACTTCCTCCTTTTGGTGGCTCTGCAGGAGCACTCTGTGGTCGGCGCAGGACACCGCGGGATGGACCAGCCAGTCCTGAACCGCCGTCTGCAGATCGGAAAACAGCCTGCCCTTGGCCTGCGAGAGCCCGTTGTGTGTCGGATGATGGCCGTTCGAGGGTTCGATCACCCGTCTCAAGCAGGCGGCGGCTATCTGCCAGGCGGCCTGGGCAGGGCGCACCTCGGCGAGGCCGACCAGCTCGAGGTCGCCGCTCACCCCGCCCAGCTCCACCAGGGTGGGACGGTCCGCCGTCACCACCTTATAGGGTTGCACCCGGTCGGGATCGAGCCGGAGCCGAGCCGAGGCCGGTTGCCAGCTGTAGCCGGTCAGCCTAGGCAGCGGGATGCGGAGGTGGGAGCGGTCGGGCATGGTTTTGACCGTGTAGACCGGATTGGGAGGGTTGATCTTCACCGGCTCGCCGGTGGGCATGAAGTCGAAGGGAATCCCCAGCACCTGCGAATATTCAGGGGTGAGCCTTCCTTCCGAGTCGAAGCTTTCGTAGTCGGCCCGGCGCAGGGCTCGTCCGGTTACCTGCTCGCAGAGCAGCTGGGTGCTGAAACGTCGATAGCCCAGCACATGGGTGACGGTGCGGGTGTCCCAGCCTTCGGTGAGCATGGAAACCGAAATCACGCAGCGGATGTGTTCGCCCGGTTCCCCCTCCCGGCCAACCGTGTTTAGCACGTTGCGGAGCAGGGTCACGTCATCGGTCGCCCCTCGGTTGCTACGGCCTGTAGCACCTCCCAGACGGGCGGCCTGGGCTTTCACCAGCTTGGCAAGGGCACCCGTGATGTTGTCTTCGCTGTCCAGCTTGGAATGCATCAGCAGGGTCACCGGCGTCTCTTTCCAACCCCGGCCCTCAAGCTCAACGTTGGAGAACTCAGCCAACTCCCCCGCCACGTACTCGATCCGTCCCGAATCTTCATCGACCCGTTCGTAGCCTCCTATGTACTCATAGAGCGCCTGGGCTGTGGGGATTTCGTTGGCCACCACGATGAAGACCGGAGGTGTGCGCCGACCCGCCCTCCTCCACCTCTCCCACTCCTTGGTCCAATCTATATAGAGCGCATGGAGGGCATCATCCAGCAGGCCGGGCGGCTCGGTTTTGGTCACCTTCTTGGGGTTGGCGTTGGCATAAAGCGCCCGCCATTTCAGGTCGAAACTCTCGGCGTCGTCCTCCATCGGAAGGCGGGGGATCTTCACCAGCCCCGATTCGATCGCCTCCAGAAGCGGATAGTCCGACACCACCCAGGGGAACATTTCCGCTCCCTTGGCTTTGGCGGCGGTGCTGATGAACATGGGGGTGGCGGAAAAGTCGTGCACCGAAAGCAGCCGCTTCTGTCGGGCCAGCTCGAGGATGGCGTTGAACCAGATTCCGGCCACCTTCTGATCGTTGGAGGTTCCCTTGGCCTGAGACGGGTTGTAGCAGTGATGGGCTTCGTCGTTGAGCACCACGATCCGGTTGCGGCCTTTCAGGTGGCGCAGCACCCGATCCAGCATCACCGCGGCGTCCTCCACTCCGGCGGTGCCGTGCGGGTCGAGCACCTTGCGACCGTCTCCGGTGACCCCCGAGAACAGGTCACGGCGCTGGAAGGCCTGGAAGTTGTGGATGGCCACCGCCGCGCTGTTGAGGCTGCTGCGCAGGTCGGGTGGTACCAGGTCCATCTGGTCGTAGATGTTGTCGGGATGGGACGGCATCAGCTCGCCCAGGCGCTCCCGCACGGTATGGCCCGGGGTGATGGCCAGGAAAGCCCTGGTGTAGGGGCCTTTGGTGGGGCTATGCACATGGTTGAGGGTGTGCCAGACGATCAGCATCCCCATCACCATGGTCTTGCCGGTGCCGGTGGCCATCTTGGTCGCCCAACGGATCAGGCCCTCATTCATATTCTCGGAGACCGGAGCGATCCGGTCGCGGGCGAACCGGCGGCCCTCTTTGGTTTCGGTGAGCCAGATGATGGTTTCGATCGCCTCCAGCTGGGCGAAAAAAGGCCGGATATGCCGATTTTCTCTGGTCCAGTATCGAAGCAGCTTTTTGGTCGTGGGAGTGGACTCTGGCCAATGCTGGCCTCTCCAGCGGCGCACCTGGATCCGGATGTCCTGCACCGTTGGGTTCAGGTCGTCCGGGGTGAACTCCAGCACCCCTTGAGCCTGTTCCCCCTTCAGGGCGGCTTGCGGAACCGGCAGGATGCCCAGGGCAGGCCGTCTTCCATCCTTGGGTGCCCGCCCCTCCAGCGCCCGGCCTTGCATATCAAGCTCCCAATGCCACTGCGGTTCCTCATATGGGGTGTTGATCACCGGATTGGAGAGCGGATCCATCATCGATTCGACCGCCGAGTGGCGCGGCCTGGAAGCGAACAAAGGCGAGGCATTCATCTTGAGGCTAAAGCGTACCCTTCGAGAGGGACACTAATTTGAGTTTGGGTAGAGTTCAAGCAGGCTTATAGGCGGGAATGCAGGTGATATCCGAGCAGCAACTTTCCAGGTTGGACTCCCTGGCGGCTGCGATAGAGAACGGGGATGGAGCACCTCGTTTTCGGCTTCTGCGGGACGGGCTGGCCCAGGCCATCGAGGAGGGTGATCTGCGGGGTGGCGACATGCTGCCCGCTTCCAGGGGGCTGGCCGAACAGCTGGGTGTCTCCCGCAACACTGTCAGCCGGGCCTATCGGGAGCTGGCGGCCGAGGGCTATGTCCAGGCGATGGAACGGGTGGGATATATGGTCAACGGCGGCTTGAAAAAGGTTGGCCCGGGAGGACGGGCTTCGTCTGCCTCTCCGGTTCGCTGGGAGGAACGTTTGGTCGACCTGCCTGACGAGGAACACCAGCCCACCCGTCCGGCTGATTGGCGGTCGTATCCGTATCCTTTTGTGGTGGGGCCGGGGCCGGAGAGCTTTCCGATCGCCTCCTGGACCAGAGCGATGCGCACCGCCCTGCGCAAGGAACATCGGGGCACCAGCCTGCACAATCTGGACGACCAGGACGACCCTCTCCTGGTGGAACAGATCCAGCACAACCTTCTCCCCCTCCGAGGTATACAGGCAGGCCAGGATGAAATACTGGTGACCCTGGGTACCCAGCACGGCCTTCATCTGGTGGCCGAGGCGTTGCTGGGGTCGGGAGGGACGGTCGGGGTGGAAGACCCGGGCTATCCGGACGCCCGCCGGATTTTCCTCAAGAAAGGGGCTCGGCTCCGGGCGTTACCGGTGGACGAACAGGGTGTGACTGTCTCCGGCGACCTGTCCGGCCTGGACATGATCTTCGTTACTCCTGGCCGCCAGTTCCCCACCAACGTCACCATGACCATCGGACGGCGAAGAAGGCTGCTGTCTCGGGCGGGCCGAGAGGGGACTCTGGTGGTGGAGGACGATTACGACTCGGAGTACTGCTACGGAAGGCACCCTCCCCCCGCCCTGAAGTCGCTGGATCGAACCGGCCTGGTGGTGTATGTGGGCAGCTTCTCCAAGTTCTTGGCACCCGGCCTGAGGCTGGGCTTTGTGGTGGCGGATCCGGTGCTGATCGGCCATCTCCGCCGGCTGCGTCACCATATGCTGCGTCATCCTCCCGGGATGATCCAGCGCACCACCGCCCTGATGATGGAGGCCGGTGACTATGGGCGGGCCATCCGCAGGCATCGGAGGGTGCTGAGCGCCAAATGGCAGGCCATCAACGGGGCTATCGAAGACACCTTTCCCTGGAAGGTGCCGGTTACTGACGGGGGGATGAGCCTTTGGATCGGCGGGCCTTCGGATTTGGACGCCGGCCGGCTGGCGGAACGGGCGCTTCGGCGGGGAGTGGTGATCGAACCGGGCGGGTTCTGCTTTATCGGGCCGAACCGTCCTGCCCGCTTCTTCCAGCTGGGTTTCGCCGCCATCGACCTGGAGGCGATCCGCCCGGGGGTCGAGAAGCTGGCCCGCCTGCTCCCATCGGCGGTGGTCCGGTAGGTGGGGATAGGCCGGTGATCGAGCGGCTGGTCTGGCTGCCTCCCGAGATGTCCGTTCCTCGGGAAGGGATGGTGGCTTTGGGGGGCGACCTGGAGCCGTCCACCCTGGTAGCGGCCTATCGGATGGGTTTGTTCCCGATGCCGGTGCCCGAGGTGGTGCCCATGGTGTGGTGGTCACCCGACCCCCGAGCCGTGCTACCCCTGGATCGGTTCCAACCCTCTCGGAGCCTCCGGCGTTCGATCAGGCGTTACATGACCACGGTCGATCAGGCCTTCGAGCAGGTGCTGGAGGGTTGCGCCGACCCTTCCCGACCCAGCGGATGGATCACCGAGGAGATGGCTTCGGCCTACCGGCGGCTGCATGACCTCGGCTATGCCCATTCGGTGGAGGTTTGGGCGGATGATGATCTGGTAGGAGGCCTCTACGGAGTGGCTATCGGCACCTTCTTCGCCGGCGAGTCGATGTTTCATAGGGCTACGGACGCCTCCAAGGTGGCTCTGGCCCGACTGGTAGAAATGTATCAACCGTTTACCCGGGCGCTGGTCGACGTCCAGTGGATCACCCCCCACCTGGCCTCGCTCGGTGCCGAGGAGATCGACCGAGACCAATACCTGCAACGGCTGGCAGAGGCGCTTGACCAGCCCGGCCCGTTCGATTCTGACTAATCTGGGCTTCGATGGTTGACTTCGTACTCGGTAGCCAGGTGGGAGGGCTGGCGGACTATGTGCCGAGCGAACTCTGGGAGGTCGTCAAGAAGCATGGCCATCAGAAGGCTTTGCCTCGGATAGCCAGGACTCCGGCCCTCTCCTCAATAGCCGAAGACGCGGCGCGGCGGGTTCCTTCCCAGCATCGCATCCTTCTTGGCGACAGTCGAACTTGGGACGATCTTCCCGATGAGAGTGTTCACCTAGTAATTACTTCACCTCCCTATTGGAACTTGAAGCCCTATGAGTCGGGAGCGGGCCAACTGGGCTTGATCGAGGACTTTGACGACTTCCTAGATGAACTCGACCGCGTATGGACACATTGTCTTCGCGCCCTTACTCCGGGTGGCCGGTTGATCATCATTACAGGAGATGTGCTGGTGCCACGCCGCAAATACGGTCGACACGTCGTCTTCCCACTCCATGCTGCCATTCAAGAGCGGACAAGACGACTTGGCTTCGACAACTTGGCACCGATCATCTGGTACAAGATCGGCAACATCGCTCTTGAGGTAGAGAATGGTGGACGCTTCCTGGGAAAACCTTACGAGCCGAATGGTATCATTAAAAATGATATCGAGTTTATTCTATTTCAGCGCAAACCCGGCGGCTATCGAAGTCCTTCTTTGTCGGCACGACTTCTATCGGTTATTCCTTCCACGTCACACTCCAAATGGTTCCGTCAGGTATGGAATATGGGAGGTGCCAGTACGTCCGCCCATCCTGCGCCATATCCAGAACGGCTGATCGTGAGGTTGATCCGCATGTTTAGTTTTGTAGGTGACACGGTACTGGACCCGTTTCTGGGATCCGGTACGACCGCAGTAGGTGCCGGAAACTGGGGAAGAAACAGCATAGGTGGAGAGCTAGAAGACACCTACTTCAACTATGCCTGTGATCGAATCACAAGTGAATTAGGACAACTACAGCTTATGGCCGGTTAGAGACGACGCAATGAGCGATCTCTTGGAGGCCTTTCAACCAGCTGCCCAATACTTTTGGGATTGGCGTGATGCGGTATCTCTACGTCAACAGCGAGGCCCTACAGTTGACAGGGGTGGAAGGCGAGCAGTGACCAGCGGGGGACATCTCGATGGGTTCCTAGATGTGATCGAGTCGATCGTAATGGAGACCGATGAGGTCTCATTGCTAGACATAAAACGAGGGCACCGTGTCCCTGTTTTACCCGGATTCTTTCGCCCAGAAAAGGCATGGGATCTTGTGATCTTAAAAGATACACGGGTAGCAGCTGCGATTGAATTGAAGGCACAAGTGGGACCGTCCTTTGGTAACAACTTCAACAATCGGGCTGAGGAAGCTCTAGGAAGCGCGGACGACTTTTGGACTGCCTATCGTGAGAGTGCCTTCGGCGAGCAACCACCACCGTGGCTTGGATACCTTTTCTTGCTTGAAGACCATCCGAAGGCAAGACACCCGGTAAAACTACAGGAACCGATCCGCTCTGTATTGCCGGTATTCCGTAATACTTCCTACACCGAGAGATATGAAATTCTGCTTCGACGCATGATTCGGGAAAGGCGGTACTCTGCAACAACTCTACTATTATCGGCGAAGCCTAACGACGAAAGGGCTACACTTACCGAGCCCGCGCATGGCCTAGGAATCACACCTTGGATGCGCTCCCTCCAAGGTCATCTGTCTGGTTTTTAATACAGTCGAAAGGGCTGGATGCCCTAACCCCATCCCAAGAACTCAAAGGCCGGCGGAGTGGCCGGTGCCTGTGGCCCGCAAGCTTCACATATCGCGCTCCCTCCCGACTCAAATTAATATCTCGGCCATTACAATGCTGTTATGAAGGTCAAGATCACGATAAAAGATGTACCTGAGGAGGTCCGCGATAAGTTGGCCGCTCAAGCCGCGCTCAACCGACAGTCCCTGCAGGATTACCTACCTGTAGAACTGGAACGGATCGCCGACCGGCCACCTGCCCATGTCTTGCCTAAAGAAATAGAACAACGCGGCAAAGCGTCCGGGAAAGTTATACCGGCCTCCGAAATCTTGGAAGCCCGCGACGCCGACAGGAAGTAACATATTCGCTGGAATGGTCGGGCCAACAATTGCCCTGGACGGGATTATGCGCGGGAAGGAATTATGAGCGAAAAAGAATGGGCGGAGAAGGAAGGGGCTGAGAAAGCGGCGAGAGAGCTTAAGCCCCTACCCGAGTCCGAGGTGGCACCCCCACCGGCACGGGTCGGAAAATGGTTTAGAAGGGGAGTGATAATCCTACTCGCCCTAATTCTTGTCACCATATTAGCCGAGGTAACCGGATTTATTGACGGGTTTGAGCAAGGCTTTTGCGAAGGTCGAGGAGGAGTCCTAAAAATTCATAACATGTCCGGGCAACTATTCTGCGACTTCCCACCCCTAGCCGACTCAATAGACGATATAGGCGGCCGTGATTATTGGTTGAATTCCTAAAGCCACCGTCCCGGGCCCGTCCGACATCCCCACCTCTTCCCCGTAGAGAAGTATGAATCACCCGGGGTGATAGGAATACTCCTTGTTGTCCGAAATGGGTAGCCAGGACATCTTTAACAAAACGCTCTTCGGTTTGCCCTTCGCAAACCACTATGACCTCGATCACTGGTTAGGGTCGTCCGCCCAAGATATTCATGGTCCATAACTCACCCAGGGAGTACTCCTGGAGCCAGTCTTGTAGTCGGATCGGGTCTAGTCGCTTGAAGACCGACGCCGAATCTTTTCGTTCTACCACTACGGCATCCTCCGGCTCCAACTCGGACAACAGGTTTACGGATTGAGCTGAGACAATTACCTGACTTTCCATAGCCGCTCTACTCAGCAGGGCGGCCAAAAGGGTGATTGCATACGGGTGAAGCCCAATTTTCGGCTCATCAATAAGGATTATAGACGGCTTTAGGGATTGTGGCTGTAGCAAAAGGGTTGTTAGGGCGATAAAGCGCAGCGTGCCATCAGAAAGCTGAGATGCGCTACGGGGAGTGCCTGGGTCTGTCCTTTCCGACCACTTCAGGTTGATACGCCCATTGAAAGGAGACTCGTTGACCAAATCGGACATGAAAGAGATTAGCCAGTCGGACCGTGTCAAGAATCAGGCTGAAATGATCCGGATGCTTCTCTCGGGGAAGATGGAGAAAGGAGGCCAGATTACTTCCATCAAGTTTAAGGACGGAGTTGTCTCGTAACTCTTGGGTATGGGCAAACCGTCCGACATCTTGGAAGTAATAGGGTCGCCAACCGGCGACTTCTTCCGCCGTATAGCCTGCCAATTCATGGTCCGGCCGGGTTGGCAGGATGGCCTCATAATGGCCGCTACCCAGGTTTAACGGGTCCCCGCAATTATTGATCTCCTCACGAGAGAAAGCCAGGTAGCTCCCGGCAGGCACCAGGGTAAAACCATATCCGAAGTCGCCGAATCCCAGGTCCACGTCCACCCGTGTAGTGCGATTGCGGCCGCCGAACAGTACCCCATCCACCCCACCGTCCTGATCAATCCAGGCTTGAAGCCGCTGCTCCATCAGGTGGGCCATCAGGCCGAAAAGGCTGAGCAGGTTGCTCTTGCCCGATCCGTTGGCACCGACCAGGACGTTGAGGTTCCGCAATTCGAAATGGTCAAGTTCTTGAATCGACTTGAAGCCTCGAACCGTAACGCTATGGAGCATGGCTATATCTTACGCTTCCGGCCCGACCTAGGAGGGTTTGAAACTCCCGGTGGGTTTTCGTTTAGGCTAAGAGGGAGCGCTGATTCCGAGTAGGCGGAAAGGGGTGGCCAGGTGGAGCAAGTTGATCTTGAAGGCATAGAAGATCATGACGGCGATCAGAACTTCGACCTTGCATTCGGGAAGTCCATTCTGAGATTGTCGGTGATCGGGCTGCCGGTGATGGTGGGTTTTCTGACGGTCGGCCTGTGGTTCATCGCCGACCTGGACTGGGGGACCGCCATAGCCACCGCCCTGCTGCCGGGGGTGCTGTTCGGGGTATTCGGAGGTGGGTTTGTGGGAATGTTACGGGCGATGGAGCATTGACGAAACGTTGCTCATCTCCACCAGCTCGTCGGCTTCTTCGTCAACCTCGTCCACACGATCTTCGGACCGCCTGATAGGTAGGTCGATCTTCATCTCGGTGTAGGAGCCCGGTTCGGATTCCACCGCAATAGTTCCGCCGTGGGTTCGGACAATGTCGGTGGAGATGGCCAAGCCCAGGCCGGTGCCTTTGTCGGTGGGTTTGGTGGTGAAGAAGGGGTTGAAGATCTTGTCCATCACCTCCGGCGGAATACCTTCCCCGTTGTCTCGGATACTCAGATGCACCCGGTCGCCTTCCCGCCGGGTCTTCAGCCAGACCGTCGGGTTGTAACGGGGCTCGCTTTTTGGCCGATCCTTGAGTCTGGCCCGCTTCGAGTCGGTAGCCTGGCAGGAGTTACCCACCATGTTGAGAAACACCCGCCCCAGGTCTTGGGGGATGGCGTCGATTTCGCCCACTTCGGGATCGAAATCCCGTTCGATGTGGAGCTGAAAGTCGGGGTCGGCGGCCCGGGCGCTGTGGAAGGCCAGCAGAGCGTGCTCGTTGAAGGTGGTGTTCAGATCGACTGACTGCCACTCCCCTCCCCCTCTACCCATCATTAGCATGTCCTGGACGATGCGGTTGGCCCGTTCGCTGTGGTTGCGGATCCGTTCCAGATTGTCGTTCAGGTCAGAAACTAATTCCTCGACCTCTTCTTCGTCTACCTCGTCTTCTTCCAGTATTTCCTGCAGCTCCTCCAGGAGCTCCTCCGAGGCCTCGGAGAAGTTTTTCACGAAGTTCAAAGGGTTACGTATCTCATGGGCCACCCCGGCAGTGACCTCGCCGAGAGCGGCCAGCTTCTCCTGGACGATGATCTGATCCTGGGCTTTTTCCAGCTCCGACAGTACCTCTTCCAGCTGGCTGTTCTTCTGCACCAGCTCGGCGGCCATCTTCTCCACCAGGTTAAGACGCTGAACCTCCAGGGCGTGGCGGCGGAAAACCTCTAGGGCAGCCGCCATGTCGGCCACCTCGTCCCGTCCGCCGATATCGACCTCGCCTTCCAGGTCTCCCTCGGCCATCTCCCTCATCCGCGCAGACAGGATGTGGATCCGGCGCAACAAAACCCGGCCGACAAAGCCGTAGCTGATGGCCAGGGCCGCCAAAACACCCAGGATGCTGATCGCCAGGAGCAGGGTTCGTCCGGTGTTGATGGTTCGATCGGAGGTCTCGTTGGCTACCTCGGCACCCTGACTGGCGGCGGTAACCAGCGCATCGACCTCGACAATCAACTCATCGGCAAGACGAGCGGTCTGGTCTAACAGATCACTCTGCTCTCTTTCTACTTCCAGCTTGGAGATCAGAAGATCGAATCCGTCGTCTTCGACCGTGTCCATCTCGAACAGTCGACTAAAAATCGGGGTCAAAAGACCATGCAGCTCGGTTCCTTCGATAGCGCCCAGGCTGATCCGCAGGCGGCCGGTGGTCGACTCGAAGCTTTCCTGCAAGGGCTCGATGAAGGCCGAGTCGGAAACACTCAAACCGCTGGAAATCAGCTGGATGGCCACGGTCGCCTCCGACTGGAGCGAGGCCAGATGGCGATAGCGGTTGAACTCTGCCTCGGAGAGGTAGACGCTTCGGTCCACCGGGGGTTCGCCCAACTCCCGGTAGCCGGTCAGCTGATAGAACAGCTGATCGTCGATGGCAGGCACGATCAGATCGTTGAGGTTGGTGCGAAGGTCGATCACCTCCTGCCTCAACTCCTCGGAGCGTCTGACCAGTTCCTTATAAACGCTGTTCTGGCTTTGTATCCGGTCGATGTTGAACAACAGCTGGAAGAAAACCGCCTGCGAACTGGAAATATACTCCTGGTTTTCGGCTCCGGCCTCTCCTAAACCTCGCAGAGCCAGAATCTGTTCCTCAAAGCCCCTCTGGGCGGTGGCGATTTCCTCTTCTAGCGCAGCCACCTCTTCGGGCTGGCTGGCTACCAGACGAGGCGCGGCCGTTGCCAGGGTACGACTGAACTCGGCGATACGGAAGGCTGCTTCCATCTCGGGGAGGCTCACCTCCGCTACTCGGCTCTGGGCGCTGTCGACCCGGTTGAAAGAAAGCCAGCCCACCAAACTGGCGGCCAGGGTGAAGAACACCACCCCGCCGATCCCGATGTACATCTGGGTCGATATCAGGGTGCGCAGCCCCCAGATTCGCCGGACCAATTCCTTCACGGCGACCGCCTCGTCAATCGTTCGGCGGGTTGATAACGCCCTTCACTGTCGATGTAGGTAAGGAAAACCTGGTCGGAACCCTGGTTATCGCCTGTACCGAAGGTAAGCGGAAATCCGTCTATATCTTTGGGGGAGTCGTTGAGTAAAGCCTCCATGAAACAGCTGCGGGTTGGGTACGGGCCGCAGCTTTCCAGCCCAAGAATGGCCAGTCGGCCGGCCAGATAGCCCTCCAGCGACACGAAGCTCGGGGCCGACTCCGGTGAATAGGAAGCCAACGCCTGCTGATAGGCGGCGATCACCGGGATGGAATCGTCGGTCGGGAAGGGAACCACCTGGGTCACATACACACCTTCGCCCTCAGAACCGAGTTCCCTGGCCAGGGCGTTGCTCCCCACGAAGGAAATAGTGATGAAGATCGGGTCGAAGCCGGTGTGTCGGGCCCAGGAGATAAGGGCCGCCACCGGACGGTAGGCCCCCACCACGATCACCCCTTCGGGGTCGCCCATCGTCAAATCCATCAGTCCGGTTTTGATGGCAACCGTGTTGCGGGGATAGATCCCGACCGAAACCGGTACCATATCGCGGCGCTCCAGGGCGGCCTGTGCCCCCTGAAGTCCGGTACGTCCGAAAGAGTCGTCCTGGTACATAATGGCGATTCGTTCTATACCCAGATCCTCGGTCATCCGGGCCACCATCTCCTCGGTCTCCTGGGCGTAGGAGGCCCGAAGGTTCACCACGTTGGTCCGGGCATCAGACCGCAGAAAGGCCGCGCCGGTAAAAGGGGCGATGAACGGGACATCGTACCGTTCTGCGATCGGGGTGGCGGAACGGGAGGTGGGGGTCCCGACCTCACCGATCAGGGCGAACACCTGCTCTACCTCGATAAGACGAAGGGTGTTGTCGATGGCCAGCTCCGGTTCGTAGGTGTCGTCAAGGGTTACCAACTCCAGGAGACGGCCGTTAACCCCTCCGGCGGAGTTGGCTTCGTGGAAGGCGGTGTTGATACCCAGGCTCATTTCCAAACCCAGCTCCTCGGCGGGTCCTGTCAGGGCAGCCGACTGCCCGAAGAGTACCGTCTGGTCGGTTACCCCGGGGGTGCCCTCTGGTGACGGGGCGGTAGTGGTGACCGGCTCGGGGACCGGGTTGTCGCCGTTCTGGTCCGCCGGATCGGAAGAGGTAGAGCAGCTCATCAAAACCAGCGCGAACAGGGCGAACCCCAGTATCCGGCGGTGAACAGCTCTCAAACCTGATACCTGGCTCGGGGGCTCGTCGACTACCGGTGCCACCTGATGGTGATCTGGAGATGATTCCAACCATCTTCCCTTCGATAATCAAAGCTATCGACCATCTCTTTTACCAGATAAACGCCTAAGCCTCCGACTGGTCGGTCTTCTATCCCGGACTGAAGGTCGGGAATCGGAGCGTCTTTAGTCGGATCGAAGGGGGCACCGTTGTCTAGCATCTCCAGAAGAACGACTTCCGAACCGGGAGTTAATATCACCTGAAACCCGGTCATGCCGTTCTGTCGGCCATAGGTCAGGGTATTAAGCGAAAGCTCCTCCACGCACAGCAAAACCCGATTGAGCAGCCTATGCGGCCACCCTTCTTCCTGGCCGACCTGATCGACCCGTGCCAACATGGTCTTCAGCATCTCCAGGGCGGTCTCCCCCTCCACCTCCTCGAAATCGAAGATCAAGCGGCGATCTGCCGCTACTTCTGGGCTCTGGAGATGGCCAGGCATGTAATATCGTCCGATTGGGCAACGTCCCCGGCGAAGGCGTGAACCGCCTCGAAAACGAGGTCGTTGGTTTCTTGAGCCGACCGGGGGGGCCTTTCTCGGAAGATGGCCTGGAGGCGGTCGGTACCGAACTCTTCACTATCGGCATTCATGGCCTCGGTTACCCCATCCGTATAAAGGAGGGCGGTGTCGCCGGGTTGTAGGAATATGGAGCTTTGGCGGTAGGTCAGGCCGTCCGCTATTCCCAGTGCTACCCCGCCGATCTGTGGCAGGAAGTCCGAGCTCCCGTCACTGTGGATAATCAAGGGGGGATTATGTCCGCCGTTGGCGTAGTTCATCTCCCCGGTTACCGGGGAGTAAACCGCATAGAAGATGGTGACGAACATGGTGGTCTCGTTATCGGCATACAGCAGATCGTTGACGTCCGCCAACAGTTGACCCGGGCCGTATCCGCCGATGGCGGTTCCCTTCAGCAGGGTCCGGCTCGACATCATGAACAGGGAAGCCGGAACACCTTTGTCGGAAACGTCGGCTACCGCCACCCCGATATGGTCTCTCTCCAACATGATGACGTCGTAGAAGTCTCCACCTACGTTTCGGGCCGGTTCCATGTGGGCGTGGACCTGATAAAGCTCGTGGGTGGGAAACTCGGTAGGCAGGATCGACAGCTGGATCTTGGAGGCCAGATCAAGCTCGTTCTGCAGCATCACCAACTGGTCACGGGAAGCCAAGGCTTCACGCCATTCCACCAGGTTACGAAGGGTTCTGTCGATGGTGTGGCGCAGATCTTTGAAGTCGAGCGGCTTGGTTACAAAGTCGAATGCCCCACGGTTCATGGCGGTTCGGATGTTCTGCATATCCCCGTAGGCGGAGATGATGATCGAACGAATGTTGGGGTTGACGCTCGGGATCTGTTCCAAGAGGGTCAGCCCATCCATCTGGGGCATGTTTATATCCGACACCACCAGGTCGATATCGGGCTCGGAGGCCAAGGTGCGGAGGGCTTCGATACCGTTCTGGGCAAAGACGAACCGGTACTGGCCGTTGCGGATGGGACGGCGCATCCGCTGGAGTATCAGAGGCTGAAGATCGGGCTCGTCGTCGACTACCAGAATCTTGTACGGTCCGGTGGTGTTAGGGCCTCGGACCATCTCGGGCTGGGGGGGCGGGGCTGGGAATGTCATGTCTTGCTCAGAACCTCACACACATCTTTATCGCCGGGTGATGGATTTGGGTTCCGTGCTCTACTGCAATGACTTGACGGCCTGCTCTTCGGTGTCCGATACCGTGATGATCTGGTCAAACCCGCTGATGCTGAAGATCTCCTGCACGGCGCTGGAGAGCGAACATATCCCGAAACCGGTGTTGGTTCCGCGGAGTTCCTTGGCGAGCAAAAGGATCACCCGTAGGCCGGCGCTGCTTATGTAGTCGATCCCGCCGAAATCCAAAACCACGCCGGTGTCGTCGTCGTCGATAACCGCCTGTATAGAACCCAGGAAATCGGCCGAGTTGGAGCCGTCGATCCGGCCCTCCGCTTTTATCACCAGCACCCCGCCTGTCCTTACAGTGTTGATGTCCATGGTTCCCTTCCTGATTGTCTTATGAAATTTCGGCAAGGTCGGAGAGACCAGCGCCATTGTGTCGTGCAACCTGGTCGGCGCATGATCTGCTGCCCCGGTTTATCCGAGAATAATTTTTAGTGATTGTACTACCGGTTTGTAACCGATTTGGAGCAAAAACTCTAAAACGCCTCGGATGGCCCAGGAACTTGACGGCAACCGGCCTCACGGGTGCGCCATCAGGTTCCCGATTAACGCTACCACTACCGGCGCAGGAATGGCCAAGCCCCTCGCTAATCTGGAACGACAATTCTGCGAAGGAGCCTGGATCAAAATGTTCGAGTTGACAATGTTCGAGTTGATGTTGTTCCTGCATATTTTGGGTGCGGGTGCCTGGCTGGGTGCCAACCTGACCAGGGCTTTGGTCGGCCCTTACCTGACCCGGGCAGGTAACAACACCTCCGCCGCCTGGCACCGGGCCACCGTTTGGATCGGTCGGGCGGTGCACACCCCGGCGGCGATTGTGGTTTTCGTAACCGGCTTCGGGCTGGTCGGACTGTCGGACGATGTCTACGAGATGACCGACCCCTTTGTGGTGGTCGGCATCCTGGTGGTGATTGTGGGTGCGGTGCTGGCGATGACGATCATCGGTCCCAACGGGAAGGTCATCGCCGCCGCCTTCGAACGGGGCGAACCCAAGCAGGTCGCCCGACTATCCCGTCGGTCGAGTGTGGTGGGATGGGTGGACACCCTCCTGGTGGTGTTCGCCTTCTTCGTGATGGTTACCCGCTGGGGGGTCTGACCGCTACTGCTCCAGCTTGTGGATCGCCTCCAGAGCGATCCTCGCCATCTGATCGAAGGTACGTTCCCGTTCCTCCGAAGAGGTCTGCTCCTCGGTAACCAGGTGATCGGACACGGTGACGATGCTGAGTGCCTGAGCCCCCGCCTCGGCGGCCAGGGAGTAGATGGCCGCGGTTTCCATCTCCACCGCCAGCACCCCCATCCTCTGCCAAAACTTGAGTGAGTCGGTGTAGGTGTTGTAGAACAGATCGGAGGAATGGAGGTTCCCCACGTGGGTCTGGATATTCAGGTCGGAAGCCGCATCCGCCGCCGCCCGGAGCAGCTCGAAGTTGGCGGTGGGGGCGTAGTCCCAGCCGTTGTAACGGGTGCGGTTGGTGAGCGAATCGGTTCCGGCCCCGATCGCCAGGATGACATCCCGCATCTTCACGTCGGTCGAAATGCCGCCGCAGCTCCCTACCCTTATCAGCCTTCTCACCCCGTAGAAACGAAGCAGCTCGGTGACGTAGATCGAGGCCGAAGGAATCCCCATTCCGGTTCCCATGGTCGAAACGGGAATCCCCTTATAGGTTCCGGTGAACCCCAGCATGTTGCGTACCGCGGTCACCTCGGTTACGTCTTCGAGAAACCCCTCGGCAATGTAACGGGCCCGGAGCGGGTCGCCCGGGAGCAGGATCGACTCGGCGAAGGCGTCATCCTGAGCGGAAATGTGCGGGGTAGCCATGGTGGGGAGCCTCCAAATTCGGTGGGGACACCCAGACTACCAAGCCGGTCAATTTTCACCTTCACCTGCTCACCTCCCGAACCCAAGGTTCACAACGTCACCAACCACGTCCCCCTACCTCAAGATTCACAGATCACAAATAGGTCAGATGCCTAAGATTCGGAGTGAAAGCACCTATAAACTGGGAAAACCCTCACGGAATCTCAAAAACGGCACACCTCACCCGGCTACGCCGGGTCCCCACCCCCGCCGCACACCACCTGATTTGGA
>VXMP01000008.1 GCA_009841075.1 Acidimicrobiia bacterium | reverse complement strand
CGCACCACCTGATTTGGAGCGTGGTCAACCATGCCCGGACTGAAGCCGGGAGACTACGGTTCGGCTGTTCGCTCCATACAAATATGTTCCCTCAACTGCCGGGGATCCGATCGGGATACCTACCTCTTGCCCGGCCTTCGGTGCTTGGCAACCCCCTACGTATCATGCCTGTGGGACATTTTCAACCCCCTTATATCGAGAGGGCCAAAACGCTTCTAGAGAATCCTGAATCCTCGTCCTTTGTCAGGGTGATTCAGGCCGAGCGGTCCGGTCAGATACCTATATCCCTTCGACCGAATCGGGAGACGGCCAGGGTCACCATGAGGGCGGTTCCGATCAGCAGCAGGAAATAGGCGGGCTCGAAGCCTTTGGCGAGTGGGGGTGTGTCCCCGAAGTACCAGTAGAAGGGGGAAAGCAGTCGGACCGGCTGCAACCCGTCCGCCAGGGCACCCAGCCCGTTCATCATGAAGGTGGCGAAAGCTACGAAACCGGCTATGGGAACCGCCGGGAGGGAGGCCTTGACCGCCCAGAGCAGGAGGGCCAAAGCAGTGAAGAAGCTTCCCAGCAGAAAGAGTCCGGCACCGGCCGCCAAAATAGGCCCCACTCCGAGTTCCGTCTCCCAAGGCCGGTCGCCGAGCAGCGCCACCGCGGTCGGGACGAGCACCACCAAACCCGCTGAAAGTCCTACTCCGGCCAGCTTGGAGGCGATCACCCGGCGGCGTGAGGAGGGGTTGGACAGGACCAGGTCGAGCGTTCCTGATTTCTCCTGTCCGACCAGGGCGGTGGACACCCCCCGAACACAGAAGATGATCACCACGATCGGGCCGATCGACTGGTAGGTGCGCGATGAGATAAACCCGGCGGGCGTCACCAAGGCCTCCGGATTGGTAATGCCGAAGACGGCGAACGCCTCCCTGGGCATGGCGGTGATCAAACCGGCCAGGGCGTCGGCGTCCCTGGCCATGGTGGGCCAGGCCGAGAACATGGCCAGTGCCAGCAGGCCGAGGCCTCCACCCCAGGCCCAGATGGTCCGACGGCGATCCCAGAGGGTCTTGCCAAACGGGGTGGAAAGTAGCCAGGCGGTTCGAGGTCGGCTGATCCGAGCGGTCCGTCCCCACAGCAAGGAGCCGACATCGGGTAGCACTTGTCGCTCGATGGCTATGTCCCTCCGGTCGAACAGCATCGTGGCCGTGGCTACCAAAACCAGCGTGGACAAGGCGAGCCAAAGGTATCCCACGCCGAAACCGGCGGTGAGTGGGTTGGGCTCCTGATACCAGGTAAACGGGCTGAGGGCCGCCACGCCTTCCAACCAGGTGAAGAGGTTCGAGAAGCCGGTGGCGAACCAGGACAGAAAGGCCGTCATTCCGGCTATCCCCCCGGCTGCAGCGGGCCGGGCGGTCAAGGTTCCTACCAGCAGCGCCACCCCGCCGAAAGTGCTTCCTAACAGGAACAGCGACAGGCCGGTAGCCAGAATCCCACCCACCTGCAGGCCGAGCCCGAACGCCGGGTTGGTTATCAGAAGCGAGGCCGTTATCGCCGTTACGGTGAGGAAAGAGCCTACCGCTACCCCGGCCGCCTTCTCCAAGAAAACCCGTCTACGGGACACCGGATTGGAAAGCACCATGTCCATCAGCCCGTCCCGCTCTTCCGCGACGATCTCGCCTGTTACCGAACTGATCACGAACAGGAGGATGAAAAGCGGGGCGAACAGGGCGAAGAACTCGGCGAACACGAAACCGGCGGCGGTCAGAAAGGTTTCGAGGTCCATCCCGAAGGCGGCGAACATCTCCTGGGGAACCCTCTCCATGATGTCGGCGAAGCCTTCGTTGTCGCGCAGAACCGGAAAAAGTGCCCCCACCCAAAAGACCAGGAAGCTCAAGCCCAGGCTGTAGCCGATCAGGGCTCGGCGGCGATCCAGAAGGGTCTTGGCAAGAATCACGGTTGGTGGTCTGACCCGTAGTAGGTGAGAAACACCTCATCCAGGTCGGCCTCTTCGGAGTGGATGGCGACCGCTCCGGCGTCGGCAGCGGCTCTTATCACCTCCTGCTGAGGACCTGAGACGCTCAGCTTCAGCCGTTTCCCCCCGTCTTCGACCTCTACCGTGTTGACTCCTGCCAAGCCCGCGAAGCCGGCTTCGTCAACCGGTGCCGGGAACTCGATCGACAGGTTGGAATGGATGCGGGTACGGAACCCCTCCAGGGTGTCTTCTGCGATCAGGCGGCCGAGGCGGACGATACCCACCCGGTCGGCAATCCGTTCCACCTCCGGCAGATAATGCGAGGATAGGAAGACGGTCCGTCCCTCGCGGCCGACCTCTCGAACCAGGGCGGCGAACTCCTGCTGCATCAGAGGGTCAAGGCCACCGGTCGGCTCGTCCAGTATCAACAGGTCGGGCTGGTGCATGAACGCGTTGACTAGGCCCACCTTCTGTCGGTTCCCTTTGGAATATTCCTTGATACGCCGGTCCAGGTCCAGCTCGAAACGCTCGGCCAGCCGAACCGTGGTCGAGGCGGTGTCGATTCCCCGTAACCTGCTGAAATAAAGAAGGAACTCCCGTCCGGTCATCGACGGATAGAGGGCCAGGTCACCCGGTAAATAGCCCACCCGACGGCGGATGGCCACCGACTCGGCCACCATGTCCAAGCCGAAAAGGGTTCCCGAACCTCGGGTGGGTTGGAGGAAGTTGAGCAGGAGGCGGATGGTGGTGGTCTTGCCGGCACCGTTAGGACCGATAAAGCCGAATACCTCTCCGGGATCCACGGCCAGGTCCAGGTCGACTATTCCGGCGGTTTCTCCGTAGTACTTGGTGAGCCCTCGGGTTTCGATCACGGGTGGCATTGTTTATGACCTCGGTTGGGTGTTGGCGGCGAAAAAGTCGAGCATCCGCTCCCAGGCATCGGCGGATTCCTCGGCGAACTCTTCCAGGCGGCGGTCGAAAAAGGAGTGCGGTGCTCCGGGGTAGGTGATCACCTGGTGGGGAACTCCGGCCTCGGTCAGAGCCTGCTCAAACCGGTCGACCTCCTCTAGGGGAATGCTGGGATCGTCTCCTCCCATCAAAGCCAGCACCGGACAGGCCATGCCGGTTACCCGATCAATGGCACCGGCTTCCTCCTCCGGACGGCGGGGTTTACCGTAGAAACCCACCACGCCGGACAGCCGCAGCCCGTTGGCGGCCTGATGCCAGGAGTTGGAGCCGCCGAAGCAAAACCCGACCGTGAAGACGGGAAGGTCGGGATCGGATTGACGCAGATGCGAGACCGCTGCGGTTACATCGTCTCTGATGCCGCCGAAGGTGGTGTCGTATACGTGCGGCCAGAAGTCCCAGTCGTCCGGACGCTCCCCCAAACCGGCCGTGCGTCCGAAATAGTCGATGGCCAGGGAGTCGTAACCGGCGGCCGCCAGGTAGACCGCCAGCTGTTTATAGAAGCGGAACAACCCTCGTACGTCAGGCAAAACCACTACCGCGGCTTCGGAGGCCGAGGTTCCTTTGGCTTCGAAGGCGGCCAGGCGGTTGCCGTCGCGGGCGGTCAGGACCAGATCTTGGCCCTGCGCCTGGCGGGTCCCCCGAGGGATAGGAGGCAGAGAGTCGGGCTG
Organism: Acidimicrobiia bacterium; assembly: GCA_009841075.1. Taxonomy (GTDB): domain Bacteria; phylum Actinomycetota; class Acidimicrobiia; order Spongiisociales; family Spongiisociaceae; genus Spongiisocius. Next base: position 29,513 of record VXMP01000008.1, on the reverse strand, counting down.
AAAACACATTTTTTCTCACTACGGCAGGTAGGCGGATTCCGATGATAAGGATATCCGGCCCAGGTTTCCCCCTGAGGTGGATTCATCTTCGCATATGGGCTAAAACCGGTCGGTGGGTGACGGCCTGGTGCTGATAAGGTATTACCTATCGATAATGACCGTTTCCCCTTCGTTGGTTTAATCCGATAGGCCACCCCCTATGTCCGGAGATGCCGTCCTCGTCCTGGTCATCATGCTGGCTACGGTCGTGCTGTTCGTCACCGAAAAGTTCCCCTTGGATATGGTGGCCATGCTGTGCCTGGGGGCTCTGCTGGGCTTGGGTTTGGTTACCCCGCTCGAAGGCTTGGCCGGTTTCAGCAACTCCGCCACCGTAACCGTGGCCGCCATGTTCGTGCTTAGTGCCGGATTGAGCCATACCGGTGCCACCGATTACGTGGGCAGGTTGATGGTTCGCTTCGGGCGGAATCATTTCTGGGCTCTGGTGACCGTGATGACGGCGGTGACCTTAATGTCGGCCTTCGTCAACAACACCGCCGCCGTGGCCGTGTTTATCCCGTTGGTAGGGGTTTTGGCCAACCGACGACGACTGTCTTCCTCCAAGCTCCTTATCCCCCTTTCCTACGCCTCCCAGTTCGGCGGGGTGTGCACCCTGATCGGCACCTCCACCAACCTGTTGGTCAACTCCATCTCCGAGCAGGCCGGATACGGTGCCTTCAGCATGTTCGAGTTCAGCCGGATGGGGCTGATCCTCTTCTTCGCCGGAATGCTCTATTTCCTGGTGTTTGGAAAATGGCTCCTACCCGACCGTGATGTGGAGCCGTTAACCACCTTTCACCTGGACGAATACGTAACCGAGATGCGCATCCAAAGCGACTCGCCCCTGGTAGGAAAGACGGTGATCGACAGCCATCTCGGAGACGAGCACGATGTGACCGTGATCCGGGTTCTGGGTAGCGGAGACGCCGGTTGGGCCCCCCTTCGCCAGGTCCTGGAACCCGACAACGTGCTGCTGGTCCGAGGAAGTTTCGACGAGCTGATGTTGCTGCGGGACACGATGGGTTTGGAACTGAACGCCGACTTCGAGGTGCGGGACGAAATTTTTCAGGAAGACGACCTCCGTCTGGTCCAGGTACTGATCGCCCCGGCCTCCGAGCTGATCGGCCACACCCTCAAAGAAGTCGATTTCAGGAACCGTTACAAGGCCTTGGTTCTGGCCCTGCTGAGAAGAGGAGAGTCCATCAACGACCAGCTGAGTTCGGTTCGGTTCGGCCTCGGCGACGAGATACTTCTCCAAGCCCACGAAGAGGACATCCGGGCGCTTCGCCGCAGCGACGATTTCATCGTGCTCAACGAAATGCCCCGGCGGATCGGACGACGCCGGGCACCGCTGGTTTTGGCGGTCTTCGCCGTCGTGATCGGGCTGGCAGCCTTTGACGTCTTCCCCATGCTGGTGGCCGCCCTGCTGGGCTGTTTGGCGCTGCTTCTGACCCGCGTTCTGACCATGGAGGAGGCCTACCACGCCATCGACTGGCAGGTGATTTTTGTGCTGGCAGGCATCCTCCCGCTGGGGACGGCCATGCAAACCTCCGGAGCGGCCGAGACGATCGCCGATTGGGCGCTGGGGATGGTGGGCGATATGGGTCCGGTAGCGGTCCTGGCGGTTCTCTACCTGCTGACCTCGGTCCTCACCAACATGATCAGCAACGCCGCCGCCGCCGTTCTGCTGGCACCGATCGCCATCTCCTCGGCCGAGGCGTTGGGGGTGGACCCCCGATCATTCCTGCTGGTCATCACCTTCGCCGCCTCGGCCGGGTTCTCCACCCCGGTCGGATATCAGACCAACATGATGGTCTACAACGCAGGCGGCTACAGATACACCGACTTCCTGCGCGCCGGAGTGCCACTCAGCATTCTGTTCTGGGTTCTGTCCGTGATCTTCATCCCCCAATTATGGGTTCTGTGATGCCGGGCTTTACATTCCTTCGGGTCGATCTGAGTTGACCTGGCAGATCGCCGCCCTCTGGCTGCTGCTGGTGGTCATGGCCTATCTCTTCCTGACCGCCCGACTGCCGGTAGACCTCACCGCCTTCCTAGGCCTGGTGGTTCTGATCCTGGCCGGCTATGTGGGCCCGACCGAGGCCTTCAGCGGCTTTTCCTCTCCGGCTGTGATCACCATGCTGGCCATCTTCGTGATCAGCGCCTCCCTCCTTTACACCGGAGTGGCCGACGTGGTGGCCAATCGGGTCTATGCGCTGGTCGGAAACAAGGAAATCCCTTTGGTGGTCATCTTGATGCTGGTGTCGGGGATTCTTTCCGGGTTTATGAACAACATCGCCGCCACTGCGGTTCTGATGCCGGCGGTGGCAGGTATCGCCCGCCGGGCGGCGTTGTCCCCCTCTCGTCTTATGATGCCCCTCGCCTTTGGGTCGATCCTGGGTGGCACTACCACCATGGTGGGGACGCCGCCCAATATCGTGGCCGCCACCATCATCTCCGAACGCAACCTGGCCCCCTTCGGTCTGTTCGATTTCACTCCCATCGGCCTGGTTCTCCTGGGGGTGGGGATCTTGTTCATGATCACAGTCGGACGGAAGCTGCTGCCCGACCGTCTGGTCGGTCCGGCCGAGTCGGAAGCCGAGGAGCTGACCCACGTCTACCGGCTGGAGGAGCGCTTATTCACCGTCCGCATCCCGAACGACTCCACCTTGGATAACCTCACCCTGTCCGAGGCCAATCTGTCCGGCACCTTGGGAATCCAGGTAGTCAACATTCTGCGGGGCTCGAAACGGATTTCCCCCACCGGAGGCACCCGACTGAAAGAAGGCGACACCCTGCTGGTGGAGGGCAGGCTTTCGGACCTGGAGGATCTGATCCGGGTGGGGAGAATAGAAATTCGCCCGACCTCCGCCCGGCTGCTCCCGAGGCCGATCGGAGGGTTTACCGCTATCAGCTTCGAAGTTCCTCCCTCCTCCGTGCTGGCCGACACCAGCCCCGGTCAAGCCCGTTTCAAGAACCATTACGGGGCGGTGATCGTGGGGGTGATCCGGGAGGGAACCGTACTGCAGGACAACCTGGCGGGCCGGATCATAAGGGCCGGAGACCAGGTTATCGCCCTCGGACCACGATCCCTTCTACACAAAATGCGGTCCGACTCGAATTTCTGGGTCAAGCGGTTGGGGCTGGCCGCTTTAGAGGACCTCTCGGATAACATTTCGATGCTACGAATCCCCCCAACCTCTTCGCTGGTCGGTTCCAGCATCGGTTCCAGCCGGCTGAGCGAGCTGGCAGGCGTGACCATCGGGGGCATCATCCGCGACGGGGAAACCCGGCTGGACGTGGGGGCGGATAAGGTTTTGCAGGCCGGCGACAGCCTCTTGGTGGCGTGTGATGCGTCTCGCCTGGAAAGATTGGTGCGCCTGGGTAACCTCGAAGTGCACTCCCGAACCGGTAAGGAGGAGCTGGAGTCCGAGGACATCGGGATAGTCGAGGCGGCCCTGGCCCCCCGTTCGGTACTGGACGGCAAAACGCCGAGCGAGCTCCGCTTCCGAGATCGCTATGGGCTTACCCTGCTGGCGGTCTGGCGTGACGGAGGTTCCATCTACAAGGGGCTGGCCGATCTGACCATCCGGTTCGGTGACGCCCTTTTGGTGCGCGGCCCCTGGGAAAGGATTCGGCTGCTGGCGTCCGACCCTAATTTCGTGCTCCTTTCCCCGGCGGGAACCCGGCCCAGACGTCCGGAAAAGGCACCGATTGCGTTGGGGGCGCTGCTTTTGATGGTGGCCATGGTGGTACTGGGGATCCAGCCCATCCATGTGGCCGCCTTTACCTCCGCCAGCCTGGTTCTGTTGTTCGGAACCGTCACCATGGAGGAGGCCTATCGGGCGATAGAGTGGCGAACCATCTTTCTGGTGGCTGCGGTACTACCGGTGGGTTTCGCCATGGAAAGTACCGGTGCGGCCCTGCTTCTGGTGGATCGGGTCGGCGAATGGGTGGGGCCGCTGGGTTCCTACGCCATCCTCGTCGCCCTGGTGGTACTGGCCAGCCTGTTAAGTCAGGCCTTGGACGGGGCTCCGGCGGTGGTGCTGTTGGCCCCGGTCGCCCTGGAAACGGCGGCCCAGCTGGGGATGAACCCTTACGCGGTCATGATGGGGGTGAGCCTGGCGGCATCGGCGGCGTTTATGACCCCGTTCAGCCATAAAGCCAACCTGTTGGTCATGGGGGCGGGTGGCTATCGGGCATCCGACTACCTGAGGGTGGGAACCCCTCTCACGGTGGTGGTGCTGGGCATCGTGGTGGCACTGGTTCCGGTGTTCTTTCCCCTTTAACCCCTCTATTATGTGGCCTTGATGCGATCAGACGCCACCACCGTAGACGAGTACCTTGCGGGTTTGCCGTCGGAACGACGGACGGCTTTGGCTGCGGTGCGGTCGGTCATCCTCGACCATCTGCCGGATGGATACGAGGAGGAGATGCGTTGGGGGATGATCACCTATGAGGTCCCACTTTCGACCCTGGCCGACACCTACAACGGCAAGCCGCTCATGTATGCGGCGCTGGCCTCCCAGAAACGCCATATGTCGGTTTATCTGTCGGGGGTATACGCCGACGAGGAGGCCCGACAAACTTTCGAAGAGGCCTATAAAGCCACCGGCAAGAGGCTGGACATGGGCAAAAGCTGCGTTCGTTTTCGCCGACTTGAAGACCTGCCCTTAGACGTCCTCGGCGACGCCATCTCCCGCTACGAGGTCGACCGATTCATCGATATCTACCACCGCGGCAGGCGTTCCGGGAAACGGGGCTGAGTTAACCCCGACCCGGCGTTTCTTTAAAGAAGTGGCTGATTATCCGGTATCCCAGGGGACATGGACCCATCATTCGGCTCGGCGAGCACTGTTCGAGCCGACCGTTTTCGATCTTTTGGTGGTGGGCGGAGGAGTTATCGGAGCTTCCATTGCTCGGGACGCCGCCGCCCGGGGGCTGACGGTCGCCCTGGTGGAGCAGGACGACTTCGCCGGGGGTGCTTCCGGCAAGTCGACCAAGCTGATCCACGGCGGGATTCGCTACCTGCCGCAGCTGAGATTCGGCCTGATCCGTCAGGGTTTAAGGGAACAGGAGATTCTGCGTAGAACCGCCGACCACCTGTATAACGATCTCGACTTTGTGATCCCACTCTTGAAAGGTGGGGGGCTGTTAAACCTGCCGGCCTGGATGACCATCGGACCGCTTAAAGCGGTCGGGCTGAAGGCGGGATTAACCCTTTACGACCGGCTGGGGCGGCGCTCGGGAGAGGTACGTCATCGACGCCTCGATTCCGAAGCCCTGGCGACCTTTTTTCCCGAGTTATGCCTTGACGCACCCCGGGGCGGGTTCGTCTACCGCGATGCCCAAACCGACGACGCCCGCCTGGTTATGTCCCTGCTCAAGACAGCGGTAGTCGCCGACGGAGCAGTGGCGGCCTCAAGAATGAAATCCACCGGCATCGCATCCGATGGGAAGAGTTGGGTGGTTTCGGTGGCGGAGTATGACCAGGTGGGACAGGTCAGGTCTAGAGCGGTGGTCTCGGCCACCTGGGCCTCCCCCACCCCGGTAGCTAACGGACGGTCCGGTGGAGAACCCATTCGGCTTTCGAAAGGGGTTCATCTGGTTTACCGGCCGGAGGCTCTCGGGTTAGGCGATCATGCCCTGGTTATCCCTCATACGGACGACGGACGCCTGCTGTTCCTGATCCCCTGGAACGGGCTGGCCCTGGTAGGTACCACCGACACCCGGTACGAAGGTGATCCGGGTAGGGTGCGCCCGGACCAGGCCGACCAGGAGTATCTGCAGGACCATCTCGGCCGCTACCTGAAACAGGTCGCAGAACCCCCCTTGGCGGCCTTCGCCGGAGTCCGCGCCCTGACCGGGGGAGGTAACGCTACCGCCTCCGCCTCGCGGGAACATCGGATCGTCGAGCATCGGCCGGGGGCGTTTTCCATTTCGGGGGGCAAGCTCAGCTCGGCCCGGGTCATCGCCGCCGAGGCGGTCGATAAGGTCTGCAGCCATCTGGGGGTGTCGGTACCGTCTCCAACCCATCGCCTTCCGCTATCGGGGGCGGGGATAGGAGACGATCTGGAACCCCGGGTTCGATCCCGCTTAGAACGGATCGGGTTACCCGCCGGATACGGTGCCCATCTGATCGCTCGATACGGGACCCACTCCGAGAACCTGCTTGACCTGTTGGAGTCTGAACCCCGGCTTCGTCAGATAATGGACCCGGCACCGATAGCGTTGGCCGAGGTGGTCTACACCGTCCGCCACGAAGCCGTGGCCACGGTCGGCGACTTCGCCCTGCGCCGCACCAGGCTGGCCTGGTCCTCGGAAGATCACGGCAGAAAATGGGCCCGCCCCATTGCCGACCTTCTAGCTGAGGAAATGGGGTGGTCAGAGTCTGAAACCGGAGCGGCGGTGACCCATTTTGAGCAGGAGTTGGAAGACCAAGGACTCTGACCCGAGGCTTCGGCATAAGACCAAAATCCCGCCAATTCCTAACCCCAAGGGGGCGCACGGCCTCCTGTTTAGGTGATTTGAGGTGCTTGGGGGGTTTTTTCGCGTTCCCGAAATTAGGGGTTGAATTTGTCCCTCGGTCATGATACGTAGGGGGTTGCCAAGCACCGAAGGCCGGGCAAGAGGTAGGTATCCCGATCGGATCCCCGGCAATTGAGGGAACATATTTGTATGGAGCGAACAGCCGAACCGCAGTCTCCCGGCTTCAGTCCGGGCATGGTTGACCACGCTCCGAATCAGGTGGTGTGCGGCGGGGGTGGGGACCCGGCGTAGCCGGGTGAGGTGTGCGGTTTTTTGCGTTCTTGTAAGTGTTTCCCCCAGTTTATAGAAGGTTTCTGTCCATGGCTCCTTCCCTCTTGCTAGGACAAGGGGACGCTTTGGCCCGCTCGAACGAACGCGTCGTCGGCCAGCCATAACCCGATCATCGCCGCCGCTCCGCCTGCGCCTATCAGCAGGCCGGATTCGCTCCCGCCGATCAGGTAGGCCGTTGCCAAACCCAGCGGTATCAGAACTCCCAGCAGGTGGCCTCCCCACCACCATTCCCTGGCCCAGGCCCCTCTGGTCAGATGGTGGAAGGCGGCCCGACCGTTCTCGGTGGGATGCTTGGACCGGAGCTCAAGAGCCGAAATAATTCCGAGGGCGACCAGTCCAGCTATCAAACACCAGGTCGAAGTCCGCTCTATCGTCTCCCCATTCTCTATCCCCAATCCACCGGTCAGTAGGGCCATCGTCCCGGCTCCGGCGGTCAGTGCCCCGGCCAGCGTATGCCATAACAGGGTGGGGGATTGCCAGAGATCTCTTCCCTCGGCCTGGCCGAACAGAAAGGCGGTGTAACCGGCTGCCCCGATACCTACCACCCCGGTCACCCAGATCACTACGGCCAGAGCCGGGTCGTTACCCAGCAAACCGAACAGGAGCCACAGGCCGATCAGCCCCCCGTAGGCAGTGAGAATCCACGCTCCCCTCACCAGCCAGGAACGTGGGTTCCCTTTGAGCAAGACATAGACGAACCGATCCGGTCGTTTAAGGTCGGCCACCAGCAACACCCCGGTGACAAAAAGGAAGAACCCGGCTATCAACGGGGCGATCCACCTGATTAAAGAGCCCTCCGTGCCCAGTCCGGCCGCCAAAGCTATCGCCATAACCATGGCTACTCCCGCCGAAATCCCCTTGGTGAGGAAATAGCTGGAGACCCGCCAACCCCACGGTCGGGGATGGTCGGCGTTATAGACCACCCGGGGAGGAGAAGGCCGATCTTCCGGCACCGAGCCAGCCCTTCGGCCCGACCGTCCCTGGGGTGGGGTTAGGTCAACGGTCATAAAGGACGGGGCCGGGTCCTTCCACAACCCTCCGTCTCCCGAATCGGTCGCTCCCAGCGGGTTTATGGCGTCGGGATCCGCCCCCCGGTACCAAAGGTTGGGACGGGTACCCTGCTCGGGAGATCGTTGGAGCAGCTGTTCGGTGGCCAGCAGATGGGATATTGGAGTGGAGGGATCGTCAACCAGGCCGGATATGATCGCCCCCTCGGGACAGACCACCACGCAGGCCGGCTCCAGCCCTACCTCAACCCGATGAACACAGTAGTTGCACTTCTGGGCGGTGTTGTCCTGCGGGTCGATGTAGAGGGCATCGTAAGGACAGGCCTGCATACAGCTTTTGCAACCGATGCAGAGGCTGGTATCGAAATCGACTATCCCGTCCGGGCGGGTAAAGAGCGCTCCGGTGGGACAGATGGTCACGCAGGGGGCATCCGCACAATGGTTGCAACGCATCACCGAAAACGCTCTGGTGGTGTCGGGCCAGGTGCCGGACTCGATGTACTTGACCCAGGTACGGTTTACCCCCAGGGGTACGTCGTGTTCGGTTTTGCACGCCACCGTACAGGCATGACATCCGATGCAGGCGGTCTGATCGATAACAAACCCGTACTGCATAGGGTTCTAACCGGCTTCAATCAGGGATAGCACGTCAGGAACCCCTCCCCGCTCCACCACCAACGGCGAAATCCCCTGTAGCTCCAGCAATCCGGCGGCGGCGGTTGCCCGGTATCCGGTTCCGCAAATCACCCAGGTGGCTCCATCCCCATCCATATTATCGGGAAGATGGCTCACCAGATCGGGCACATATCCGTTGACCGAACCCCTGATGTGCCCGGCGTTCCATTCCTCCGGGGAGCGAACATCTATCACCCGAATATCCGCTCCTTCGGCCAGGGCTTGGGCCAGATCCGACACGGTTCGGGTTCGGTACGAATTGAGTGGCAGATGGTAATCGGAAAGCCCGTAAACCACTCCGGCCAGATCGTCGAAGCCGATCCGCCGGAACTGTCTGGCCGCTTCGTCGATATCCTGATCGGGCTCGGCCACGATAACCACCCGGGCGTTGAACGGGATCAGCCAACCCGCCCATACCGCCACCTGTGGGCTCATTTCCAGTCCGATCGAACCAGGAAGGTGACCGTCGGCGAACGACTGTCGGGGCCGGATGTCGATCACCGCAGCCTCGTCCGGCAGGTCGGTCGGATCCAGGATCGGCAACGAAGCGTTGGATATAGGCGAGGGTCCCATCAGGTTTATAGGACCCATGTGGGCGTAGTATTTCGGGTAGGCGGGGAGGGCGTTAAGTTGGCCTTGGACAAAGGCTTCCATGTCGGGATAGGTAAGCACCGGGTTGGTGTCCCGCTCCTGGCCGATGGTGGAGTAGGAGCGTCCGGTCGAGGAGGCGGCGCAGAACGAACCGGCACCATGGGTGGGATAGAGGAGAGTGTGATCGGGTAGTCCGGCCAGTCGATGAACCGATCCGTACTGGAGGCGGGCCAGCCCCGGGGCTCGGTCTTTTCCCAACAGATCGGTTCTTCCGGCCGTGCCCACCATCAGGCTTCCGCCGGAGAACACCGCCTGATATTCCCCGTCCAGCATCAAGACATAGCTCATGTGCTCGGGGGTGTGGCCGGGGGTATGAATCGGGCGGATCGCCATCGAACCGGCTTCCAGATCTTCCAGATGAAAGGCGGGTAGGTAAGGAAAGGCGGCCCCCGCTCCGGCCGGGAGAACCAGGTCCGCCCCTGTCCTTCCCGCCAGGTCCCGACCGCCGGAGACATAATCGTTGTGCAGGTGGGTTTCGATCACAAAGGCCACCTCCACCGCCGCCTCCGCAATGGCCTGCTCAAACCGATCCACGTCCCGCTGTGGGTCGATAACCACCCCCACCCCATCCTGGCTGACCAGGTAGGAGGTGTCCCCCAGTCCGGGGGTGGGAATAATCTTTACCTCCAAATGTCCTCGCTTATTCGGTCGTATCCGGTCCGGGTAAAATACTTGGTCTTTATAGGATCCATTTACACTGGTTTCGGCCTTTAACCTTACCCCCACCCAAGAGAGCCGCCTGTAGCCGTGAAAAAAGCCCTGTTCATAGCCGCTGCCCTGGCCTCACTGGTCTCTTCTTCGCTCGCCCCTCCGCCGGTGGCGGCCTTTGATGATGTCCCGGTGGACGGTGTTCATGCTCCGGCTATCGAAGGCTTGGATGCCGAGGGGGTTCTGAAGGGAACCGCCTGCCTGGTCGGCGATGTAATCGATCAGCAAGGCCCGGTCGAGCTGTTCTGCCCTCACCAGCCGATTAAACGCTGGGTGCTGGCGGTATGGCTGGCAAAAAGCCTCGGGGTGGAAATACCCGACCACTCCGAGCCTCACGGTCCGTTCGCAGATGTGGAGGTGAACAGATGGTGGTCTCCGTATGTGGCTCGGCTGGCGCAGCTGGGGATAATAAACGGTTGCAGCCGGGATCCTCTTCGATTCTGCCCTGACAACAACGTTACCCGAGGCCAGATGGCCGCCTTCCTGGGTCGTACCTACGGATTGAAGGAGTCGGGGAAACCGTCCCTATTTGTCGACACCGTATCCAACGTGCACTCCGTCCATATCGATGCCCTGGCCGAGGCGGGGGTCATCAAGGGATGCAGCACGTTGCCCGCCCTCTACTGTCCGGAAGATTTTGTCTCCAGAGCCCAGAGCGCCACCCTTTTGTGGCGGGCACGGTCCCTACCCACTGCGCCCACCTTCCTGGTCCCTGCCGACGGGCGGTTGGAAGCCCTCGAACCGCCTCGGGTAAGCGCCCGTACCTGGATATTGTTCGATGAGACCTACGAGCGGGTTCTGGCGGAAAAGGATGCCGACGAACGCCGATCCCTGGCCTCCACCACCAAGATAATGACCGCCCTGGTGACGCTGGAAAACGCTTCATTGGACGAAAAGGTGTCCATATCGGCCACCGCCGCCGGGGTCGGATATTCGGAGGTGGGTCTGGTAGCAGGCGAAGATCCCTGGACGGTGGAGCAGTTGTTGGGAGGGCTGATGCTGCGCAGCGGCAACGACGCCGCCGTAGCCCTGGCCGAGCATCTGGGGGGATCGGTGGAGGGTTTTTCGGCTTTGATGAACGCCAAGGTCGAAGCCCTGGGGTTGCAGAACACCAGCTTCGCCAACCCCCACGGGCTTGATGCAACAGACCATTACACCTCGGCTCGAGACCTGCTGGCTATAGCCCGGGCCGCCATGGCCTTGCCTACCTTTGAAGAGCTGGTACGGGCACCGGAAGTCGTCTTTCCCCGAGGCCCTCGAGGAGAAAACCGCGCCAATACCAACAAAAACCGGCTGCTGACCGAATATGAGGGTGCCCTCGGCATCAAGACCGGGTTTACCTCCAAGGCCGGATTGACCATGGCCGCGGCAGCCGAACGGGACGGGCGAAGGCTCTACGCCGTCGTGCTCGGATCAAACGGACATTATGCAGACGTCATGAGGCTGTTCGATTATGGATTCGAGGCGTTCGAGCCGGTATCTCTGGCACCGGCCCAAGATCAACCCCGTCCGTTGGCGGCCTGACCCCTATCGGGTCGGTTCCATTTAGAATCACACCGATTATGAAGATTCGAACTCTGATCCTGCTGGTTGTGCTGGTAACAGCAGCCGTAGCCGTATCCTCTTGGCGGAAGACGGTCGCCTCCTACATCCCGCCTCAACCCGAACCGGGAACCTGGAAGCCGGTTTCGACCCGTCCGTGACCTATCGGATCGCCCTGGGGGTGGAGGCCGACCTAAGAAGCCGGCTGGTCCGGGTGCTCCAAGCCTGGCCGGATATAACCATCGGGGTACTCAAAAACCCTTCTGACGCCGAGGAAGAAGCTCCTACGGAATCGGTGTTGGGATGGGATGTGCTGGCGGTAGACCATCTGGCCGAGGTGTACCTTCCCCGAATCCACGAGGCGGCCGAAAACGGCATTCCGGTGGTGGTGGGTGCCCACCTTCCCGCCCGATTTTCCGCCCCCAACTCTCCTTTCGTTTGCAACGCCTCCACCGGCGGGGGCCTGGCCGCGGCGCTGGCCCGTTACGTATCCCCAGGGGATGATCCGTATCTGGAAACCCGCCTGGCCTGGACGGTGGCCGGGCGTCCGCTCCGAGCAGGCCAGGCGGTTACCTTCCCGGAGCCGGTCGGGCCGCTCTGGGCGGGGAGGCACCCAACCGATGGCACGAAAGCCACCTGTTACGTCGCTCCCACCGACTCAGGGTGGGGGGCGGTGCGGGTTGACCTGATGGTGGGGGACGGCAACGGTGGCCGCCGGATGGTTCTGGGCATTTCCGATCACCATGACTACCTGAAGGCGGCGGGTTTCGGGGCCGCCATCATGGCCGCAGCCAAAGGCACCTATTCGGCCGGCCTGAGCCGGGGTCCGGGGGATTCCAAAGGGGTGTTTATGGAGATCGCTCAGGAAGCCGGACTACGGGTAGCCCGATTCCATCCCGAGGATGAGCCGCAAACCTGGGTCTGATCGGTAATCCACGATAGGAACCGCGGTCTGAAGGGGGTGTCTGGGGAGTATTTTTCGCGTTCTCAAACAAGGGGGTTGTATTTGTCTGTGTTCCATGATACGTAGGGGGGTTGCCAAGCACCGAAGGCCGGGTTAGCGGTAGGAAAACCCTGATCGGATTCCCGGCCCCAAGGGAATGTACATCTAGGGAACATATTTGTATGGAGCGAACAGCCGACCGCAGTCCCCCGGCTGCGTCTCCCGGCTTCAGTCCGGGCATGGTTGACCCCGCTCCGAATCAGGTGGCACGGGGGCGGGGACCCGGCATAGCCGGGGGAGGTGGGCGGATTTTGCTTTTGAGGGAGGGTTTTCCCGGCTTATAGCGCGTTTCCTATGAATTGAGGTTCAGAACCTTACCGGTGGCGATGCCAGGCTAGGTCGGGGGAGGGTGGTTTCCGGAGAGAGCCCCATCCTTTTGCTTAGAGGCGAGGATCGATGCGTTCTTCCAGAGCGAAGGCGATCAGGGCGAAGCCCAACGAGGCGGCCATTATCAACAGGCCGGGCGGGAGAACCCACCATTGCCAGGCCGGGGTAAGGAACGCACCCCGGGTCTGGGCCCAGAACAGGGTTGATCCCCAGCTTTTCTGAATCGGATCGCCCAAACCCAGGAAGCTAAGGGAAGCCTCCAGCAGGATGGCCCCCGAAATCGCCCGGACGAAAGAGCCGGTGGCCAGCAGCGCCGTTCTGGGAATGACGTGGCGGAAAATTGTCCAACGATCCGAAGCCCCCATGGATCGAGCCGCCAGGACATACTGACGGGACCGCAACGACAAAACCTGGGATCGTATGATCCGCGCCGGTTCCGCCCAGATCAGGACGCCGATTACCACAATCGTGTTGAGAAGGCTGCGGCCCAGATAGGCGGCCAGGACGATCAGAAGGGGGAGGAAGGGCAGGATCAGAACCACGTCCACCCCTCGCATCAGAACCGACCCCAATCGCTTCGGGTAGTAGCCGGCCAACACTCCGATAGCGGCCCCGATAATCAGGGCGACCGTAGCGGCCACAATCCCCACCATCAGCGAAACCCGGGTGCCGACAATCAGTTCCGACAGAAGGTCCTGTCCAACGTCGTTGGTGCCGAGAACGTGCCCTTCGCCCGGCGGTAGAAACGGCCTGGCCACCCGCTCTTTGGGGTCGTAAGGGGCCAGCCAGGGAGCGAAGATTGCCACCACGATCAACGTGGTGACAATTACCCCGCCGATCACCCCCAGAATATTGGGTAGCCGAACCCGGAATCGCCTTACCGCCGCCCGGGGTTTGGTCTCCGAACGAGCGGCTTTCATGAGGTACGCGTCCTGGGATCCACCCAGGGATAAAGCAGGTCTGCTACCAGGTTAGCGATCAGCACGGCCGCGGTGAAGACCAGGAAAGCGGCCTGCATAACCGGATAGTCCCTTCCCGACACCGCCTCGAAAACCAGCCGCCCCAGCCCCGGATAGGAGAACACCTGCTCCACGATCACCGTCCCACCGAAGGCGAATCCCAGTCGGATGGCCAGCACCGTAATCACCGGCGCTATGGCGTTGCGGGCCACATGGCCGAACAGCACCCGCCGTCCACCGGCCCCTTTGGCCCGGGCGGTGCGTATGTAGTCCTCCCCCAAGGTCTCCAGCATCGAATATCGCATGGTCAGATAGACCCCCGGGGTGGACAGGATGGTGAGGGTCGCCACCGGCAACACCGCGTGTCCGATGATGTCTTTGAGGTGTTCCCATCCCACCAGGTCGGAGGCCGGGGTTACCGCCCCGAACGAAGGGAGTATCCCCCACTGGACCGAAAAGAGGGAGATCAGCAGCATCCCCAGCCAGAATGACGGCAAAGATTCGAGCGAGATCATGCCGGTAAGCAACCCCAGATCTTCGGGACGCCCCCGCCTCCAAGCCGAGAAGGCACCGATAACCACTCCCGCCAAGGCCGAAATAGCCAAGGATGATCCGGTGATCAGAAGGGTCCAGGGCAGCCGATCTCGGATCATCTCGACAATCGGGCGGCCCGACCGGTAGGAAAACCCGAAGTCGCCGGTGAAAATAGCCCCCCAATAGTCCACATACTGACGCCAGAGCGGATTATCCAGACCGGTATCGGCGATTATCTCCGCTCTTTGCTCCGTAGTTAGAAGCCCCACATCCACGCCGGCGATCAGGGCCAACGGGTTGCCGGGCATCAGTCGGGGAAGCAGGAAGTTCAGGGTGACCGCCACTAGAACGACCACCCCGTATTGGGCGAGTCGGCGGCGGTCGAACTTCCTGGTCAAACCCTAGTTCAATCCCTAAAGCGGATGCCGTGCCGCATCCTGGTCCGTCTTTTACCAGGGAGAGGGTGCTGAAAAAAGGCTAGGTTGGCCCGATAGCCGGGGAAAGAAGCCCCGGAACCTCCGGTTAGGGCCATCTCGGGCCAACCCATCCTCGGCTTTTTCAGCACCCTCCTAACGGATGTAAACCCGGCCTAGGGTCGGGCGGAGGGCGGCAGCAGCGAAAGTTTGCTGACGATTCCCTGTCCGGCGATGAACTCCCAATCGGAGTAGACATCAGAGTCGTAGACGTAGGCTCCGTCCGGATAGGCCAGCAGGACAAACGGAAGCTGATCGGCGATTATTTCCTGCATCCGTCCCAGGATGGCCTCCCGTTCGGCGGCGTCCGTCTCCACCGCCAGCCGGTCGGACAGCTCGTCTATCTCGGCGTTGGCGAAGCCGGTCAGATTAAGGAAGCCGGTGCTTTGAATGAGCGAAGGTAGGCGCAACGGATTGGCCTGAACCGGGGCCGACCAGCCCCACATAGCGATGTTGTAGTTACGCCCCTGGCTTACGTCGAAGCCCGGCCAGACCGCGTTTTCCCAGGTGGCGGTCTCCACCGAGGAAACGCTGGTTTGGATACCGATTTCGCTCAGCATTTCGACGGTCAGCTCGGCAATCCGGAGCCGCAGGGAGTCGGGGGCGTTGGTGATGATCTCAAACGACATCGGCTGTCCGCCGTCGTATTCCCGAACCCCATTCCCGTCCGTGTCAAGATATCCGGCCTCGTCGAGCAGGGCATTGGCCGCAGCCGGATCATGCACGGGGACTATCGCCGGGTTGTAGGAGGAGTGGCCGGGATGTATCCAACCCGGACTTCCCACCGTCGCCGCCCCCAGGAAGACGGTATCCACAATGTCTTGTCGGTTCATGGCCAGGTCGATCGCCTTGCGAACCGCCACGTCGTCGAAGGGGCGGATCGAGGCGTCGTAGTTAATCATCTGGGTGGTGAACTCGGGTCCTAACAGCACATCCAGCGGGTCCTGGGCATCGAGAAGATCGATCTGCTCCGGAGGGATCCGCTCGAAGATCACATCCACCTCGCCGGTGCGGATGGCGGCCTGGGCCCCGGCGTCGTCCGCGAATACCACCACCACCAGCTCGTCCACGCCGGGCGGGCCCCGGAAGTAGTCGGGATTGGCTGCGAAACGATAGGCCTGACCTTCGTCGTAGTCGGTCATGCGGAAGGGCCCGGATCCGATGTTGGTGCCCCCCTCGAACTGATGCCCTTCCGGGTCGGTTACCGACTCCCATATGTGCTGCGGGATGATGGGGACGTCCGCCAACGCCACCAGGTTGAATCCCGGGTTGGTCGCTTCGAGCACGAAGGTGGCGGTCAGATCATCCACAACCACCACTTCCGTTACGCCCGCCAAGTCGCGGGCAAAGCGGCTGGCGGCGGCGTTGTTGATGAAGTAGTCGGCTGTGAATTTCACATCATGGGCGGTTAGGGGTTGGCCGTCGTGCCAGGTCACGCCCTCCACCAAGGCCACCGTGTATTCGGTAAGGTCGGCGTTGGTGGTTACCTCCGAAGCCAGCCAGGGCTGAGGAACCCCGTCGGCATCCACCTGGGTTAAGGAATCGTATTGAAGCATCAGCAGGTTCCAACCCGGGAAACCGCTGATGTAGGTGTAGGGGTTCAGGGTTCCCTCGTCACCGGTTACCGCCGCTCTGATGCGAACGGGTTCGGCCGGCGGGGCGGCAGCGGTCGTGGTAGGTGCCTGGGTGGTAGTGGGAGTGTCCGGCTCGTCCGGCACATCCATCATCTCGTTGGCTGTAGCCGCCGTGGTGGTCGGAGCGGTGGTGGTTGCCTGTTCTGCAGGAGCTTCGGGTTCGGGCTCATCGTCCCCTCCGCAAGCGCCTATAAACAAAAGCGCCGCCAATAAAAGCGCGCCACGTGTTACCAAGAACCTGGTCCTCATTGGGTCTCCCCTTCTTCAGCCCTTCAATTTATAGGTAAGGATAGTTTCTATAAAATCCCAACCTGCCAATAAATCGTGGGTTCTTTTATGCGGATACAGAAGTCGGCTCGCTACCCGTCCCGGTCACCAGATGGCAAGAAACCCAACGCCCTTTCTCCACCTCCACCAGATCGGGTTTGGCGACGTTGCACAGCCCGTCTACCGCTACCGGACAACGGGTATGAAACCGGCACCCGGTAGGAGGATCGGACGGATCGGGTAGTTCTCCGGTCAAGATGATGCGATCACCCCGTCGGGACGGATCGGTTTCCGGAATCGGGACCGCCGCCAGCAGCACCTTGGTATAGGGGTGAAGCGGGTGGTCGTACAGGGCGTCACGATCCCCTTTCTCGACTATTTCCCCGAGATACATGACCGCCACCTGATGGGCGATGTGTCGGACCACCGCCAGGTCATGAGAGATGAAAACGATCGCCAGGCCGGTAGCCGACTGAACCTCGGCCAGCAGGTTTACCACCTGCGCCTGAACGGAAACGTCCAGAGCCGAAACCGGTTCGTCGCATACCACCATCTCGGGGGCGGCAGCCAGCGCCCGGGCCAGGGCGATGCGCTGGCGTTGGCCACCGCTGAACTCGTGCGGGTATTGGTCGCCGTTCTCAGGAGGTAGGCCCACCTGCTCCATCAGCTCGGCCACCCGGTTGGGTATTTCCCGGGTAGGGGCCAGTCGATGGATACGGATCGGCTCTGCGACCACCTCCCGTATGCTCATTCCCGGATTCATAGAAGAAAACGGGTCCTGGAATACCATCTGGACGGTACGCCGGTGAGGGCCGCTTTTAGGGTCGATCGGCCGGCCGTTGATTTCTATCGTCCCCGAGGTGGGCACCTCCAAAGCCACCAGCGCCCTCCCGAGGGTGGTTTTTCCGCAGCCGCTTTCGCCCACCACCCCCAGGGTTTGGCCCTTTCGGATCTCCAGGGTTACCCCGTCCAGCGCCCGAATAGCGGCTGATTTTCTCCGCCTCGGCCCGCCCGCCACCGGGAAGTGAACCTTCAGGTCGCGTATCGAGATAAACGGCCGGTTGTCTGGTTCGGACTGTCCGGCCCTACCCGAAGTGAGGGTTCCCTCCGGGAAAAGGGCCTCGGCGGACCCGATTTCTTTATGGTGTAGGCAAGCCGATAGATGGCCGCCGTTCCCTACCGGTTCGGGTTCGGGCAGCTGTTCGTCACAACCCTCGGCCGACATCGGGCAGCGAGCTTCGAAGGGGCATCCGGTCAGCTGCTCGGTTACCCTGAGCGGAACACCGGGTATTTCGGGGAGACGGGTGGAGGTAGGTTGGTCCAGTCGGGGGATGGAACGGAGCAATCCCAAGGTGTAGGGATGTCGGCTGCTTCGATATATTCGGGAGGCCGAGCCGCTTTCCAGCATCCTCCCCCCGTACATGACCCCCACCCGGTCGGCGATTTCGGCCACCACCCCCAGGTCGTGGGTAACCCAGATAACCGCCAGACGATACTCCTTTTGAAGCTCCCGTATCAGCTCCACGATCTGGGCCTGAACGGTGACATCCAAGGCGGTGGTGGGTTCGTCGGCGATCAGCAGTTTGGGTTCGCAGGCCAGGGCCATGGCGATCATGGCTCGCTGCCTCATCCCTCCGGAGAACTCATGGGGATACGAATCCGCCCGGGTAGCCGCCGAAGGAATACCCACCCGATCGAGTAGCTCCACCGCCCGGCGGCGGGCGGCCCGTCGGCTGAGGCCTTGGTGGATTCGCAGGCCCTCCCCGATCTGACGACCCACCTTGTGGACCGGATTCAGGCTGGACATGGGCTCCTGAAAAACCATGGCCATATCCCGACCTCTGATCCGGTTCAAACGGCGGGTACCCAGGCCTATCAGCTCGCGTCCTTCCAAACGGATCGAGCCCGTTATCTGAGCAGGAGGGGAAGCAATCAAACCCATGATCGACAACATCGACACGCTTTTCCCGGAACCCGATTCCCCCACTATGGCAAAGGTCTCTGCCGGAGCTACCTGGAAGCTAACCCGGTTTACCGCGAAGACCTCCGACCCGGGCAGGACGAAACGAACCGAGAGGTTTTCCACTTCCAGAAGCGCTGGGTGCGCGGTCCGAACCATAAACTCCGCCCTTATCAGCCTTGAGTCTCAGGCTACTCCGATCCGGTTAAGGCCTTCTGCAAATGCTCTGTTTCCTGGGTGGGGAGCTCGGCCTGGTGTTCCGGCGACAAAACCGGTTCGTGGGGTGCAGGACGATCTTGGGCCGGTAATTGCAGGGTCTCTTCCAGCATCACCACCTCCACGCCGCCTACCACGTCCGAGGTCAGGTTGTAGAAGACGGCGGCCAGGGTGGTTAGCAGGGTCATGGCCACCCCGAGAACTACCGAGAAGAACACCGCCACCCGAATGAAGCGGCTGCCGTTGTCGAGGAAAACCGACCCCTCTTCGATCAGGCTGATGGTTACCAAGACCTCGTCGAAGGCCGCCGGTATCCCGGCCCTCTCCACCATCGACCAGGCTATAACCAGACCGGCCAGAACCGCGGTGGCGAACACCACATGCAAGAGCAGGGCCACCTTGAACACCGTCCAGGGATCAAATTTGCGGATAACCCTTCGCACCCGACGGACGGTCGCCATCAAATCCCTCCCGCCAGGGATCGGCTCTCGGTGCCATGACGGGGAAAGTGATCCTCGTACACCTCTTCCAGCACGGTGAACTCCACCCCTCCGACCAGGTCGGACAGCAGGTTGTAGAGCAGCGAACCCACGGTAAAGGTGGCGGTGACCGCGGCCATCCAGCTTATGGCCAACATAATTACCCCCCGAAGGTATTCCCCGCCGGTATTGAACAGCGAGTCGCCAGGGGAGATCAGGGCCACCCGGGTGGCGGCTTCGTCTATGGCGTTGGTGAGCCCCAGTCGGGAAATAACCGCCCAGAGCATGGCCGACAACAGTACCAGCCCGAGTGCCGCCAGCGCCGACAGAACCGCCGACACCTTCATCACCGTCCAGGGGTCGAACTTGCGAAGAATGCGCCGAACCCTCCGTTGGCTGGTAGAGGGTAGCGGTCGGCCGATCATTTGGATTCTGATCCGTTAGTTGGAACCGGGGCGAAGCTACCTACCCTTTCGCCCTCCGGAAGGTTCATTATCTTTACGCCGCTGGCCATCCGGGACTGTCGGGTTATGCGGTCGGTGGGGGTTCGGATGGCGATCCCGTCGGTGGAGACCACCATCACCTCACCGCCGTCTTTTACCGCCCGGGCACCGATCAGCTCACCGCGTACCTTGGTCAGCTTCATGGCTTTTAACCCCAGTCCGGCCCGGCCTTGGCGTCTGAAAAGGGCGGTTCGGGTCCGCTTGCCGTAGCCGCCCGAGGTCAGCAAAAGGATGTCCTCCCCTTCCAAGGTAGCGGCCGCGCCCACCACCTCGTCACCCGGCCTCAGCTTTACCCCTATTACCCCCCGAGTGGCCCGGCCCTGGGCTCGAACGTCCTCTTCGGAGAAGCGAATCCCCATCCCCTGTCGGGTGAACAGCAGCAGGTCGCTCTTGCCGTCGGTGGAGTGGACGGTCACCACCTCGTCGTCCTCGATCAGCCTGATCGCCACCAGCCGGGAGACCCGACTGTTGTAGGCGCTGAAGGCGGTGCGCTTGATCTTGCCCTTCCTGGTCACCATCACCATGTATCGGAAGGATTCGTAATCCCGGGTGTCCACGATCGCCTCGATCTTCTCGTTGGGTTCCAGAGGGAGGACGCTATGGGCCAGCACCCCTCGGGCGGTTCGGGCCTGGCGAGGTATTTCATGGGCCCGGATCCGATACACCCAACCTCGGTTGGTAAAGAACAACAGGAAGGCATGGGCGGTGGTATGCAGCACCTGGGTAAGAAAATCATCCCCCCTCAACGCGGCCGCCTTCACCCCTCGACCGCCCCGGCCCTGGGCCCGATAGGTGTCGGCAGCCACCGACTTCACGTATCCCTTGGCGGAGACGGTGATGATGAGCTCATCGTCATCGATCAGATCCTCCAAGGAGAGCTCGTTCTCGGCCGGTGTTATCTGGGTGCGACGGTTATCCCCATGCTTCTCTCTGGTGACCTTGAGCTCGTCGGCGATGATCCGCCGTCTGAGCGCCGGGTCGGCCAAGATAG
Organism: Acidimicrobiia bacterium; assembly: GCA_009841075.1. Lineage (GTDB taxonomy): Bacteria > Actinomycetota > Acidimicrobiia > Spongiisociales > Spongiisociaceae > Spongiisocius. The sequence goes on along the minus strand of VXMP01000008.1, from coordinate 8,729 downwards.
ATTTCAGCTCGGCGATCAGCTTCTGAAGTTCCTGGTGTTCCTCCCGTAGCCGATTGGTCTCCAGCGAGGTAAGCCTGCGGAGGGGCATGTCCAGGATGGCCCGGGCTTGTATTTCCGACAGGGAAAACGCTTCGATCAGGGCGTTTCGGGCGGCTTCGGCGTCCTGGCTGCCGCGGATTATGGCGATCACCGCATCGATATTGTCCACCGCCACGATCAGGCCTTCCAAAATATGGGAGCGGGCCTGGGCACGGTTTAACCGGAACCGGGTGCGGCGCTCGATCACCTCCATCTGATGGTCCAGGAAATACTGGATCATCTCCCCAATGTTCAGGGTGCGGGGAACCCCGTCCACCAAGGCCACCGCGTTGACGCCGAAGGTGTCTTCCAGTTTGGTGTGCTTGAACAGGTTGTTGAGGACGATCTTGGGGGTGGCTCCCCTCTTCAGCTCGATAATCAGCCTGACGCCCACCTTTGAAGACGACTCGTTGCGCAGGTCGGCGATGCCGTCCAAGACCTTCTTCTGCACCAGGTCGGCGATGCGGGCCATAACCCGATCCTGGCTGACCTGGTAGGGCAGCTCGGTTACCACGATGGCGGTGCGATTTTTGCGGATCTGTTCGACGTCGGTGACCGCCCGCATCCTGATAGACCCTCGTCCCGAAACCAGCGCCTGTTTGATTTCCTGTTTCCCGATCACATAACCGCCGGTGGGGAAATCCGGCCCTTTGACGATCGACAGATACTCCTCGGGGCCGGCGTCCGGGTTCTCCAAACCGAACAGACAGGCATCGATTATCTCGTTGAGGTTGTGGGGCGGGATGTTGGTGGCCATTCCAACCGCGATGCCCTGCGACCCGTTGACCAGCAGGTTGGGGAATCGGGAGGGGAGTACCGACGGCTCCTGTTCGGATCCGTCAAAGTTGTCCACAAAGTCCACCGTGTCCTCATCGATGCCGTCCAGCAGCACCGAGGACAGCTGATCCAACCGGCATTCCGTGTAGCGCATGGCCGCGGGCGGGTCGTCGGTGGAGCCGAAATTGCCCTGCGGGTGGATTAGTGGATAGCGAAGCGAAAATCCCTGGCCCATCCTGACCAACGCATCGTAAATGGCGTCGTTGGAGTGGGGGTGATACTTGCCGATCACCTCGCCCACCACCGTGGCGGACTTACGATGCGAGCTGCGCGGTCCCACACCCATGTCGTCCATGGCGTAGATGATCCGTCTCTGCACCGGTTTCAGACCGTCTCGAACATCCGGCAGGGCCCGGGAAACGATCACCGACATGGCGTATTCGACGAAGGACTTGGACATCTCGTCGTTGATGTCGATTATTTCGGTGGGGAAGCTGCGGGTGGTTAGTTCGGCCATTTAAAACCTCCCCTCTAAATGTCCAAGAACCGGATATCGCCAGCATTTTGTTGGATGAACTCCTTCCGAGCCGCCACATCACCGCCCATCAAAGTGGAAAACACCTGATCGGCACCGGCGGCATCCTCCATTTCAACCTGGACCAACGTCCGGGTGGAAGGCTGCAGGGCCGTCTCACCCAATTCGGAGTCGTTCATTTCGCCCAGGCCTTTGAAGCGGGTGGGGCGGGCCTTCGGATGGGTTTCTTTGAAGGCGTCCAGCTCGGCTTCGTCGGCCAGGTAAACCACCTTCTTGCCGACCTTCACCCTATAGAGAGGCGGGGCGGCGATGTAAACATATCCGGCTTCGATCAGCGGCCTCATATGGCGGAAGAAGAAGGTCAGGAGCAGGGTACGGATATGGGCCCCGTCCACATCGGCGTCGGTGAGCAGGACGACTTTGTGATAGCGGGCCTTCTCGATCTCGAAGTCGTCGCCGATACCGGTCCCGATCGCGGTGATGAGGGCCTGTATCTCCTTGTTCTGGAGGGCTTTGGCCAGACGGGCCTTCTCTACGTTGAGTATTTTGCCCCTGATGGGGAGGACCGCCTGGAACTTGGAATCCCGTCCGTTCTTGGCCGGACCCGCCGCCGAGTCGCCCTCCACGATGAACAGCTCGGCATTGGAAGGGTCACGGGAGGAACAATCAACCAGCTTGCCCGGCAATCGGGAGGAGTCGAGCAAAGATTTTCGCCGGATAACGTCACGGGCCTTGCGGGCCGCCTCCCGAGCGTGCTGGGCCGACCGAGCCTTGGCGACAATCCGGCGCGCGTCGGAAGAATAACGTTCCAACCATTCCGGCAGCATCCGGTTCAGCGACTTCTGCACATAGCTTCGGAGCTCGGTGTTGCCCAGCTTGGTCTTGGTCTGCCCTTCAAACTGCGGGTTTCTGACCTTCACGGAAATAACCGCGGTAAGCCCCTCCCGCACATCCTCGCCGGTGAGGTTGGAATCCTTCTCCTTAAGCAGCCCCTTGGCGCGGGCGAACTCGTTTATGGCCTTGGTCAGGGCGGTGCGGAAGCCCTCCTCGTGGGTTCCTCCTTCGTGGGTTTTGATGTTGTTGGCGAAGCTGAGCAGGTTCTCGCTGAAAGCGTTGGTCCATTGCAGGGCCACCTGGAGCTCGGAGTCCGGAGCTTCGTCCTCGAGGTAGAGGATGCGTCCGTGCAAGGTTTCACGGCTGCTGTTGAGGTGCAAGATGAAGTCGCGCAGGCCTCCCTTGTAGTGGAAGGTATCCGAGCGGCCCTCACCGCGCTCGTCCACCAGGTCGATCTCCAGGCCCTGGTTGAGAAAGGCCAGCTCGCGAAGTCGTTGGGTCACCGTTTCGTATCTGAAATCCACCCCTTCGGCAAAGATCTCGGGATCGGGCCAGAAGGTGATGGTGGTACTGGTGCCCCGGGCCTTACGCCCTTTATTGAGCGGCCCGATCTCCTTGCCCCGCTCAAAAGATTGGGACCATTCAAACCCGTTTCGGACTACTTTGGCCTCGAACTGGGCGGACAGGGCGTTGACCACCGATATTCCCACCCCGTGCAGACCTCCCGACACGGTGTAGGCCCCTTCCTCGAACTTTCCGCCGGAGTGGAGGGTGGTCAGAACGGTGGTGAGAGCGGACTTCTTGGTTTGGGCGTGCTTTGCCACCGGGATACCTCGACCGTTGTCGGTAACCCGACAACCTCCGTCCGCCCGGAGAACCACTTTGATGGTGGTGGCGTATCCGGCCATAGCCTCGTCCACGGCATTATCCACCACCTCCCAGATCAGATGGTGGAGGCCTCGGGGGCCGGTGGTGCCGATGTACATTCCAGGCCGATGGCGGACCGCCTCGACACCGGGGAGTACCTTGATATCGCTCGCGCTATAGCTGGTCATCTGGTCTAGGGTCACAGGCGATCCTTAGCAATTAGAGGATTCGGGACGGGGGCTTTTATCCAACCTGAATAGGCCTGGCCTATTGTAGTGCGGCCCTGGTGACAATCCAACCTTCTCAGCCCCTAGAAATAGGGGTTTACCTGGTTTTTTGCAACAAGTTTCCTTCATGGGGGTTCATCTCCTCACCACTCTCGCTTCCAGGGCGGCCCTACCACCCTGACGGAGGTCACAAACGAGCTTCCAAAACGATCCGCAATCCGCTCTAAAAGCCGGTTCGAGTCCAACCGGAGCAGTCGAACCATGCGGGGATCGGAAGCCTCAACCAACAGTTCCCCCTTAGATACCACGACCGGAACAGATTTGGAACCCCATTGTTTTCCGGCAATTTCATTCCAGTTCTCGCTCAGCCGCCGTACCCGATCGGTATCGTCCACCCCGAAGTGAGACAAGAGGGTGGGGATCAGGTCACCCAGGGCCACCAAACCGCCGCCGGAGCCCTCTTGCTCATCGCTCAGTCGCTGCTCCAGACCTTCCAGGTCCCGTCCGGCCCTAGGAAAAGCGCCCCTACGGCTCGACCGGCGTTTCCGGTGCCTTCGCCTTTCCCGCTCCTTGTGTTCTTGCTGTTCCCGCTCTCTCCGCTGGATTTCCATGAGGATTCGAAGCGCTCGGGCATCATCGTCATTAAACGAAGCCAGCGCCTCTTCCACCTGGTCGCCGGACCATTGATTGGTCATATCAACTTCCCGTCCGCCAACCGCCAGCCCCGACCGGCCTGCAAAGGAAAGTCGATGTCGTCCTCCCGAGCCGTGGAAATAAAGGTTTGGGCGACCGGCAAGGAACGCGCCAACGCCGCCGACCTATTCTTGTCCAGCTCGGAAAAAATATCGTCAAGTAGTAGTAGAGGGGACACTCCGGTGACCTGCTCCACCGCCTGATGGGATGCCAGTCGTAGGGCAAGGATCAGGGTGCGCTGCTCGCCTTGGCTGGCGTGAATCCTCGATTCCCGGGCGTCCAGCGTGAACCCTATCTCGTCTCGATGGGGACCCACCGTGGTAACCCGCCGTTCCATATCGTTGGATCGGGCCTGACCCAAGGCTTCTCGAAGAGCCGTTTCCCAGCCCGTCCGGTCGCCGGCCGATTTCGCCCCCCAGGTCGACCGGTAGTCGATCTTCACCTCGGTGGTGCTCCCCGCCAGGGCTTGATAAGCCGACCCAGCCCGTTCTTCCAGGGCATTTATCACCGCCACCCGTCGAGCCATAACCGCCGCTCCGGCCACGCTCATCCGGTCATCCCAAACCTCCAAGGTGACCGGATCGGTTTGGCGGCCCATTTGCTTAAGCAAAATATTGCGCTGGCGGAGCGTCCGTTCGTAATCCCGCTGGTCAAGATGGGCACCCGGCCATAGCTGTATCGCCACCGAGTCGAGCAGGTTACGCCGGTAGGAAGGCCCCCTTTTGATGATGTCCAGATCCTCGGGCAGGAAGGCGATGGCCCGCACCTCTCCCAGCAAATCGGTGACCCTCCCCAGCCGGTTGCCGTTGATCTGTGCGATTCGGCGGCCGGTTTTGGGCATCTCCACCTCTATACGGGTGGTGCGCGCCATGGTTCGGATCTCACCGCGCAGAATAGACCGATCTGTACCGATCCGGATCAGGGCGCTATCAGGAACCCCTTTGAAGGATCGCAGGGAGGACAGGTAGCCCACCGACTCTAAAAGGTTGGTTTTGCCGGCCGCATTGGCACCCATTACCACATTGATGCCTGGATCCGGGTTCCATCGCATCTGTCGGTAGCTTCGGAAGTCGGAGGCCTCCAGCCAGCCCAGCCACACCCGATCTTCTTTCGGGGTAGCCGGAACTTAGAACCGAACCGGCATCAACATGTAGAGGAAGTCGTCACCATCAGGGGGTTTGATAACGCTGGGGCGAAGGGATTCTTTAATTTCGATGCAGACCCGTCCCGATTGGATCGCCGACACCCCTTCTTGCAGATACCTTGAATTGAAGGCGATGGTGAGATCCTCGACCTCGCCCGTCACCTCGGCCGGCAGCATTTCCTTCTCTCCGCCGAGATCGGTTCGGACGACCGACATCTCCACACCGTCGGCAGTTACCTTCAGCCGCACCGGTATATGTTCGTCTGCCACCACCGACGCCCGACCCACCGCTTCGAGCAGATGGTCTTTTTCCATTTCGATTCTTATCGGATAGTTATTCGGTATCAGCTGGCGGTAGTTAGGGAAGGTTCCTTCGACCAGGCGGATGTGAAGCGAGCCAAGTTCTGAGGCGAACACCACCTCTCGATCGTGTACGGCCACCTTCATTTGGCCATCGGCGACGGTTCGAGACAATTCCCTAAGCCCGCGAGCCGGAATCAGCGCCGGCTTCTTGATCCCCACACTCGGTATATCTCGGATCGCCAGCCGATAGCTATCGGTGGCCACCAGCCGCAGCCCTTCTTCGGATTCCTCGATCAGAACGCCGGTGAGGATGGGACGTGAGGCGTCTCTTGAGGTGGCCACCAACACCTGGGACAAGGCCTCTTGCAGGGCATCTCCGTCCAAATCCACTGCACCGGTCAGATCGGCTTCGGGTAAGTTGGGGTAGTCCTCAAGGGAAAGGGGCCGGATCTGGAACGCCGGACCATTACCCGAGAGCTCAATTTCACCGTCAAGGGATCGTAGGGAGACGGCCCCGTCCGGCATTCGTTTAATGGCTTCGGTCATGACCCTCCCCGGAACCACAAAGGAACCCTCTTCCATAACCTCTACGTTTGCCCATGTCCTGATGGTGACCTCGGTGTCACTGCCGGTGATGTTCAGCCGGCCCTCCTCGGTCTGGCATAGGACACACTGGAGTATGGGGAGGGCGGTTCGTACACCTGCCCCTCGATTGGCGCGGCCGAAGGCGTCGGCCAGAGCGTCTCGATCTGCTCGGATATGCACTTATCTTTCCTTCCCGTATCGGCGACTTGGTTTTATATATAAATCGGTAGTGGTAGTAGGGCCTGTGGATTGTGGATGACCACCCGTTCCAATCCGCCCATGCCACTGAGGATCGGCGATGACCTCAACCCGTATCCACCCTGTTAGGTAGGGCCGAAGGGACGGATTTCGACCCTTCTCAATCCCTATCCGGTCGGTCGGGATCTTCTTCCACGTTATCGGTGGATTATCTCCCGCCTTGTACACAGGTTCAGGATTGCAGGACGAACGGGTGTGGAAACCGGTCATCTTTTCCCCAACTTATCGGATACCTGTGTCACTTGCCTGGCGATGTCGGGATCGGAGTGGATCAAACGCTCTATTCTTTTGATCCCGTGCAGGATGGTGGTGTGGTCCCGTCCGCCGAAGAGCTTACCGATCTTGGGTAGCGAAAGGCGGGTGAGCTCACGGCACATATACATGGCTATCTGTCTATGAGTGGCCAGTGGTTGGGTTCGTCTACGTCCTTGAAGATCGACCGGCGAGTATCCGAAGGTGATGGCGGTGACCTCCAGAACCTCCTGGCCGGTGGGTGGAACGTTTGCCGGTGAGGGAATCAGATCACGAAGCTCGGATCGGGCCAGTTCAAGCGTTATGGGCTGTTCCGTTAAAGCAGCGCCGGCGGTCACCCTGGTAAGGGCACCTTCCAGCTCGCGGATGTTGTCGGTGACGTATCCGGCGATGAACTCCAGTACTTGGTCGGGTACGGGAAGGGGGGAGTACTCGGAGGCGTTGCGGCGTAGGATGGCCAGGCGGGTTTCCAGGTCCGGTGGACTGATGTCGGTGATCAATCCCCACTGGAAACGAGACCGGAGCCGATCCTCTATCCCGAGGTCTTTAGGAGGCCGATCGCAGGACAGCACCATTTGGTGGTTGAGCTCATGGAGGGTGTTGAAGGTGTGGAAAATCTCTTCGAGCACCTGCTCTTTTCCTTCGAAGAATTGGATGTCATCCAACAGGAGCACGTCGATGGTCCGGTAGCGATGCTTGAAGGAGTCCATCTTTTTGTTGCGGATGCCGTCTACGAACTCGTTGAAAAAGTTCTCCGATGTCATATATCTGGTGGTGGCGGCGGGGCGGTGGGTTTGGATGTAGTGGCCGATGGCGTGCAGAAGATGGGTTTTGCCCAGTCCTGCCCCGCCGTAGATGAACAAAGGGTTGTAGTCCTGGCCCGGGCCCTCCGATACCCGCTTGGCGGCGGCCAAGGCCAGCTGATTGGAGCTTCCGGCGATAAAAGTATCGAATACATACTTGTCGAGAAACTTGGGCGGAGGCCGTTTCGTCGGGTCACCATCTGTCGCGTGGTCGGGCAGGATCGGTCCTACCGGAATCGGAGGTAGATCAGGAATAATTTCCCCGTCTATCAGAGGCGGGACCTCTACCTGGTAATCCACGGTTATATGGGTTCCGTACACGGACGCCACCGCCTCCTCAAAGTCTTCGGGATGATTGGTACGAACCCAGCGGCTATGGAAACCGGAAGGAGCTACCACAACCAAGGTGTCGCCCTCCAACTTGTAATCCAGTCCCTCAAACCATCTACTCCAGGCGTCCGCTCCGACTCGTTTTTGTAGTTCGGATAAAAGGGTTTGTAGTTCGGAGGAAAGGTCATGGTGCGCGCGTTCAGGCGTTGACAACTTTTTCTCCTCCCTTACAGGTTGGACCGCACCCCATCAAACGAATAATCCACACCTCTGTCCACAACTGTGGAAAAGTAGATGCCAGTCGGCAGCGCAGTGCCGTTCTGCAACCATCTCAATCAGAATGTACTTGGACCCGGAGAAGGCCTCCCCGGTCGTAGGAGCGGTCAACCCCTGTGACTAAACCGCATCTTATTGTCTTCGTAGAGGCCGACCGCAACCCGAAATCCCTCTTTATGGCCAGGTAGATAAGTCGGAATACCAAGATAAAACCCCAGTTCAAAGGCTGGATATGGCAGGACCGCAATAGAGGAATCCGTACAACCGGGCGTTTTTGTCACTCTTGAGAATTTTTTCGCGCTTTGAAAGGGCGGTGGACAACACCAATTCGGCCCGATAGGTTCACCTCGACCCGGAACTTTCCCGGTGCGCTCGAGGCGGGCGCTTCTTTGCAAACCGGGAGGATTTCCCGTATTGTGGGGGTCACCTCCGCTAAGAGTTGTTGGTTTGGGCCACGGCCTAGCCACCGGTTGATCCGGCCCCCGCTTGGAAAACCCCCCAGACTCTTGGGTGACCAGAAACAAAATCTAAGGTTCTCAAATGAAGCGCACCTACCAGCCGAAAAATCGCCGAAGAAAGCGCAGGCATGGGTTTCGGCATCGTAATCGCACCCGCCACGGCCGAGCCATAATCAAGAGAAGGCGCTTTAAAGGCCGTCATCGATTGTCTGCCTGAGCGGACCGGGTATCCTATTCACAGTTTTCCAAGGGGGTGGGTGGGGGAATGCCTGGCCGGGTGGAGGTGGGCTTTCCTAGAAGGAGCCTGCA
>VXMP01000077.1 GCA_009841075.1 Acidimicrobiia bacterium | reverse complement strand
GCATAGCCAGGTGGTGGCACACACCCGCCAGTACCCCCACCCCGGCCACCGCCAACACCCCCAGGGTGGGAAGAGCTTCCAGGATGGGATCGAACACAGCCCGAATCCGACCGACCTCCACCATGTCATAGCGGAGTCGGTTGGAGAGGCTGCCGAACCGACTGGTCTCCATCTCCTCCCGGCCCAGGGTTTTGACCACCAAGGCGGCGTCGAACGACTCGTGGGCGGCTTCCGCAACCTCTGCCCGGGTGCGCTGTGCGGCGGCGGCGGCCACCCGCATCTTCCTTTGGTAGAAGATGTTGTTTCCCATGATGGCCGGAACCATCAGGAATCCGACCAGAGCCAGAAACGGGTCGGTAAACAGAAGAAGGATGGCGGTGACCCCCAGCATGATTACCACGCCGAAAGCCATGGGAAGCGGGGCGGCTATCTGGGCGGAGGACTCTATGTCGGATCCGACATTGGAAAGGAGCTGGCCGGTGGGGTGGCGGCGATGCCATTCGATAGGTAGTTCCAGGTATCGGTTGGTTACATCCACACGGTCCCGCTTTTCCAGACGATATTGGGCGTGGTAGGCGGCGTATCTGCGCAGGGATAGACCCATGGCCTTAAAACCCCCGATCATCAGCAGAATCAGTATGGTCGTGACTATCGAGGTACGGGTCACGTTGCCGGATCGGGCGGCCGGTATCAAAACCCGGTCGGTTGTCCAGCCCACTCCGTAGGAGAAGGCGATGGTCGCCAAAGAATGGACCGTAGTGAAGGCGAAACCCAGGGCGAACTCCTTAGGTGCCCTTCTAATCTGCTCCGCCATCAAGGAGAAGCCGTGTCCCAAGACCTTGTGTTCGGGTTGGCGAGCTTCGTCTATAACAGTTTTAGCGGTCAAAACAGGGGTCCTGCGGCGGGATTCCGCTCACTCTCTATCGGCAGTGGGCCAGGGCAACGGCGGAGTAAAGGGCGATTCCGGCGACCATAGCCTGCTCGTCAAATATAACCCGATTGGAATGGTTGCCGGGAACCTGGCCGGGCGTACCTCCTGGAGGGCAGGCGCCCAGATAGGCCATAGTTCCAGGGACCTGATTTAGAACGAACGAGAAGTCCTCTCCCCCCATCGACGGCCAGGGAGGTTTTCCGACTCTTGCCTCCCCCAGGGTTTGGCGGGCAACGGAACGGACAAAAACGCTGAAGTCGGGATGGTTGATAGTGGCCGGATATCCGGTTCCGAACTCCACCCGGGCGGTCAGCTCATGGGCGGCGGCCACGTTGGAAGACACCCGACGGATGATGGAGTGAAGCTCGGCCCGGGTGTCATCGGAAAACGCTCTTATCGTCCCCAATAGTCGAGCCTGATCAGGTATTACGTTGTGGGCGTCGCCCGCCTTGAGGCAGGCGAAGGTTATAACGCCCGGTTGGAAGACGTTGACGCGGCGGGTGACGGCGGTTTCGACCCCCATGATTATCTGGGCGGCGGCCGGCACCGGATCAAGGGCAAGATGGGGAAAGGCGGCGTGACCACCCCGGCCTTTCAGCGTGATCGAAACCTCGTCGGTGGCGGCCATTTGCGGGCCCGACCGGAACCAAACCTCACCGGAGGGATAAAGATTCGACACATGCAGGGCGAAGGCACCCGTGGGAGTTTGGCCGGTGGTTTCCAGGAGCCCTTCCTCTAGCATGAACCGGGCACCGAAGAACCCCTCCTCTCCCGGCTGGAACATGAACAGTACGTCTCCTTTAAGGCGGTTCCGGTGGGCGGCCAGCAGACGAACGGCACCGGCCAGCATGGCGGTGTGTAGATCGTGTCCACAGGCGTGCATGTAGCCGAGGTTCTCGCTGGCGAAATCCAATCCCGATGCCTCGGTAATCGGCAGGGCATCCATATCCCCGCGCAGGAGGATGGTCGGTCCGGGCTCGGCTCCTCTCAACACCACTGCCAGCCCGCTGCTGGTTTCGTGAAGGTTGATCTCCACGGCCAGGTCGGCCAGCTCCTCCAAAACGGTCGCCAGGGTTACGGGCAGGTGGAGGCCGGGTTCGGGGTGGCGATGAAGTCGACGGCGGAGGGTGATGGTCCGGCTGAGGCAGGCCTGGGCTTCGGTTAACAAAGAAGAAGACAACGAAGTAAGCAGGTCGGGGTGAACGCCTATCCGCCGTAGCGGTTTCGATGGACGATTTCTTCCAGCGGTTTACGCCCTCCTGCTCGGGCGGGTTGCGAAGCGGGACCCGGGTAACCCAGCGCGATGGCGTACCGGCAGTGGCGGCCCTCGGGGATTCCCAGTACTTGGCGGGCTTCCTCGTTCTTATGCAGGGTAACCGGACAAGAGACCAGGCCGAGGTCGTCGGCGGCCAGCATGATGTTCTGGGCCATCCGTCCGATGTCGAACTCGTAGGCGGCACCTTCCTGTACCAGGGCCAGCGCCACGGGTGCGGCCGATAAAGGCCCTCCGAATCCGGCGCATTCCTTGAGCCGCGCCAGCTGATCCGGATCGTCTACCACCACGATCGACCAGTTTTGGCGGTTCTTGGCGCTTCCTGTCCAACGGGCCGCCTCCAGCACCTGACGGAGGTCGGCGGCCTCTAGGGACCGTTCTGAGTATCGGCGGATGGCGCGCAGGCCCAGTATTCGTTGGTAGGTGGTTCCCATAATGCCTAAACGATACACCTCCCAGGAGGGGTGCTGAAAAAAGATGGGGATGCTTGACCCGCCATTTCGCCTAACTGGGGTTTTGTTTCCTGCTAAGCGGGTCAACCGGATATTTTTCAACACCCTCCCCAGCCGGGTAGCCTCCAAGCCCATGTGCCGCAGTATTCGAACCTTGCATAACTACGATCCGCTCGCCACCGACGAGGAAGTCCGGGCGGCCGCCCTCCAGTTCGTCAGGAAGATTTCCGGTTCTACCCGACCTTCCCGCCTTAACCAGGAGGTTTTTGAAAAGGCGGTGGAGGCGATCCCGCGGGAGACGAGAAGCCTGGTCGACGGATTGGTCACCAGGGCACCACCCAAAAACCGGGAGGAAGAGGCCGCCAAGGCCCGAGCCCGAGCCGACGCTCGTTACGGACAACGACCCTAAAGGTTTTCGGGTCAAATATTTACCTACGGAACTTTTTAAACCTTGGCAAGGAAAGCCCCACAAGCTGGGGAAACCTTCCTGAGAACGCAAACGGCCCACCTCGCCCGGCTACGCCGGGCCCCCGCCCCCGCCACCGCCGCCGAAGAAGGAGCGTGGTCAGCCATGCCCGGACTGAAGC
>VXMP01000058.1 GCA_009841075.1 Acidimicrobiia bacterium | reverse complement strand
AAAACCTCCCCCAGCCCGGCCGGGAGCAGCAGGAAGGCCGGGAGGGCGGGCCCACGAGAGCGGGTGGGCCGTTCAGCGGGCATCTAACCAACGGGGTGGGTAGGGGGAAGACACCATATCAGGATCAGCGACCGGTAATACCTTCCGAAATCCTCTCACGGCCGGGAAGCATCCTCACCTAAGGGGGGCAGAAACCCGTATTGATCGAGTATGGCGCGGCCGGAATCTGAAAGAACGTAGCTCACGAATACAGCCGCCTGTTCCGGTAGGGAAGAATTGGATACTATCGAAATCGTATATTCGGCGATCACGTTATATTCGGGCGGGATGGCAATGGACCATAGGCCGTCCCTCGCCTGAATATCGGTGGCGTAGACCAGGCCCACATCCAATTCGCCCTGTTCCAACCGGGTTACCAACGCCCGGACGTTGGGTGCCTCGGTATCAGGTTGGGCGATGACCCCCGCCGACTGCATAACCCGACGGCTATAACGGCCACAGGGTGCAGTTTCGGCGCAGATCCCCACCAACAGCTCGGGTCTGGCCAGATCACCGAGGCCGGTAACCCCGGCGGGATTACCTTCGGGAACGGCCAGCGCCAGGGCATTGCGGGCAAAAACCGGACCGGTGCCTTCTACAAGACCGGATTCGACCAGGGTATCCATTATTTCCGGATGGGCCGACGCGAATAAGTCGACCGGCGCCCCGGCCCGGATCTGCTCTCGGAGCAGCGAGCTGCCTGCCAGGTTGAGCACCACATCGATTTCCGGGTGCTCGATTTCGAAGGCGGCTTCGATGGCACCGAACGCATCGGTCAAGGACGAGGCGGCGGCCACCAACAGATCAACCCGGTCGGGAGGAGAGGAGTCCGGGCCGGAACACGAGACCATCAACAGGATGATCGCTGCAAATCCGGCGGTTAGGCGTGTGGTCAATGGAGGCTACCTTCCGAGCAGGTGGTTTAAACCCGAAAAATACCGTAATCCTGACCTGAGTAGGTAGCCACCCGGTCATTTGATCGGCCCGTTTAACGTAAGAGGGTGGTGAGAAGGCCGGTCAGTTACGGGTGGATTTTTCTGGTAGGTGTCGTTTGGCTCGGCTCGCTCCTGTCGTCCTGCGTTGATCAGGAAGACCCTTCGCCCGATCAGACCGTGCCTGTTGCCGCCCCTACTACCACTACCGAGCCCGCATCTGTTGCCGCCCCGATCACCACCCCGCCCACCTTCGATTCGCCTACTTCGTCCTCTTCTGTGTCGGACCCGACCACCTCTAATCCAATCTCCGGCTCGTCCGCTGCCGGTACCCTATCTGACCAAGGCACCACCTCCCCGGCCGAAACCCGGTCGGTAGCCACCACTTCCGCAAGCACCTCCCTGACTGTCGCAACCACCGAGCCCCCTTCGACCACTCTTTCCTCGACCACTTTGCTCTCGACGACAAGTACCGCACCGGTAGTTGAGGAGGCACCCGAAACCGCAGGTCTTGTTGACATGACATTGACTGTCCTCGGATCCCTTCCCCACGATCCCCTGGCCTTCACCCAAGGCCTGGTGTTACGGGACGGACTGTTCTACGAAAGCACCGGACTCTATAACCGATCTTCGATGAGGATCGTTGATCCGGCTACCGGCGGTGTGTTGCTTTTCCGGCCGCTGGACGGGCGTTTTTTCGGTGAGGGTTTGGAGTTGGTGGGTGATCGGCTTATCCAGCTCACCTGGAAAGAGGAAACCGCCCTGGTCTGGGATGCCGAAACCCTGGAACCGATCAACGCCTTCTCATACGAGGGGGAAGGGTGGGGGTTGTGCGCCAAGCAGTCCTCTTCGCCCGACCCGATTCTCGTCATGAGCGACGGATCATCTTGGCTGACCTTTCGAGATCCGGATACCTTTGAGATAGTGGGTGAGGTTGAGGTGCTCATTGAGGGAGTACCGATCTCCAACCTCAACGAGCTGGAATGTGTGGGTGATCTGGTCTATGCCAACGTCTGGATGACCGACCTGATCGTGGTCATCAACCCGACTACCGGACAGGTAGTGGGTCGGGTCGACGCCTCGTCGCTGCGCGGTCTCCTTCCCTCGACCGAGGGTATAGACGTGTTGAACGGCATCGCCTACGACCCGGAGACCGGCAGCTTCTACCTGACCGGAAAGTTCTGGCCTACCCTATTCGAGGTGACGATCACCCCACCCGCTTGAGCAGGGCCGGGGATGTGGTTTTGAACATTCGGAAAAACTCCCAACAACCCTCTAGACTATTTCCCGAAGAGCTTGCACAATATCTAGCATGCAGCTTCTAAACCGAGTCCCCTGCGCCGATCAAGGTGCCTTCCGGTCGAAAACGCCCGGATGTCCGAAGGAGGTGATGCGCTCCCATGCGCACCTATGAGCTGATGACCATTCACAGACCGGAGTTGGCCCCGGCCGACGCCGAAAACGAGTCACGGGTTCTCAAGGGTTTCCTTGAAGACGCCGAAGCCTCGGTTATCGAAATCGATTTCTGGGGTAAGCGCCGGCTCGCCTACGAGATCGACAAGGTCCGAGAGGGCTATTACACGGTGATCACCTTCAACGGTGAACCCCACCATGTCACCGCCCTTGACCGAGCCCTCTCTTTATCCGATGCCGTGTTGCGCCACAAAATCATCCGGCCCGACGCCCGCCCTGGTCACGATCAATCCGGCGGCGACGAGTCGGATCAATGAATCTGAGCTCCTTCCCCATCTAGCTCCTGTTCGAGGCCGGATGTCCCCCGGTCATGGTGTAATGGACGAAAGAAACCAAAGACAAATACCAAGATGGGAGAAAAATGCCGACCAACACGGTAACCATTGTAGGAAATCTGACCCAGGACCCGGAGATGAGGTTCACGCCCAACGGGGTGGCGATGGCCAAGCTGAGCATCGCCGTCAACAGAGGTGTTTTCAACCGGGAGACCAACCAGTGGGAAGACGGCGAGACCAGCTTTTTCAACGCCACCTGCTGGCAGCAAATGGCGGAAAACGTTTCCGAGTCGCTGCGCAAGGGCACCAGGGTGGTGGTAACCGGTCGCCTAAGGCAGCATTCTTGGGAAACCTCCGAGGGAGATAGGAGATCCATGGTGGAAATAACAGTGGACGAGGTCGCCCCCAGCCTCCGGTACGCCACCGCCTCGGTTACCCGCATTCCGCGCGGAGGCAGCTGGGGTGGCGGTGGGGAGCAATCCAGCGTCCCACCCGCCCCGGTGGCCCGCAACAACCCACCCCCTGAC
>VXMP01000020.1 GCA_009841075.1 Acidimicrobiia bacterium | reverse complement strand
AGTCTCCCGGCTTCAGTCCGGGCATGGCTGACCACGCTCCGAATCAGGTGGTGTGCGGCGGGGGCGGGGAACCCAGCGAAGCTGGGCGGCGTGTGCAGATTTTGCGATTCCGTGCGTGTTTTCCCAGCTTAAGATAACTTTTGTTAAGAACCTTTAGGCTGCGGATGTTGCTGGTGGTGCGGTGAATCTTTAGGTTGATGGGGTTGTTGGTGACGCTTTGAACTTTAGGCACCGGGGGAACTCCACTCACGCTCCAGCTCACCAAGCCGTTCCCTCTCATCAGAAGTCAAACCCTCCCGTTCGCCCCGGTTGATCTGATCCTGACGAACCCAGTTACCCAAAGTCGAATCATAAATACCCAACTCCCCGGCAACCTGACGAACCGAGCGACCAGACGAACGGACAATCTCCACCGCGTCTCGTTTGAACTCATCAGAAAACCTACGTCTTCTCCGTTTCCCTTCCAACAAAACCCTCCTTTCCTGCACGCGTGAACCCATTATCGGGCACCAAACACGCACAATGCGGAAATGTCCGGCCAGCGGGGGGAACTCCAGAGGCAGCGAGCGATCTGAGAGCCCAGATGAACGGTAACTTCTGACAGTGCGAACCGAATCGGGCACTAGTCTCATCGGCACCCATCCTCAGGAGACAGTTTGGCATCCGACTCCCCCTTTGAGGGACCTCTTCGGCGCGTGAGCCGTGAATACATAGCCCGCAATCCTCGATCTATGGAAATAGCCCAACGGGCCTCGGCGGTTTTCCCCGGCGGGACCACCCGTACCACCACCTTCTTCGCCCCCTATCCCCCGGTTTTGCGGGCCGGAGCAGGTGCCGAGATCGTAGACAGCGACGGCAATCGGAGGGTGGACTACCTCAACAACTACACCTCCCTGATTCTCGGCCACGCCCACCCCGAGGTTCTGTCCCGGGCCAGGGAGGTAGCCTCTTCCGGCACCGCCTTCTCCTCTCCGACCGAACACGAACTACACCTGGCCGAGGTGCTGGTGAATCGGGTCGAATCAGTCGAACAAATCCGTTTCACCAACTCCGGAACCGAGGCCACCATGGCGGCGATGCGGCTGGCCAGGGCTTTTACCGACCGGCCCATCGTGGCACGCTGTGAGGGCAGTTTCCATGGCACCCACGATTACACCGCCGTCCCCGCAGCCGGGATACCTGACCCGATCAACCAACTGATGGTCACCCTTCCATACAACAGCATCTCCGACTCCGAAAAGTTGATCGACCACGCCGGTTCTTCCTTGGCGGCAGTAATAGTGGAACCGGTCTTAGGGGCGGGCGGAACCATCCCCGCCGACCCTGAGTATCTTGATTTCCTTAGAACCAAAACTGCCGAAATGGGAGCGCTGCTCATCTTCGACGAGGTGATCACCTTCCGTTTGGGATGGGGAGGAGCGGGTGCATCATATGAGGTCATCCCCGACCTGACCACGTTCGGCAAAATCATCGGAGGTGGGTTTCCGATCGGTGCCTTCGGAGGCCGAGAAGACGTGATGAGCCTGCTACATCCCACTAAAGGAACCATCGCCTGGGGTGGAACCTTCAACGGAAATCCGGTCAGCGCCGTAGCGGGGATAGCAACGCTGGAGACTCTCACCGCAGAAGTAATAGACGACCTGAATGGTAAGGGCGATCAACTGAGGGATCGGCTAAACCAGGTACTCCGGTCATCTCCGCTGCCCGCCCGGGTTACCGGAATCGGATCACTATTCAACATTTGGGCTTTGGATGAGGAAATCAAAGACAACCGGGCGATACGCCGCGCCGACCCGGTATTGGCCGAGTTACTGCATCTCGGCCTGATGAACCGTGGATTTTTCCTGGCACCTCGGGGAATGGGTTGCCTGTCAACCCCTATGACATCCGCCCACCTGAACGGTTTGGTGGAGGCACTGGAGGATCTGATCGACCAGCTTTGATGTAGCACCTGATGGTCGGGCCGGTGGTTGCGGTCAAGGGCGTTCGAAGATGGCCGCCAGACCCTGACCGCCGCCGATGCACATGGTCACTATCCCACGGCGGCCATCGGTCCGCTCCAGGGCTTTAAGCAACTTAATGGTGAGGATGGTTCCGGTGGCTCCAACCGGATGGCCCAGGGCGATGGCACCGCCGTCCACGTTGGTCTTTTCCGGGTCAAGGCCGGCGTCTCGGATCACGGCCACCGCCTGGGCGGCGAAGGCTTCGTTGAGCTCCACCAGATCAATGTCGTCAAGGGTGAGACCGGCCTTGTTTAGCACCTTCGGGATGGCGAGAGCCGGCGCATAGCCCATGATCTCCGGGTCGATGCCGCTGACCGCCCAGGCCACCAAACGAAGGAGGGGAGTTTTCCCTCGGGCGTGGGCCTCTTTCTCGCTCATCAGCACCACCGAGGCGGCACCGTCGTTGATGCCGGATGAGTTACCTGCAGTGACCGTTCCGTCCTTGACGAACACCGCCCGCAGCCTGGCCAGACTTTCTGCCGTTGTGTTCGGCCGGGGATGTTCATCGACCAGGAAGGGTTCGTCCTTGGGTAGATCCACCCCCACGATCTGGTCGGTGAAGTGACCGTCTTTGATAGCGACCGCCGCCCGATACTGGCTTTCGGCGGCGAATCGGTCCTGCGCCTCCCGACTCACGCCGAAGCGCTCGGCCACTCGCTCGGCGGTCACCCCCATGGGGTAGCCGCCGAAGGGGTCGGTTACCAGCGACAGGGTTCCGTCGATGGATCGGCGGTTCCCCAGCCGCTTGCCGTCCCGGGCCTGGTAATCAAGGAACGGCTGACTGCTCATGTTCTCGTTGCCTCCGGCGACTACCACCTCAGCCGAACCGGTCATGATCTGCTGGGCACCGGTGATAACGGCCTGCAGGCCCGAGGAGCACAGCCGGTTGACGTTCATGGCGGTGGTCGTGGAGGGAAGCCCGGCCTCCAGAGCGCAACGCCGGGCGTTGTAGGCGTCCGGCCCTACCTGGCCGATCTGACCCATCACCACTTCATCCACTTCGTCCGCCTCGACATTTGCCCGAAGCAACGACTCTTTGATGGTGACCGCCCCCAACTTGTAGGAGTCGATACCGCTCAGCGAACCACCATAGGTCCCGATTGCCGTGCGCGCCGCGCCGACTACCACCACCGGGTTGGTATCAAGCATGGTCTGACCTCATGTGCTCTTCTTTCAGTTCGTTGCCAAGGATAAGGATACCCAGGTATCCCAGATGCACCCCTGCCCGAAAGCCGCATAAAGAGGAGGGCAATCGTCGAGGTTTAGCCGCCGGGGTGGGGTGGGTCTTTGTCGGTTTCGGTGTTTTCGGTTTTCTTTGACTTGTATTTTTTGAGGTATACCTGGCGGGCGTGTTCTTGTTGTTGGTATTGGTCTCGGTATATGCGGTTGGTGGGGTGTCGGTATCCGGTCCAGTTTTCTGGTGGTAGGAGTCTTCGTCGGTGGGGTGGGCTGTGGGGGTCGATTTGGTGGCCGAGCCGGTGGATGGCTATGTGATGATGAAAAAAGCAGAGG
>VXMP01000050.1 GCA_009841075.1 Acidimicrobiia bacterium | reverse complement strand
CCCCCCCCCCCCCCCCACCCCCCCCCCCCCCCCCCCCGCCCCCCCCCCCCGACGGTTAATGTAGCCACCGCGACCGCCATGGCGCAGAACGCCACCAACACCTTCCTCGGTGAAATCGTTCGATATGTATTCATTGCACTCTCCTTAAAATTGCGGCCGCCCGTCAGGTTTTCCTTTACCGGGTGTAACTGTAGCAAGCACTCTAGCCTTTATCAACGAAAGCCTGGCGTTTTCGGCTCAGGCGCATAGCAGAAGCCCACTTAACAACCCCTCTAGTTGGCGGGTGCAGCGCTCAGCCGATTGGCCAATACGCATCCGGCCGATTCTCCGCCCACTATCACGAAGTCGTAGGAAGGTTCCCTCAAAATCGTCGCCCTTGTCCTTTGCCGAAATGAGTAATCCCTAAGGTTAGAATGATTGCTTGCTTTTGAGGCGGCGGGTGTGGCGGAAAGGTAGACGCGCCAGGTTTAGGTCCTGGTGGGCTTAGCCCGTGGGGGTTCGAGTCCCTCCACCCGCACCGGTCGGCTCTACTGGTAGGAGACGAAAACCGGTAGGGGGACGAGGTCAAGAACAATATCCGGGGTGGGGGTGGGGGAGTCCTCGTCGTAGAAGTTCTTCCATCCCCAGTGGAATTGGTCGGCGTCCGGCTCGTTGGTCAGGGCGTTCCAGGTGTTGTATTTGGAACCGAGGCTTCCCTGTCCGTCCATCTGGATAAGCACGGCCAGCTCCGGCGGGGTTTTGATCTGGGAGCGGTTGGTGATCATAGAGAAGCGGAACTGGTGGACGATCAGGAGTTTCTGGGGTAGCACCTCCTCCCTTACTATCCCGGCCAGCCAATCCACCACCTGGTTGACCTCGGAAGCATCCACCGTCCCGATCTGGCGCAGATGAACCTGGTCGGGCTTGAGACGCCACTCCGGATCCAGTGCCAGCCCCACATGAGGAAGGCGTAGGAACTCCTCGTAGAGCTTGGCCTGGGAGAGGAAGTCGGTCCGTCCCGGCTGAAGGTCGAGTACCACATAGATCCCGTTGTCGGCGGCGGTTTCGATCCAAGGCCGGAGCACATCGCGGGCGGTTTCGTTCGAGTAGTTGCCGTCACCTCCCGCACCCGCCGAGGCGACCGTGGCGATAATCTCGAAGGTGGGTAGCACCACGTACCCGTCCGCTTCGTAGCCCTCGCTGACCGACCGGAGCCGCTCGATCCCCTGCTCGGCGTCCTGTTCTCCCAGAACGCCCAGAGCGGAAGTGATCGGATGGCCATATAGGGCTACCAGACGCCGATCCAGGCCGGAGTCGAACATCAAAAGGCCGCCGCCGGGGATTTCTTCCGCTTGACGTACCACCTCGAGTTGCCAGAAGTGGTCTTCCCCGAAATCCGACAGCGATTCAACCGTGTCCGCCCCCTTGATGGCCGATCGGTATGGCTCGGGAAGAGCGCGCAGGTCTCCGGTCACCGGAATCACCCCCACCCCGACCTGGTGGGCCATGGCGGTGAGCGACTCAACCTTCTCTTGGTGATCGACCAGCCAAACCCGGCGGTAGTCGGCGTTTCGGAAGGAAACCGTGTTCTTCGGATCCGTCGCCACATCCAAGATCACCGGATCGAGGCCGAGGTCGGAAAGGGCGGGCCGGAGGAGGGCTTCGTCGATGCCGGAGGTGATAAGCCGAGTCGGGGCCAGCCTGACCAGCTCGTTTAACAGTCGATCATCGAACCATTGCCCGACCAGGAGCAGCGGGCCTTGGAAGTCGAGTGCGGACAGGGAGGCGATGGCCGCCGGGTTGGTAGCGAAGGCCAGACCCACCTCCTCTGCACATGGGAACCCGGCTTCCGACACCTCGATCGAGGTATATAGAGGATTGGTAGCGGTTACGGAAAAGCCCTCGGGTAGGGCGGGAGAACAGTCCCTTACCGGGGTGGTGGAGGTGGTAGAGGAGGGTGGGGTGGTTTCCACGATCTCGGGATCAGGTTCCGGAGCAACCGTGGGGTCAGGGCTATCTGTCGAGGTAGAAGATTCTACGGCGGCGGCGGTGGAGGACGATCCGGGAGACGAGGTGGCCGTTGTGGGCGATCCGGGAGGGGGCGCGGAGGTGGGGTTTCCCTGGTTTGATGCATTTGTCTGGTTAGATTCGCCGGTTGAGCAGGCGGCAAGTAGCATCGCCATAACCATCAGGACCGCTACGGGTAGGGATGATCCTGAGATAGTGGTGGGGGTAGGGTTAGAGTATCTTCTCAAGAGAGAGCTCCAGGTGGGCTCCAGTTCGGGCTGTGGCGCAGCTTGGTTAGCGCGCCTGCTTTGGGAGCAGGAGGCCGTCGGTTCAAATCCGACCAGCCCGACCCTATACACAGGCGGATACTGAGGCTAATAAGGTATCCCGCCCGTTTAGCGGATTGTCGGGGTGGTCTTCAAACCCGACAGTCGGGTAGGTATTATGGGGTGTTGAATTGCGGGTGTAGCTCAATGGTAGAGCTCCAGCCTTCCAAGCTGGTGGTGAGGGTTCGATTCCCTTCACCCGCTCTGAGGGATGCGCCCTCACCGACCTCTAAGGGAGTGTGGGGCGGCGATCCGCCCCCGTAGCTCAGTGGACAGAGCAGGAGCCTTCTAAGCTCTTGGTCGAAGGTTCGAATCCTTCCGGGGGCGCGCCCTGATCCACCCTTGATCGGGCAGGATCAATACAATCAAGAGCCCGGGCTAGAGTTGCCCGGACTCCGTAAACATGGTGGCCGTAGCTCAGCTTGGTTAGAGCGCCTGGTTGTGGTCCAGGAGGTCGGGGGTTCGAATCCCCTCGGTCACCCTTGGTGCCGGCTCGTTTTTGGCCGCACCCTTTTTACATTTACCCGAACCGGCTGGAGATGCCCGGTGACTTTCACCATTACCGAAGTAAGCGATTTCGAGCGCCTTATCACCATCCTCATCGAGAAAGATCCCCTTGATCAGGCCGAGAATCGTGCCGCCCGCCGGTTGGCCCAAAACGTGAATATCAACGGATTTCGCCCCGGTAAGGCACCCAGGCGAATGGTCGAGCGGGTGGTGGGGCGGGAGAGAATCCGCCATGAGGCGATCGAAGACCTGCTGGGGACGCGGCTGGCCGAGATCTGGGAGGAAACCGGGCTTGAGCCCGCCACCCGGCCGGAACTAAACGACCTGTTGGAAGTATCGGAGGGGATCGAGGCCAAGATTTCAGTGAGCCTCTGGCCTTCGATCGAGGAACCACCTCACTACGTAGGCCGTCAAATCGCCATAGAGGTTCTCGAAGAGGCCTCCGACGAGCTGGTAGATGAACAGCTGGAGCAGGTAAGGGAACTCCACGCCGAGTTGGAGGCGGTGGAACGTCCCGCCCAAACCGGAGACTATGTATCCGTCGACATTGTTGCTTCCAAGGACGACGCTCCCTTGGAGAGAGTTTCGTCAACCGGGTTGCTGTACGAGCTGGGCACCTTTTCGGTATTCGAAGGCCTGACCGAAAACCTGCTGGGTAAAGAGGCGGGTGATGTTGTCGACTTCGAGTCGGCATTGTCCGATGATGCTTTGCCCGATGAGGTGCCTGGACTAGCCGAGGGGGAGGTAATCCAGGTGCGGGTGGCCATAGACGAGGTGCACCAGAAAAACCTTCCTGAACTGAACGACGAGTGGGCAATGGAAAACTACGAATCCACGCTGGACGAGATCAGGGAACAGATCTTTACCCGGTTCAACCAAGAAAGGCTGTCCGCAATGAGGGCCCGGTTTAGAGGTGCACTGTTATCGGAATTGATGGAGGAAATCGAGGTGGATATTCCTTCCGCCCTGGTCGATAGCCGTACCGCCCGCACCTGGGACAGCTTTCGCCGCGACCTGGAGGAGAAAGGCTTTTCCGTCGAGGATTACCTGGAAGAAGACCAGGTAGACGAGGAAACCCTGACCGAGGAGTTTCGATCCGAGGCCAAGAGGCGGCTGGTAATGGGGGTGTTGTTTTCGGCGGTGGCCGAACAGGCCGAGATTACCGTTGAACCTCAAGAGGTTGCGGAAATCATCAATCAGATCCAGGCTCACCAGGATGAGCCGAGCCCCGATCTCTTTCGTGGGGAAAGAGGCAATGCAATAGTAAACCGCCTCTACAGTGATATCCTGGAAAACAAGGTCATGGGCGTCCTGATGCGGGGCGCGGTGCCTACCGATCAGGACGGTACCCTGATCGATCTTGAGTTTCCCCCATTACCAACGGAAGAAACGGTGGAGGCCGAGGTCGTCGAGGCCGAGGTTGAGCAAGGAGAAAAGTGAGTAGAACAACGCCTTTTGAGCCCGGTCTTAGGCCGGGTTCTCCGATAACCAACTATCTCGTCCCCACGGTGGTCGAATCCACCGGTCGGGGAGAGCGGGCCTTCGATATCTACTCCCGACTGCTCAAGGATCGGATCATCTTTCTCGGTACCCCCATTGACGACGCCGTTGCCAACCTGGTCATGGCCCAGCTCCTCCACCTGGAGTCCGAGGACCCGGATCGGGACGTGAGTCTCTACATCAACTCACCGGGCGGGTCTATCACCAGCCTGTTCGCCATCTACGACACCATCCAGTACATCAAGCCCGACGTCAACACGCTGTGCATCGGGATGGCGGCCTCGGCCGCGGCGGTCATCCTGGCCGGCGGCACCGAGGGTAAGCGTTTCGCCCTACCCCATGCCCGGGTCATGCTCCACCAACCTCAGGGGGGAGCGAGCGGACAAGCCACCGACATCGAAATACAGGCTCGCCTGATAGTCCAGATGCGGGAACAGCTCAACCGGATCCTGGCTCGCCACACCGGCCAGGATTACGAAAAGGTGTCCCAGGATACCGACCGGGACTTTTGGATGCTGGCCGAAGAAGCCATGGAATACGGGATCGTGGACGGGGTACTGACCAGCCGTGAGCTGTCCGCGGTAGAGAACTAGAAAAGTGTCCATCAAGTACGAAACCGGGAGCGACCTGCTCAAGTGCAGCTTCTGCGGTCATTCCCAGAAGCAGGTCAGAAAGCTCATCGCCGGACCCGGGGTCTATATCTGTGACGAGTGCGTGATGCTATGCACCGAAATCCTGGAGGACGAATACATCGCCGGAGAGCCGGAGCGGAGTGATGAACTACCGAAACCGGCCGAGGTGTTCGCCTTCCTGGACGACTACGTAATCGGGCAGGACCGGGCCAAGAAGACCCTTTCGGTGGCGGTCTACAACCACTACAAGCGGGTCAGGGCCACCCCTCCTGGCCAAGAGGACGTGGAAATCGCCAAGGCCAATATTCTGCTGATCGGCCCTACCGGATGCGGCAAGACGCTGCTGGCCCAGACCCTGGCCCGAATGCTCAATGTTCCGTTCGCCATCGCCGACGCCACCGCTCTGACCGAGGCCGGATATGTGGGCGAAGACGTGGAGAACATCCTTTTAAAGCTGCTGCAAGCCGCCGATTTCGACATCAAACGGGCCGAACAGGGCATCATCTACCTCGACGAGGTGGACAAGATTGCCCGCAAGGCCGAGAACCCCTCCATCACCCGTGACGTATCGGGCGAAGGTGTCCAGCAGGCCCTCCTGAAGATCCTGGAAGGGACGGTGGCCTCGGTTCCTCCCCAGGGCGGGCGCAAGCATCCCCATCAGGATTTCATCCAGATCGACACCACCGACATCCTGTTCATCTCGGGCGGGGCTTTTGACGGTTTGGACGAGGTTATCTCCCGTCGCCTCGGCAACAAGGTGGTCGGTTTTGGGGCCGACCTCCACTCCTTCGACCGGTCCGAGGACTTCCTACCCGAGGTGATGCCCGAGGATCTGATGAAATACGGCCTGATTCCCGAGTTCATCGGCAGGCTTCCCATGGTGTCGACCGTCCATCCTTTGGACAAGGAGTCCCTGATACGGATCCTCACCGAGCCGCGCAATGCCCTGGTCAAGCAGTACACCCGTATCTTCGAGTTCGACGATGCGGAGCTGGTCTTCGAGCAAGACGCCTTGGAGGCCATCGCCGACCTGGCCCTGGTGCGGGGTACCGGGGCTCGGGGACTGCGGGCTATCTTGGAGGAGGTACTCCTCGACACCATGTACGACCTTCCTTCCCGTTCGGACATCGGCCAGGTGGTGATCAGCCGGGAAACAGTGGAAGAAAAGACCGGGCCCACCTTGCTCTCTATCGGCGACCTGGAGAACCGTCGCGAGAAGAGCGCTTAAAGGAGGGTGCTGCCCACCTAGGAGGGTGCGCTAGCCGCATATTTCGATGACCTACCTCCCCCTTGAAGGAAGCTACCACCCTCGATCGGTCGAGTCGCGCTGGTATCCGATCTGGGAGGAATCGGGCACTTTCCGACCCGAGTTCCATCCGGAAGGGGAAGCGTTCTGCATCGTAATCCCGCCCCCCAACGTTACGGGGGTGCTTCACATCGGCCACGCCCTGGACCATTCCATCCAGGACGCCATCATCCGGCGCAAACGTATGCAGGGTTACTCCACCCTCTGGCTACCGGGCACCGATCACGCCGGGATAGCCACCCAGATGGTGGTGGAAAGGGAGCTGGCCGCCGAAGGCTTGACCCGCCAGGGGCTGGGGCGGGATGCCTTCGTGGACCAGGTCTGGGATTGGAAACGCCGTTCGGGCGGGGCCATCACCAGACAGATGAGGGCCTTGGGCGATTCCTGCGACTGGTCACGAGAGCGTTTCACCATGGACGAAGGCCTTTCTGCGGCCGTTCGAGAGGTGTTTGTCAGCCTGTACGAACGGGGCTACATCTACCGCGGCCACCGGATAATCAACTGGTCGCCCGGCCTGATGACCGCCATCTCCGACATCGAGGTCAACTACAAGGAGGTGGAGGGGTCGCTGGTTTACATCACCTACCCCTTTGTTGATGCCGAGGACGGGTCGGGCATTCAGGTCGCCACCACCCGACCGGAAACCATGCTGGGCGATACCGGCGTGGCGGTTCATCCCGACGATGAGCGCTATAGCGCCTGGATCGGCCGGACGGTGCGTCTTCCGCTGGTCGGGCGGGAGATACCGATCGTCGCCGATGCTGCGGTTGATCCGGACTTCGGGACCGGGGCGGTGAAGGTCACCCCCGCCCACGATCCCCTTGACCATGAAATCTCGATACGTACCGGCCTGGCACCACTGCAGGTGATCGGCGAGGACGGTCGGATGAAAGCCGCGGCCGGTGACTTCGCCGGGCTGGATAGATTCGAGGCCCGCACCGAAGTGATCGAAGCTCTTCGAAAAGGTGGGTATCTGGATCGAATCGAGGATCACCTCCACACCGTGGGGCATTGTTCGCGCAGCGGGGTTCCTATCGAGATGCTCCTGTCCAATCAGTGGTTTGTCCGGGTGGAGGAGCTGGTGGGACCGGCCATGGATGCGGTCCGTGTAGACCAGGCCAGGTTCGTCCCCAAACGCTGGGAACGTAACTACTTCCACTGGATGGAGAACCTGCAGGACTGGTGCATCAGCCGGCAGCTGTGGTGGGGTCATCGCATCCCGGCCTGGCACTGTCCGGCCGATGGACAGATCATGGTGGACCGTGCCCGGCCCGCCCAATGCTCGCAGTGCGGTTCCGGCGACCTGAAGCCCGACGAAGACGTCCTCGACACCTGGTTCAGCTCGGCCTTATGGCCGCTCAGCACCCTGGGTTGGCCCGAACCTACCGACGATCTGTCCCGCTTCTATCCCACCCAGGTGCTGGTTACCGGCTACGACATCATCTTTTTCTGGGTGGCCCGCATGCTCAAGATGGGCCTGGAGTTCGTGGGGGAGGCACCGTTTTCCGAGATCGTGATACACGGTCTGGTACGAGCGTCCGACGGCCGCAAGATGTCGAAATCCCTCAACAACATCGTCGACCCGATCGAGATGATCGAACAGTACGGCGCGGACGCCCTTCGTCTAAGCCTGTTGCAGGCCGCTTCCCCGGGCCACGACGTCCCGTTCGATGTCAAATGGGTGGATGCGTCGCGGCGGTTCGGCAACAAGCTCTGGAATGCCACCCGGTTCGCCTTGATCCATCTGCCTCCCCGATCGGTTCCGGCGGCGGGTGGTTATCCCGAGGATCCGGGTCCGGTAGCGGGATGGGTGCTCGCCCGGCTCGGGGAGGTAGCCGAACGGTTCGACCGGCTCTATGACCAGCATCGCCTGGCCGATGCCTTTTCGCTCTTGTACAACTTTGCCTGGTCGGACGTGTTCGACTGGTATCTGGAGATGGCCAAGCCGGTGCTGGCGTCCGATAGCCCGGAAGCGGAATCGGTTCGACAGACCCTGGGGGTGGTGCTGCGGGATCTGCTGAAACTTTTCCATCCGGCTATCCCGTTTGTCACCGAGGAGCTCTACAGCCACCTGGTGGAGGAGGGATTGTTGATCGTGGCACCCTGGCCGAAGGTTCCCGACTATCAGCTGCCGGAAGGCATGGAAGCCCTGCAGGAGATCATCCGAGGTTTGCGGGGATTCCGTTCCTCGCACGGCCTGCCGATCAGCCAAGCCCTGCGGGCGGTGGTACACGACCCATCCGGGGTTTGGCAGGAATGGTGGGATACCCAGCTGTCTTTCCTGGCGAATGTGGAGGTCGAGTTGGGGGCACCTCCCTCCGGCCCTGGTTATCAACGAGCCATCACCGAACCGGTGGAGATCCATATAGCCGTCCAAGGAGTGATCGACACAGAGGTCGAACGGGAGCGCCTGAGCCGCCGCCTCCAAAAGGTGCGGTCTGAATTGCAAAAATCCGCTGCCAAACTGTCTAATCCGGCGTTCCGCTCCCGTGCTCCCCAAGAGGTGGTGGATCGGGAAGAAGAGAAGTTGGCCGAGGCCCGATCCCGAATTGAACAGCTGGAAGACCAGCTCCAGGGATTAGGAGGGTGCGGAAAATGATGTCCCGTATCCGTCGTTTTCGACACCGCCTGGCGGATTAACCAGGAGCGCCCCGTTTTAATGAACTATCAAGAGGCGGTCGTCTATCTGGACCGTCATATTGAGCTGGGTTGGAAGCCGGGTCTGGAACGGATCCACCGGTTGCTGGAGCTGATGGGCACCCCGCAAGATCGTTGCCCGTCCATCCATGTCACCGGAACCAACGGCAAGACCACCGTAACCACCATTGCCGCCGCAGTGCTGGACCGGATGGGGTTGAAGTCGGGTACCTACACCTCACCACACCTCGGGTCGGTGGAGGAACGCTTTCGGGTATGGGGAGAGATAGCCACTACGGAACAATTTGCCCAGGCGGTGGCCGATGTTGCCCCGTTCGTCGACCTGCTCGAATCTGAAACCGGAGAAAGGGCCACCTATTTCGAGCTGACCACCGCGGTCGCCTTCACCCATTTCGCCAATCAGTCCGTCGATGCGGCGGTCGTCGAGGTGGGGATGGGGGGCCGACTCGATGCCACCAACGTATTAGCCCCCGGGGTGGCCGTTCTAACCGGTATAGCCCTGGACCACACCCGATATCTCGGATCGACCCCGGTCGAGATAGCCGGAGAGAAACTGGCCATCCTCAAACCAGGAGGGGTGCTGGTTACCGGTTATCTTTCCGACCCGGTGGCGGCACTGGCGGACGAGTTCGTCGACCGGGCGGGTGCGCTAAGACACACTATCGGACGGGACTTCCGGATCGAGGACCTAAGAATGTCGGTAGGGGGCTGGTCCTTCGACCTGGAAGGCATCTACGACCGTTATGAAGATTTGTACGTTCCGCTCCACGGCCGGCATCAGGCCGCCAATTCAGCGGTGGCGATAGCAGCAGTGGAAGAGCTGTTCGGCCGAGGGCTTCCGGCGGATTCGGTTCAGGCCGCGCTGGCCTCGGCCACGGTTCCCGCCCGGTTCGAGGTGGTCAGAAGGTCCCCGCTGACCGTCTTGGACGGTGCCCATAATCCACAGGCCATGCAAGCCTTGGCCCGGACTATCCGAGAAGAGCTGCCTTCGGTGGGTTGGAACCTGGTGATAGGTGCCTTCGGTGACAAGGACGTCCAAAACATGCTGTGTCCGTTGGAGGGACTGGTCAGCGGAGCTATCGCCACGGCGGTCGATCAGGAGCGGGCCATGGCTCCCGATGATCTGGTGCGGTTTCTGGGAAGTGCCCTGCCAGGTGTTCCGGTTACCAGCATGGTGCCGGTGGCCCGGGCGGTGGAGTTGGCCGAAGAATGGTGCCGACCGGGGGATGCCATCCTGGTAACCGGCTCCTTCTATGTGGCCGGCGAAGCCCGCACGGCGCTGATCGGGTAGAAACCTCACGGGCAATTCGTAATTCTTCTTGTCCTGATCGGGTAGACAGGTAACAATAAGAGGGTACGAAAATCGGGTTAAGCGGAGGGTGCTCGGATCATGGCCTATGAGGAAACGTTTGTGATGGTGAAGCCCGACGGGGTGCGGCGGGGTCTGGTTGGGGAGGTGATATCCCGTTTCGAGCGGAAAGGCCTGGAACTACGCCGTCTGGAGATGAGGGTGCCCGATCCCTCTATCGCAGCGGTCCACTACCAGGAGCATGAGGGGAAACCTTTCTACCAAAGCCTTCTGGATTTCATCACCTCCGGGCCGGTAGTGGCCATGCGATGGTCGGGGGAGTCGGCGGTTGCCGTAGCCCGCACCCTGATCGGGGCTACCAACCCGGTCGAGGCCCCACCAGGCACTATCCGAGGCGATTTCGGCCTGGAAGTCCAGAAAAACCTGGTGCACGGTTCCGACAGCCCGACGAGCGCCGCCCGAGAGCTGGCTATCTGGTTCGATTGAATCTTGGGCGGTGGGAAATATTTTGGTTTGGTAGCCGGTTCGGTCATATAGAATGCCTATGAACCTTCCTCTACCGGAGCGCGACCTAAATGCCCGATAGATTATTCCTGGTCGCCGGCCAAGACATGGCTATCGACCTGGGGACGGCCAACACGCTGGTTTATGTACGGGACCAAGGTGTTCTGCTGAACGAGCCGTCGGTCGTGGCTATCAACACCAACACCAACGAGGCGCTGGCCGTGGGCATGGACGCCAAGCGTATGATCGGCCGCACCCCCTCCTACGTGGAGGCGATCCGCCCCCTGCGTGACGGGGTGATCGCCGACTTCGACATCACCGAACGCATGCTGCGCTACTTCATTAAAAAGGTGCACCGCAACCGATGGGCCAAACCCCGCATCGTCATCTGCGTGCCCTCCGGCATCACCGGGGTGGAGCGGCGGGCGGTGGAAGAGGCCGCCTACCATGCCGGTGCCCGCAACGCCTTCACGATCGACGAGCCCATGGCGGCGGCGATCGGTTGCGACATGCCTGTCCAGGAGCCCACCGGGTCGATGGTGGTGGACATCGGAGGAGGCACCACCGAGGTGGCGGTGATCGCCATGGGCGGAGTGGTGGTTTCGAGGAGCGTCCGGGTAGGCGGCGACGCCATGGACGAACGGATCATCGAATGGGTTAAAAAAGAACACAACCTTCTGCTCGGGCTCCGAACCGCCGAGCAGATCAAGATGGCGATCGGATCGGCCTATCCCTATCACAACGAGCCCAGCGCCGAAGTGCGGGGGCGGGACCTGGAGGCGGGGTTGCCGAAGACCATCCTGCTTTCGGCGGCCGAGGTCAGGGCCGCCATCGAAGAGCCGGTGGCCACCATTGTCGATGCCATCCGTTACGCCTTGGACAACACCCCACCGGAGCTGGCGGCCGATCTGATGAACGTCGGAATCATGATCACCGGCGGAGGGGCCTTGCTGAAGGTATTGAATTATCGGGTGGCGATCGAAACGGGTCTACGGGTAGAGATCGCCGAGCGCCCGCTCCAATCGGTGGTGGTGGGGTCGGGAAGGTGTCTCGAGCAGTTCGACCTCTTGCACGGAGTTCTCGAATCTTCGGGACGGTTCTGAAGCCGGCAACGAAATCGATCGGACGTGGTTTTTCCGGTCGACCAGAACATTTTCACCACCCCTAGACGAAGGGGCATAGATTATCGCTCCTCCCAGACTTCAGAGATACACCAGACGGTCTCCACTGTCTGACAGAAAGGCCCGGGCTGATCGGTCGGCCTATGTGGCTATCACCCTGCTGCTGGTCTCCCTAACCCTCATGACCATCGATATCCGTTCCACCAGCGGGGGATACGGGAGCGACCTACGCAGCTTCGCCCAGTGGGCAACCGGTCCGGTGCAGTCGGCTATCAACACGGTGGTTAACCCGATTGTGGATTTCTCCGACGCCCTGTCCAACCTGGCCGGCCTCCGAGAGGAGAACGAGCGCCTGCGAGACCGGATCGGGATACTGGAACGGGAGGTAGCCCAGGTAGGCCATCTGCAAGCCGAGCTTTCGGAGCTGGAGACCTTGCTGACCCTCCGGCTTAGCGACGACCTGTTCGGTCTGGCGGTTCCGGCCGAGGTTACCGGTCGAGGAGGTGCCCTTGACCCCACCCTCACCATCAACCAGGGGGCTTCCGACGGGGTCTATTCCGGCCAGCCGGTGGTCGATGGTCAGGGCGGGCTGGTGGGGGTCGTTTCCGAGTCCGGACCCACCGGGGCAACCATTGTTTTGATCACCTCCCGGCGGGCACCGGCGGTTACGGTAGGGTTGGCGGACGGGAGGCGCGGAGTGGTAAAAGGGCTCGGTGCGGGAACGTTGGAGCTGTCCATCCTGGAAGCCGACCAGCCGGTCGAAGCGGGAGAGCTGCTGGTTACCTTCGGGCCTTATGGGGACTCCAATGCCTACCCTAAAGGCTTGAGCGTCGGGCTGGTGGCCGAAGACGCCGACCCCCGTTTCGGGACCATCACCGCCCGGGTAGAGCCGTTGGGAGAGCTTGATGAGGTGGAATATGTGGCGGTTATCCCGTGGCCACCTGCCCCGTCCCCCTTGGAAGAGGATCAGGAGGAGGTCATCGAACCGGTAGATGGAGAGACACCCCCGCCCGCCGGCCAACCGGACGGAGCGGATCAGTAATGCCGATCCTACGAATATCGGTAATGGTAATCCTGCTGGTGGGGAGCGTGTTGGTGCAGGTCACCGCCTTACAAAGCATCCAACTCTTTGGGGCCGCCCCGGATCTGGTTCTTTTGGTCGTGATTCTCGGTGGGATATGGCTTCAACCGGAGGTGGCGGTGGGGTTTGGATTTGTCGGAGGTCTGCTGATCGACCTGCTGGGGTTGGCCCCCCTTGGTCTAAGCGCCTTGTCTTTCACCGTGGCCGCCTATCTAACGGTGAGGATCCGAGAGTACTTCTCCTACGGCCTTCCGATTGAAGCGTTACTGCTCGGGTTTGTCACCCTGGTCGGGCTGGGTACCAACGCCCTGGTTGGTACGCTTTTCGGAGAAGGAACCCTAGGTAATCCCGACCTGGTGAGGACCCTGGTGCTGGTACCCATCTACAACGCCCTGCTAGCCCTGATCGCCCTTCCGCTTGCCTCCAGGTTATACCTCGGGCTGGGTAATCCCGGCTACCGGTAGGCCCGGAAAGAACGCCGCATGAGAGAGCAACCACCCCAACCGATCCGGGAGCCCAGAAACCTTTCCTGGCGGGTAGGCGTTCTCGCCGTGATCTTTACCGTGGGGCTCAGCCTGCTGTTCTTCCGGCTCTGGTATGTGCAGCTGGCCACCGGTGAGGTCTGGGCTCGGGAAGCCGACCAGAATATCGTGAGCGTGGAACCTATCCCGGCCCGACGCGGCGACATAGTCGATCGTAACGGGCTCCTGCTGGCCACCTCGGTGCCG
This sequence comes from Acidimicrobiia bacterium, assembly GCA_009841075.1. Classification (GTDB taxonomy): domain Bacteria; phylum Actinomycetota; class Acidimicrobiia; order Spongiisociales; family Spongiisociaceae; genus Spongiisocius. The sequence continues at coordinate 22,843 of VXMP01000050.1, read as the reverse complement.
AATCTGGTTATCGAGATCGACCGAGCCGTTCTCCCGTTGGAGGTCGAAGACGAGGTCATCCAGAGGCTGGCGGCCATTCTGGATGTTTCGCCGGTCGAGGTCCGTCAGGCCGTAGAACGGACTCCCTCCGGCCAGGTGGCCTCCCTGATCGGCTTCGAGATAAACGCCGACACCGCCTACCTCATCTTGGAACAAAGATCCACCCTGCCCGGGGTGGAGGTTCGTGCCCTACCGATCCGAGGCTATCCGAACAGCTCGTTGATGGGCCATGTTCTGGGGCATATGGGGTTACCTTCTCCGGAAGATCTGGAACGCCTCACCACCCCGTATATCGACACACCGGTCGGCAAACTAGGGGTAGAACGGGAGTACGACCCGTTTCTGCAGGGTACCCCGGGGAAAACCGCCTATCGGATTGATCCGGAAGGCAACATCCTGGAGCTGATCGGGACGGTAGACCCGGTTCCCGGTTCCACGGTTCGGCTCACCCTCGACGCCGATCTGCAAAGGGAGGTGGAGCGGATCCTGATCGAGGCGGTTGACCTTTCCAACGCCATCAAAGCGGAACAGGAGATCACCGACCCGGACGAGATTCCTCCCCCCACGGAGCGATCCACCGCCTTGGTCATGGAGATCAACACCGGCGCTATCCGGGCCATGGCTTCCTATCCGACCTTCGAGCCGGAAGGGTTCGTCGGGGGCATCGATGTGGAAACCTTCGAAGAGCTGTCGGATCGTCAAGCCTTCAACAACCTGGCCATCCAAGGCCTCAAGCCCCCGGCTTCCACCTTTAAGACCATCACCTATGTGACCGCCATGGAGGAATCCATTTTCCCGGAGGGGGTTTCCTCGCCGGAGGAGACCATCGAGTGCTCGGCCCGATTGTCGGCCGATTTCACGGACGACTCGCAGCTGCTCTGGAGAAACTGGACCTTCCCTGAGGCGGACGGCGACCAAAACCTCCACGACGCCTTCAGACGATCCTGCAACATCTATTTCTGGGAGGTGGCCCTGTCGATCTGGGACCGCTACGCCCGCACGGATCGGGAAGGAATCGTCCAGGAGTGGGCGAGCGCTCTCGGCCTGGGCCGTCCCACCCAGGTGGATCTTCCTTTCGAACAGGAAGGCATTTTGGGCAATCGTCAATTATTCGAGGAGTGGCAGGAAAACCAGCCCTGGCGGGTTAGGCAGGAGGGATGGCTGGGGGGCGACCTCATGAACCTGGTGGTAGGTCAAGGACCAATCGTTACCACCCCTCTGCAGATGGCGGTGGCCTATGCGTCGCTTATGAATGGAGGGTCCGTATACCAACCCCGAGTGGCCGAGGCGATTGAAACCGCCGAGGGCGAACGGATCCGCACCTTGGGGCCCCGTCTACTTCGCACCGTGGACATAAGTCCTTCTACGGTGGAGTCGCTTCGCCGGGATATGACCGCCGTAGTCAGCTCCGGCACCGCCCGGCGAGCCTTCCAGGACATGGGTCCGATGGTCGATCTGGTGGGAGGCAAGACCGGCACCGCACAGTCCTTTGTGGATCAGGAGGGCCAGTTCCACGACTCCACCGCCTGGTTTATCGGGATGGCACCGATGGATTCCCCTCGGTGGGTGGTGGTGGTAATGGTCGACGAGGGCGGTTCCGGCGGGGCGGTGGCGGCACCCGCAGCTCGGGCCATTTTCCAATACCTGTTCGGCGAGGAAGTCATCCCCCTCGCCCCCGGCGAGGACACGGAGCGATAGAGATGATGCTCGGTGACCGTTCCCGATCCGGCGTGGGCGGAATATTGGAGGATCGTCCTCGACCGGTACCCGATGTACTGATGTTTTTGATCATCGCCGGGCTGATGGCGCTGGGGTCGGTGATGATCTACTCGTCAACTTATATCCGGTTGGATGAGGAGACCGGAGATCCGGGCTCGGCCATGCGCAAGCAGCTCGTTTTCGCCGTGGCCGGACTGGTGACCTACCTGGTCTGCTCGATGGTCGATTACCGGCTCTATCGGCGTTTCCAGGTTCCGATTTACATATGCCTGATGCTGGCCCTGTTTTTGGTGTTGTTCGCCTCCCCGCAAAAGGGGGCCACCCGCTGGATTCCGGTGGGCCCGTTCCAGTTTCAGCCCTCGGAGTTCGCCAAGGTCGCCCTGATCGTGGTGCTGGCCGCCCTACTAGCCCCCGAAGCCGGTCGGCTTTTGACCTGGAAACGGCTGGGAAGAGCTCTCCTGGCCGCCGCCCTACCCGGTTTTCTGATTTTCCGGCAGCCGGATCTGGGCACCATGTTGGTGGTGGGTTTCATCACCATCGGGATGCTTTTTGTGGCCCGCTCGTCTATCCGACAGATGTTGGTTCTGGGGGTAGCAGGGGTGGTAGGGGCGTTCGCCATGTTCCAGCTGGACATCCTCAGGTCTTACCAGGCCAACCGTCTGTCCGGATTCTTCGACCAGACCGCCGATCTTCAGGGCGTGAACTGGAACCTCAACCAGAGCCAGATTGCGATCGGATCCGGTCAGCTGTTCGGACGGGGTTTGTTCCAGGGCACCCAGACCCGGCTCAGCTTCATTCCCTCCCAGACCACCGACTTTATCTTTACCGCCGTGGGTGAGCAGTTCGGATTTATCGGCAGTGCGGCCGTAATACTGGCCTATGCCATTCTGATCTGGCGGGTGCTGATCGTGGCGATCGGATCGCCCAATGCGTTCGGGACGTTGATCTCGGTAGGCATGGCCTCCCTGCTATCCTTCCACGTGTTCGTCAATATCGGCATGACCGTAGGGTTGGTTCCGGTTACCGGACTGCCGCTGCCTTTCATGAGCGCCGGAGGGTCGGCCATGATCGCCATGTCGGGCGGATTGGGGATCGTCAACTCCGTCTGGAGGTCACGTTCGCCGGTTGGCGAAAGGGAACCGAACGATTTCTGGTGATGCTCGCACCTAACCCACCATAGGTGCTACAATACCTATCGGGTGGAGAAGGCTCATGCCGAGAATCATGCGCCAAATGTTTAGGGGCAAGCCAAAACGGAGCTTGACCGGCTTTGGAGCCGGATTAGCTCATATCGGCAACACCGATGCCCGGGCCATTAAGTACCGGTCCGCCAAGGCATCGAATAAATCAGCAGCCAAATCAAGGCTAAGAGAAGGGGCCGAGCAGGCCATGAAGGAACATCAGACCGGGTTATCTGCTATTCCCGGACACCGCGTTGCCGGGTTATCGCCGGTTTATGGTTCCTCAGGCGCGTCCGCCCCTTCGGATCAAGGAGATATTCGCAATGTTTTTTCGGCCCAAAAAAGCCGAAGTAGTTCGCCGAGGGGTCGGCGGAGACTCGACCGAAGAAAGAACCACCACAAAGATAGGTGGTAGAACCGTCACGGTAAGGAAGGTACGAGAGCTACCGACCAAACCGTCCAAGAGAAAAAAGGGATCCGCCCGGCGGGCCAAGAAGGGTGCTAAGCGGGGCGGGGCGAAAACCACCCCCAACCGAACGGGCCAGAGCGGACGCCAATCGGGTGGAAACCGTAATCAAAAACGCCCCCACCACCGGATGGATCGGGCAGTACCACTGCCCCCGGCCGGGAAGCGTCAGATGTTGGTGCGGGTTCTTCCCCACCAGACCCAGATCGTGGTGATGGAAGGCCCCCTACTGGTGGAACACTATGTGCACCGCTCCGACCAGGAATCCAAGGTCGGAAACATTTACATGGGGGTGGTCCGGCGGGTTTTGCCCGGTCTGGAGGCGGCCTTCATCGACATCGGTGACAAAAAAGACGGTGTCCTGTACGCCGGCGATCTCAACGCCCGCCGCCGCACCGCCGGTAGAGGGCCGCGCATCGAACGTCAGCTTCGTACCGGCGATCAGATGCTGGTCCAGATAGAAAAAGACGCCATGGGCAGCAAAGGCCCCCGTCTGACCAGCCAGATTTCACTGCCCGGGCGACACCTGGTCTTGTCCGCCAAGACCTCGATGCTGGGCATTTCCCGCCGCCTGCCGGAGGCCGAGCGCAACCGACTTCGAAAGATAATCCGCACCGAGCCTCTGGCCGGATTCGGACTGATCGTTCGGACGGCCGCCGCCGGTTCCTCCCGAGAGGAAATCCTGGCTGACATTGTTCGACTTAAAGACCAATGGGCGAAGATCGAAGAGGACAAAAAAGGTAAAGCCCCTCGTCTGGTCCATAGCGAACCCAGCTTTCTTATCCGGGTGCTGAGAGAGCATTTCACCAATGACTTCAGCCGCCTGCTGGTCGATGACCCTGATGCCTTCGAAGAGATCCGAACCTACCTACAGGAAGTCTCTCCCGACCTGGTGGCCCGGGTGAAGCTGGACCAGGGCTCCAAGCAGGGCCTTTTCTCCCGGTTCCGGGTCAACGACCAGATCAAAAGGGCCTTGGACCAAAAAGTGTGGCTGCCGTCCGGGGGGCACCTGGTGATCGACCGAACCGAAGCCCTGACGGTTATCGACGTCAACACCGGTAAATATGTCGGGGAAGGCAACCTGGAGGACACCGTCCTGCACAACAACCTTGAGGCTGCCGAAGAGATCGGACATCAGCTTCGCCTGAGGGACATAGGCGGGATAATCGTGATCGATTTCATCGACATGGAGATCACCAAGAATCGGGAAGCGGTGCTGGAACGGTTGCGTTCGGCTCTGGCCGCCGACAAAACCACCACCCAGGTTCACGCTGTTTCCAGCCTGGGCCTGGTGGAGATGACTCGCAAAAACGTTTCCGAGGGTCTGGTAGAGTCATTCTCCGAAGAGTGTCCGGCCTGTTATGGACGAGGCCTTCTGCTACATGAGTACGCCGCCACCTCCGGCGATCCCATCAAACCGCTGACCACCCGAGTAGCGGTCTAAAGCAGAGCAGCTCTGCCAGAAGCTAACCCCTAAGAAAGATTGCAACCCGAGTATGTACGCCATAATCCGCACCGGAGGTAAACAGGCCACGGTTTCCGAGGGGACCAGGCTGGATGTGGAGCTAATCGACACCGCCGAGGAGCAGGTGAGCTTCACCCCGCTGCTGGTGGTTAACGACGAGGGCGGGGTGATAACCGCCCGCGATGAGCTGTCGGATCTAGAGGTAACCGCCAAGGTGTTGGGCCGGGTTAAGGGCAAAAAGGTGGAAGTTTTCAAGTACAAGAACAAGTCGGGCTATCGGCGTCGTCAGGGTCATAGACAAAACCACACCCGCATTGAAGTAACCTACGTCGGCCCTAGCCGGAAGGAGGATTAGATGTCCAAGACCAAAGGCGGAGGCTCAACCAAGAACGGCCGCGATTCCCACGCCAAGCGGCTCGGTCCCAAGGTGTTCGACGGACAGGAGATCAAGCCGGGCACCATCCTGGTCCGTCAGCGAGGCACCAGGATCCATCCCGGGATCAACGTGCGCCGGGGCGGCGACGACACTTTGTTCGCCGTAGCGGCCGGTCGGGTGAAGTATCACCGGCAGGGTGGCCGCCGCAAGGTAAGCGTCCTGTCTGCTGACCGGTAAATCCTGGGGAAAACCCGCGGTTTTATATCGGGAGGGTGCGCACCTCACCGCATCGTAAGGGGATGACAGGCCATGTTTATCGACCGGGTGCGGGTTCGTCTTCGTTCCGGCAACGGCGGGGCGGGAGCGGTCTCGTTTCGACAGGTGGGTCGCCGTCTTCATGGTAAACCGGCCGGAGGGTCGGGCGGTTCGGGAGGAAACGTGATCCTCACCGTGGACCAGGAAATGTCCACCCTCCAGGACTTCCGCCGCAGGCCCCATCGGATGGCGGAACACGGCACCCACGGCCAGGCCGACCTCCGTCACGGACGTAAAGGTTCCGACCTGACCCTGAGCGTGCCGGCCGGCACCATGGTGTTGGACGAAGACAACTCTCTGATAGCCGACCTGATCACCGAAGACCATCGGGTGATGGTGTTGGAAGGCGGCCGAGGCGGTCGAGGCAATGCCGCTCTGGTCTCGGCGGCCAATCCGGCCCCCTCCTTCTGCGAGCAGGGCGAATACGGAAAGGCCGGCTGGTTCACCCTGGAACTAAAGCTGATCGCCGACGCCGCCCTGGTCGGCTTTCCTAATGCAGGCAAGTCCACCCTGCTTTCACGGGTCTCGGCCGCCCGCCCCAAGATAAGCGACTACCCCTTCACCACGCTGATCCCCAACCTGGGGGTGGTAGAAATAGACGATTCGTCCTTTGTGTTGGTGGACGTGCCTGGTCTGATCGAGGGGGCATCAGAAGGGAAAGGGCTAGGCCATCGGTTCCTTCGCCATTGCGAACGGGTGCGGGTGATGGTGTTTCTGCTCGACCCGTCCACCCTTCAGGAACTATCACCGGAACAGCAGTATGAGGTGCTCAAGCGGGAGCTGGCCGCCCACGACGCCGACCTCCTGGACCGACCGAAGGTGGTGGCGGTCACCAAGCGGGACCTGTTTCCTGAAACCCTGCTCACCCCGGCGCGGCGGGAGGCTCTCCCCGATCCGGTCGAAGTAAGTTCCGTAACCGGCCAAGGTATCAACCAGCTGGTCCGCCTGATCGCCACCGCAGTCGGCGAGGCAGAAAGATCCGTCGACCTGGATGAGGGCTATATTCTGCATCGACCTCTGAAGGGCGGCTTCTCGGTCGACCGAGAGGGTTCGACCTGGGTGGTCACCGGTCGGGCCGCCGAACGGGCCGTGGCCGTCAACGACCTAACCTCACCGGAGGCGGCTCTGGCGGTGTCTCGACGGGTAGCCCGGCTGGGCATCGACGAGGCCTTGGGAAGAGCCGGTGCCCGGGAAGGTGATGAAGTGCGGATAGGCGACCTGACCTTCGAGTACTCGGTACCGAGCGATGAGTGACCTCAACCGCCCTCAGGCCCCGCCGCCGGGTTTGCCGATCGTGCTCAAAGTGGGGTCGTCCAGCCTCACCCATCCGGACGGGAGCGTCAACCAACCGGCCATCGAACGGGTAGCCGAACAGGTCGATTACCTGTGGAAGGCGGGTCACCCGGCCGTACTGGTCTCCTCCGGTGCCGTCGCCGCGGGTACTGCTGCCCTTCCCAAGGGGCCGACCGACACCACCGACCTGCAGGTAGCGGCGGCGGTAGGCCAGACCCGGCTGATGTCCTACTACAGCCGGGTGCTGCCTTCTTCAGGTCGACAGGTGGGTCAGGTGTTGTTAACCGTCGACGTCCTGCAGACCCGAGCCCAATATCTTCACGCCCGGGGCACCCTGAACCGCATGCTGGAGCACTCCATTGTGCCGGTGGTCAACGAAAACGACACGGTAGCCATACACGGTTGGAAGATGGGAGACAACGATCGGCTGTCGGCGATTGTTGCCCACCTGGTCAGTGCGGGTCTATTGGTGCTGCTCACCGACACCGACGGCCTCTATACGGCCGATCCACGCTCCGGCGAAGGGGCGCCCATCCCACTGGTCAGGCATCGTGATTCGATCCTGGATAAGGTGGCATCGGGAGCGCCCGGGCCGGTGGGGTCGGGAGGGGTCGGCACCAAGGTCAAGGCGGCCCGGATGGCGGCCTGGTCGGGTATTCCCACCGTCATAGCCCCCTCGGGCAGCCTGGAGGTCATCGAAGCCATCATCCGTGGCGAACCCACCGGAACCTACGTGGTGCCGGGACGCACCAAACTGTCGGCCTGGAAGCTGTGGCTGGCCTTCGGAGAGCAACCGAGCGGAACCCTTCGGATCGACCAGGGGGCGGTCCGGGCACTGGTAAGCGGCGGTAGCTCCTTATTGCCGGTCGGGATCACCCATCTGGAGGGCGAGTTTGCGGCCGGGGCTTTGGTAGAAGTACGTAGTCCGGCGGGGGAGCTGGTCGGAAAGGGGCTGGTCGGCTCGGGATCGGAGGAGATCAAGGGCCGGATCGGGAAGCGAAGCACCGACACCGGACAGACCGCCGAGGTTATCCACCGCGACCGTATGGTGGTCTTGCTGGTCGATTGAAGCCGCCCGCATCAACAGATGGACAGCGGGAGGGCTATGACCGACTTGGCTACCATATTTGGGTGCAAAACCGATACCACTCGGTTTGATGAGTAGAAAGACAGGGTAACCCGTTGAAGATCCGACTCGCCGGCATCCATGTAAACGACCAGGACCAGGCCCTCAGGTTCTACACCGAGGTTCTGGGGTTCGTCAAGAAGCAGGACTTTCCGGTGGGGGAGTTTAAGTGGCTGACCGTGGTCTCCCCCGAAGGACCCGAGGACATCGAGCTGTTACTCGAACCAAACGACAACCCGGTTGCCAAGGCCTACCAGGACGGGATCTTTGAACAGGGTATACCGCATGCGGCGTTTGCGGTCGATGACATTCATAAAGAGTATGAGCGGCTGAAGAAGCTCGGGGTGGTGTTCACTATGGAACCAACCCCGGCCGGTCCGGTCATCCACGCTGTCTTCAATGACACCTGCGGAAACCTCATCCTGATCTACCAGGAATTATGAACCAATTTCTCAGCGCCACAGCGATCGGGTGAAGAGCAGCAGAACCGGGAAAAGTTCCAGACGACCGGCGATCATCAGCAGAGAAAGCAGCCATTTGCCCGGCTGGGTTAGAGCGGCGTAGTTGCCGGAAGGCCCCATTTCCCCCAGCGCCGGGCCGATGTTTCCCAGCGCGCTGGCGGTGGCGGAGGCGGCCTCCACCAGGCCAAGTTCCGGTCCGAAGACGGCCCCCAACCCGCCCAGAAGAAACGTCCCGGTCATAAACAGGAACATGAAAAACAGGAAAAACGACTGGACGCTCTCGATGACCGGCTCGTGGACCCGATTGGCACCGAATCGCACCACAAAAATACCCCTGGGGTAGACCAGGCGTCGGAGGTCGGCGGAGGCGGCCCGAACCAGAACCCCCATCCGGTATATCTTGATGCCTCCGGCGGTTGAACCGGCCATCCCTCCTATGAACATCAGGCCCACCACAAACAGCTGCAAGGCCGGAATCCAGGCACCGAAATCGGCGGTGGCGAAACCGGTGGTGGTCACCAGGGCCAAGGCGGTGAACAAGGCATCGCGGATGGTGTCCGCCGCCGACTCCTGGCCCCATATCCCGATGGCGATAATCAGCGTTGCCACCGCCAGAACCAGGGCGAACAGTCGGAACTCGGTGTTCTTCAGATACTGTCCCGGATTCTGAACCGCCCGAAAGTGCAGGGCGAACGAGGTTCCGGCCAAGAACATGAAGCCGATCACCACCCACTGCACATAGGGGCTGTAGCTGTCGATGGAAGAGGCTTCGGTTCCGAACCCGCCGGTGGACATGGTGGTCAGGGAGTGGTTGATGGCTTCGAAAAGGGTCATATCGCCCGCCCAAAGCAGTCCGGTTTCCACCAGGGTTAACAGGGCATAGAGCAGCCAGAGGCGCTTGGCGGTCTCGCGGAACCGAGGGGTGAGCCGATCCGGTTCGGGTCCGGGCGATTCGGCCCGGGCCAGCTGAACTCCTCCGGTACCGAGTAGCGGAAGAACCGCCAGCGACAGGACGATCACCCCCATACCTCCCAGCCATTGGGTAGTAGAGCGCCACATAATAATCCCCCGGGGCAGCTCGGAGGGGTCGGACACCAGCGAAGCCCCGGTGGTGGTGAAGCCGGAAACAGTTTCGAAGAAGGCGTTGGTGAGGTTGTCGATCGAGCCGGTCAGCAGGTAGGGGAGCATCCCGAAAATGGACATGGCGAACCAGGCCAGCCCCACCGAGGCGAACCCTTCCTTGGTGGTAAGGGTTCCGGAACGGCCCACCCCTCGCCAGCTCAACAACCCGGCCAGCGCCGTAATCAGCGCCGCCAAGGTGATCAGCCCGGCCGTTTCCCGTTCGCCATAGATGAGTGAGGTGACCGCCGCCGGCAGCATGGCCAATCCGGCTGCCACTACTACCGCCCCGATCACATAGGCCACTCGTCTCAGCATGGGAACCTGCCGCAGCCCGAAGAATCGGTCTGATCTGGTCAGGCTCAGCAGCCGGGGAGTGCGGGTCGGTTTAGTCGGACGGTGACTCACGCCGCAAACATCAACTCTACTGCTTCTCTGGCATCGGGAACGGTGAAGATGATCAGGATGTCATGGGCTTCGATAGTGGTTGATCCGGAGGGGACGAAGGCGATGTCGCCTCGGACCATTCCTCCGATCACCATCCCGATGGGAAGGGGGAGTTCCAGCAGGGAGCGACCCAACGCCTGAGATCCGGGTTGCACCTCCAACTCGATCACCTCGGCGTCGGTGTCCGAGAAGGTGGTCACCGAAAAGACCTCACCCCGCCGGACGAACTGCAGGATGGACGCCGCCGCCGCCAGACGCGTGGATACGGTGGTGTCCACCCCGATACCGGCCAGCAGCCCCACATAGTTCATCCGGGTGACCCGGCTGATGGTGGTGGCGGCCCCCATCGCCTTGGCGACCAGACAGGGGATCAAGTTCATCGAGTCCAGCCCGGTCAGGGCCACCACCGAGTCGTTCTGATTGAGGTCGAGCTCGCTGAAAACGGCCGGGTCGGTGGGATCGGCGGAGATGACCAGCGCCGAGGAAATCGCTTCGGCCACCTGTCTGCATCGGGCCTCGTCCGGGTCGATCACCACCACCTCCATGCCGGCCTTAACCAAGGTGCGGGTGGTGAGCTGTGCCACTCGGGTAGTTCCTATGATCAGAACCCGGCGGATGTCCTGGTAGCGGATTCCGATCATCGCCTTGGCGCGGTGTACGTTTTTCTTCTTCACCATCAGGAGCAGGTGATCCCCTTCTTCCACCATCGTGTCGCCATGCGCTACCACCGTTTTACCGTTGCGAACCACGGCGATGGCCAACCAGCTGAAATTTTGGCGTGGGGGTACGTTTTTCAGAGCCACTCCCACCAGAGGCGAGGCGGAGGTGACCGTCCCTCCGACCAGGGCGAGTTGGCCATCTCCTAACTCGATCAGCTCGCTGAGCCCGGATTCCAGCACCAAGGTGGTTATCTCCTTGGCGGCCGTTTCCACCGGATCGATGACCGTGTCAACGCCGATCCCGTCAAGGCCCACCCGTAGTTCGGTGTCCTGCACCCGGGCGATAGCCCTTTCCACCCCCATTTTCTTGGCGGTGTGACAGGCCATGATGTTGGCACCGTCGCTGGAGGTGACGGCGAGCAGAACCTGGGCCTGGCCGATATCGGCTTCTTCGAGGGTGGTGCTGCTGGCCCCGTTACCCACGATGACCAGTGCGTCGATACGCTGTCTCAGCTCTTCGGCTCGGCGGGGGTCGATGTCGATCACCACTACATCCTGACCCTCGATCGACAGGCGTTCGGCGATGTAGCTTCCCACCGCCCCCGCTCCCACCACAACGATGCGCATCTACGGTTCTTACTCCGGCTTGATTCAAGGTAATACTAATCCGGAGGGGGCGCTCACCTTCAAAAGAACCGAGTGTTCCAACAAGGGGGTAGCCGACGCCCGAAACTCGCGATACGTTACCCATCGGTAACTCCAAATTGGTTGGAAGTTTGATTACGTTCATAACCGGTTACCAGGGTGCGCCGATAATTTCGAAGAGCGGCGGGAGGCGAGGAGTTTGTTCGATGATGATTCTGCGGCGGATAGTTCTGATCGGCTGCCTGGTCGGCCCGGTACTGATTGCCGGAGCAGCCCGGGGTGACCTGTCGGCAGGCCGATCCTGTGTGGGGTTGTCCCCTCCGTCCGCTGGATATATAAGCGCCGACTTCGCCCCAGGGCCAGGCTATAAGGGACATTGGGGGATCGACTACCAGGGTGATCGGGACGGGTTGGTACACGCCGCCGCCGCAGGACGGGTGGTCTTCGCCGGGCAGGTGACGGATAATCTGACGGTGACCATCGACCACGGGGGCGGGCTGAGGACCAGCTACTCCTACCTGGAGACCCTCACCGTTCATCAGGGACAGCAGGTGGGACGCGGGTCGGTGATCGCGGTCATCGGATCCCACCCGGAACACGACGGGCTGCATTTCTCGGTTCGGTTGGACGGTACCTATCTCGATCCCGAGCCGATCCTGGGCTGCCTGGCCCGCCCTCCCTCGGCCGGGCTACGTTTGACCGGGGTGTGGTGAGATGACGGGTAGCCTGAGGTAATGCGTATCGGTCTGTTCGGAGGCACCTTCGACCCTCCCCATCTGGTCCATCTGGTGATTGCGGAGGCGGCCTACCGTCAACTAGGCCTGGATGAGGTTTGGCTGGTACCGGCGGGCATACCCTGGCAGAAACAAGGGACCGACCTCAGTCCGGCCCACCATCGTTGGGCTATGACCAAGGCGGCAACCGATCCGGTGTCCTATCTGAAGTGCGACGACCGAGAAGTGGTTCGCCCCGGCCCCACCTACACCTTCGACACCGTATCCGGGCCGGCCGACCACGATCTGACCCTGATTCTGGGGGCGGATGCCGCCTCCCGGATATCATCCTGGTATCGAAGCGATGACCTACTCAAGATGGTGGAGGTAGCGGTAGCCCCCCGCCCGGGGGTGTGTAGGAGTCAGGTGGATGAGGTACCAGACCTCAGGGCGAGGTGGCTGGATGTTCCGCATCTGGAACTCTCGGGCACCTACCTACGCAAACGGGCCGCCGCCGGAAAGAGCCTCCGCTTCTTGGTCCCCGAGGAGGTGAGAAAATACATCCAACAACATCGTCTCTATCTCGGATGAGTAGAGCACCCCGACGGGCGGGGCTATCATCTTGGATTCAGCCCGGCCAACCCGGAAGGTAATCATCAAGGAACAGCTCGCCACAGACGTCGAAATCAGCCCGGCCGACCTGGCCAAGGTGGCGGCTGATGCCATCGACGCCAAGAAGGGGAGCGAGGTAGTGATCCTTGACATGTCGGATCTGATCGGCATCGTGGACGTATTCGTGATCGCCACCGGTGCCTCCAAGCGCCGGATCAGCACCATGATCGAAGAGGTAGACCAACGGCTGCGCGGGCACGGACGCCGCAAGCTCCGCATCGAAGGCCTGGACACCTGCGAATGGGTGCTGGCCGACTACGGCGACCTGGCGGTGCACATCCTTATGGAGGATGCCCGCCGGTTCTACGCCCTGGAACGGCTCTGGGGAGACGCCCCGAGAATCCCCTGGGAACCCGTAGATACCTGCAATTCTCATAGCTAGCCCAACCAGGTTGGTAAACTGAAGGAAACACGGGGCTGTAGCTCAGCCGGCAGAGCGCTTGCATGGCATGCAAGAGGTCACGGGTTCAAATCCCGTCAGCTCCACCCGATATTCTGTGCTCCCGTAGTTGGCGGGGGTCGAGTTGGTAATGGGTGCTGCGGCCTCCGGCAGGCCCCCGGGTCAGGATTTGCCGGTCAACCAGGTAGGTAATGTCACGCAGGGCGGTGTCTTGGGAACATTTGGCCAGCTTGGCCCATTTGGAGGTGGTGAGTTTTCCCTGGAAACCGTCGAGCAGGCAGGTCAGAACCTTCTGTTGCCGATGGTTAAGGGGGAGATGACGGACGTTACGCCAAAACCTGGCTCGGGTGAGAACGCCTTCGAACAGGGTGTCTGCGGATTTGACGGCCCTTTCCAGGCAGCCCAGGAACCAGGTCATCCAGGCGGTTATGTCGGTGGTGCCGGCCTGGGTCTGTTCCAGGATTCGGTAGTAGTCGTTGCGTTCCGCGCAGTCTGCGCAGACATGCTGTAGAAGCGCTGCGGGCTCTGTTCAGAGCGGGCCAAGGACAGGTCGGCGATAGCCCTCGCCACCCGACCGTTGCCGTCTGAGAAGGGATGTATCGTCACGAACCAGAGATGGGCCAGGGCGGACCGGATAACCCAATCGGCGTTTTCGTCGGTGTTGAGCCAATCCAGGAACATTGCCATTTCGTGTTCCAGGCGAGCGGCGGGCGGGGCTTGATAGTGCACCCGTTCCCGACCCAACGGGCCGGAAACCACCTGCATCGGTCCGGTACTGTCGTCCCTCCAGTTGCCCACCGTGATCCGGCTCAGGCCACTATATCCGGAGGGGAAAAGGGCGGCCTGCCAGCCCCATAGTCGCTCTCTGGTCAGCGGTTCGGCGTAGTTTCCGGTGGCGTCGAGCATCATCTCCACCACCCCATCAACCCGTTCCTCCACCCTCACCCCGCCCGCGTCCAATCCCATACGACTCGCCACCGAAGAACGTACTTGGCGAATATCGAGCCGTTCCCCCTCGATGGCGCTGGTCTTCTGAACATCTTGGGTCAGGGTCTCCAGCACCGCCTCCTGTTGCAGGTCGAAACCCAGGTACCGCATCCGACCCACCAGCCGCCCCTGTTGAAACCGTACCACCGACAGAAGTTCCCCCACCCGGCCACGATCCCACCTCAGTTCCGGCCACCCCGCCTGGTCATAAAGAAATAATCGCCGCATAATGTGCGGAGATTATAGGCGACATTCTCCGCACCCAACCGCCCCGGCCCGGTTGAGTTAGTGGATTCGGCGAATCCTTTAGGTTCGGAGTGAATAGGCGACGGCGTCGTCTACGAATCCTTTGAAAAGGGGTTGCTCTGCTTCGGGTTTCATTCTTTCTGGATGCCATTGGACCGAGAGCATCGGCCATTTTTCGGTGCTTTCGACTGCTTCGATCTCTCCGTCCGGGGTTTTCGCCACCACTTCCAGGCCGTCTGCCAGGCGGGAGATGGACTGGTGATGGAGGGAGTTGACCCATCGTTTATCTGCTCCGTACAGGGCTCTGAGGCGGGAGTCGGGGGTTAACCGTACCTCATGCCTAAAGGCCGCCCGCTCCTCATCGTCGGACGAGAGGTCGGGATGGTAGGGATGTCCCTCCGACAGGCAGTGCTGGTGGAGCTCGCCGCCCAGGGCTACGTTGACGGCCTGTAGGCCGCGACATATCCCCAGCAGCGGCATATCCCGCCGCTTCGCCTCCAGAATCAGGGCGATGTCACGGTCGTCGTTTTTGCGGTTTATTTCCACGGAGGCGGTAATTTCCTGTTCGTACAGCTCCGGGTCAAGGTCGGGGCCTCCGGTTATCACCACCCCGTCCACCCGGTCGATCATCGCTTCCGCCTCCTCCGGCTTCATCCGGCCTACCAGCATCGGAAGGGCACCGGCCTCCCGAACTGCCCTGGTATACAGGTGGTCTACGCTGTGGATACGATCCTCGAGCATGGGCACCGCCCGCATATCCCTCTCCCAGGTGGTTACCGCCACCACCGGCTTTGAACGCATAGCCTCAAAGGGTAGATGGCAGGAAAACCGAACGGGTGGAATAGAATCGCAGACGTGACCAAGAGAACCCGCGGATACGACCATCGTCAGGTGGAGGCCCACTGGCAGAAGGTTTGGGAGGAGACCGGCCTCTACCGATCCCAGGTGGCTTGGGACCGTCCCAAGCACTACGCCCTGACCATGCTGCCCTATCCGAGCGGCGACCTCCACATCGGACACTGGTACGCCATGACCCCCTCGGATGCCCGAGCCCGCTACCTGCGCATGAAGGGCTACAACGTGTTGTTCCCGATGGGTTTCGACGCCTTCGGCCTACCGGCCGAGAACGCCGCGGTTCAGAACAACATCCACCCCTGGAAGTGGACCTACGCCAATATCGAACGGATGCGAGGCCAGCTCCGGTCGATGGGAACCATGATCGACTGGGAGCGGGAGGCGGTTTCCTGTACGCCCGAGTATTACCGCTGGACGGAATGGTTCTTTTCCAGGCTGCACGAAGCGGGCCTGGCCTATCGGGGTGAGGCGCTGGTCAACTGGTCGCCCACCCTCCAAACCGTGCTCGCCAACGAGCAGGTGATAGACGGGAAGGACGAACGGACCGGTCAGCCGGTGATTCAGCGCATGATGGAGCAGTGGTTCTTCCGCATCACCGACTACGTCGAGGAGCTGCTGGACTTTTCCGGTCTGGACTGGCCCGAGCCGATCAAGGCCATGCAGACCAACTGGATCGGACGATCTCCGGGGGCTCGGGTCAGGTTTCCGGTGGAGGGTGCCGAGCCGATCGAGGTCTTCACCACCCGACCGGACACCCTGCACGGAGCTACCTTCATGGTGCTCTCGCCCGAACATCCGTTGGTCGACGTGCTGGCCACCTCGGATCAGGCCGAAGAAGTGCGTAACTACCGAGACCAGGCCGCCCGCCGCTCCGAGCTCCAGCGAACCGATCTCACCAGGGAAAAACACGGGGTCTTCACCGGCGGCTACGCCCTCAATCCGGTCACCGGCGGCGAGATTCCGGTCTGGATCGCCGATTACGTGCTGATGAGCTATGGAACCGGTGCCATCATGGCCGTCCCGGGCGAGGACACCCGCGACTGGGAGTTTGCCGATAGATACGGGCTTCCGGTGGTGCACACCGTCCAGCCACCGGACGATTTCGAGGGGAAGGCATACGAAGGGGACGGCCCCTCCATCAACTCCGATTTCCTGGACGGCCTGTATATCGCCGAGGCCAAGCCGGCCATGATCGACTGGCTCCAAACCCACGGGCACGGTGAGGCCGCCGTCCAGTATCGGCTGCGGGACTGGCTGATCAGCCGGCAGCGCTACTGGGGTTCACCGATTCCGGTCATCTACTGCCAAGACGGGACCATCGAGCTGGTGTCGGACGAGGATTTGCCGGTGGAGCTACCCGAAGAGGTCGAGTTCAAGACCACCGGTCCCAGCCCGCTCCTGACCCACGACCCCTTCCTCAAGACCACAGATTCGAAGGGAGAGGCGGCGGTTCGGGAGACCGACACGATGGACACCTTCATGTGTTCCTCCTGGTATCAGCTCCGCTACCTGAGCCCGGGATGCGATTACGCCCCCTTCGATCCCGAGGAGGCGGCCTACTGGCTGCCGGTCGACACCTACACCGGCGGGGCCGAGCACGCGGTGATGCACCTGCTCTATACCAGGTTTTTCACCAAGGCCCTCCGAGATATGGGATGCTTCGACGATGCCAAACAGGTGATGTCCTCCCATGGCCGGGATCCGAACGGGCTTTTCGACGAGCCGATGCTGATGCTGCGCAACCAGGGCCAGGTGCTGGGCGAGGAGCGGCGCGGGGATCAGGTGCTGGTAACCGTCCGTCGCCAGGACGAGGATTGGGTGGCCGATTCGGTGCAGGTGGTCACCACAGGTTCCCACCCCTCTTTTTGGGAAGATGGCCGGCTGGTGGGCGAGCTGCTGGGACGCACCGAAAAGGTGCTGACCATTGCCTCCCCGAATGATGACGAGGACCCGATAACCGTTCGGTTGGCCGAAGCTGCCACGGTCGATGTTCCTTCTATCGAAGGAACCAACACGGTCAACCAGCTCCGCCATCGAATCGGCGTCCAACGCATGTCCAAATCCCGGGGGAACGTGGTCAACCCGGATGATTTGGTGGAAAAATACGGTGCCGACACGGTCCGCACCTACCTGATGTTCGCCTTCGAATGGGAAAAAGGTGGCCCCTGGGATAGCCGAGGGATGCGGGGGGCGGAGCGCTTCATCGCCGATGTATGGAACCTGGGTCGGGCCGAATACCACCCGGATATGATCGATGAGGCCGCCACCCGGGCGCTTCGCCGCCAAGCCCATGCCGCCATAATCAAGGTGGGGGATGATCTGGAGTCGTTTTCGTGGAACACGGCGGTGGCCGAGCTGATGAAGCTCCGCAACGCCATGGAGCAAGCCTGGTCCGCCCGCAACGTAACCTCCGCAGCCTGGCAGGAGACCCTACAAATCCTGTTGCTTCTGCTGGCCCCGATCGCCCCTCATGTGACCGAGGAGGTTTGGAACCACCTAGGTCATCCCACCAGCATCCACCTCCAGCCCTGGCCGGAGGTAGACGAGGAAGCCGCCGCCGAAGAGCTGGTGACCATGGTGGTACAGGTCAACGGCAAGGTACGCGCCCGAATCGAGGTTCCGGTGGAAATCTCCTCAGAAGACGCTCTGGATCTGGCACTCAACCAACGCAACGTCGCCCGACACGTAGAAGACGGCGAAATCCGCCGAGTGATAGACCGCCGCCCCAAACTGCTCAACCTGGTGGTCTAGGCGACCAATCCCGTTTTTTCGGCATTCTCCTAACCCCCGGCTTAGAACGACAACCGGTTCATAAAAGGGGGTTGCCGAGGGTTCGATTTCTTGGTACGTAGTCCTATGAACTATGGATTCAGAACCACGCGAACCGATTCAGGAGTTGGCCGACCCGGGCCGAACCTGGCCGATCAGATATCGACCTACCCCGCGCCGTGGCCCTATCTTGGTGGGGGTGTTGGGTGCGGTGCTGGCGGTGGGTATGGGTATCTGGTATCTACCCTCCGACCCTCCGCCGGAGGTGGTAGCCCCGGCATTCCCCGTTGTAATCCCCAACCCTGATCCGATCCCTCCGGTTGCTCCTGAGCCGGCCGGGTTGACCGTGCACGTTTCGGGTGCGGTGGTCTCGCCGGGGTTGGTGGTGTTACCCGAAGGCAGTCGGGTAGCGGACGCCATCGCCGAGGCGGGTGGAGCCCGGGCCGGTTCGGGACTTCATCTGGTCAACCTGGCCCGTCCGGTCACAGACGGTATGCAGCTGATAGTGCCTTGGAACGGCGATACCCCTACTGTCGGTTCCCAGACCGAAGCATCAGGATATCCGATTGATCTGAACCAGGCCGATCGCCAGGCCCTCACCAGAATCCCGGGAGTGGGGGAGGTGTTGGCCGAGCGCATCGTCACCTACCGGGAGAAACACGGCCCCTTCCGGAGCATGGAAGACCTTCTCGACGTTTCCGGTATCGGTGAGGCCAAGCTGGCCGGAATGCGCGACTACGCCACGGTAAACCGATAGGCCGTCTGCCTGATTCCCAGGCCAGGCTGTTCCTGGTCGGTGCCGGATCGTTCTGGATCGGAGTGGTGGCGGGCCTCAGGTGGGGATGGGCGGTCATATTGGTGGGACTTTTGGCGGCCGCCGGGGCCGCTGCCTTAAGAAAAGTACCGGTCGCCCTGATGGTGGGGTTGGTCGCCTTGGGTGCCGTCGGCGGACTATTACTGGATGTCCGTCACGAGATGATCGCCCGCACCGACCTGCCATCCGGTCCGGTGAAAATATTGGTGGAGACCTTGACGGAGCCCTCCGGACGACCGGGGAACGGGTCGGTGCTGGTCAAGGCCCGGGCAGTCGAGCGCGACGGGGTTACCTCGTCATGGGACGGTCCGGCGGGTTGGCTACGAGGCGACGTCCTCGGCTGGTCTCGATCAGATCGCCGGTGGGTGGAGACGACCATGACCCCCACCGGCGATCCCTACGGCTCGGGTGCCCGTCGTCCGGTGGTATGGCAGGGTTCGGCGGTTGCGAGCCGGCCCGCTCCCGATCAGATGGGCTGGATGAACCGACAGGCAGGCTCGGCGCGTTCTCTCATCCTCCGTCGTCTGGTTCCCGAGGCTGATTCAGGCCGAGCGCTACTGGCCGGTTTCCTCATAGGCGACACCTCCCATTTGTCGGAGTGGGAGGAAGAAAGCATGAGAAGGTCCGGGCTTTCCCACTACGTGGCGGTCTCGGGCAGCAACGTAGCCTTGTTCTTGGGTGCATTGTTCCTGGTGGCAGGCCCATTGGGTTGGTCTTCGGTTCGCCGGGCCGTCCTGGGTCTGGCCGGTCTGGCCTTCTTTGTTCTGCTGGTAGGGCCCGACCCGTCGGTGTTGCGGGCAGCAGCCATGGCCGGGCTGATTTTGATCGCCCGCCCCCTCGGCCTGCGTCCTGACATCTGGAAGGTGATCGGCGTGGGTGTGGGGGGCCTGCTCCTGCTCGCCCCGCAACTGGCCTTCAGTTTAGGTTTTCAGCTTTCGGTAGCCGCCACCATCGGGGTGATGGTGGGTACCGGCTGGTTCACCGGCCTGAAACCGAGCTGGTTGGCGCTGTCCATCGGCGCGGCCTGCGGTGCTCAGCTGGCGGTGGCACCGATCCTGCTGGCCACCTTCGGGGAGCTACCGCTCTGGTCACCGGTCGCCAACGTCCTGTCGGCCCCGCTGGTGGTAGGGGCGACCGGTCTGGCCGGAGTCGGAACCGTGATCGGTTTGGATCCGCTGATAGGGGTGGGTGCATTTCTCGCCAGGGGAGTGTTGGCTATCGCCGGTTTCTTTTCCGGTTTTCCTCGGATCGGCTGGATCGCCACTCTCATCCTGATCGGGTTGGGGGCTACTGCGGTTACCTCCAAACGGCTTCGTCCCTATGCGCTTCTGGCCGGAAGCCTGGGGGTGTGCCTGTTGACGGCGGCCTCCTTCCCCTTCTTCCAGTTTTCGGGTTCCCCCACCCGTCCGGCGTTCGTGGCCCTGGACGTGGGACAGGGTGACTCTCTCCTCCTTCTAGGGGAGCAGGGCGAGACCGTTCTGATCGATGGGGGCAGCGACAGCACCCTGCTTCGGGAAGGTCTGGCCAGATTCGATGTGTCGGCCATCGACCTTCTGATCCTGTCCCACGCTCATTTCGATCATTATGGCGGCCTGATCGAAATGGTCGGATCACTCCATATCGGACAGGTCTGGTACGCCCCCTTTCCAGGTCAATCCGAGCAGTATCTGCGCCTGATCGAAGACCTGCGAACCCGCACCCGGGTGACCGTTCCCCCTTTGGGAAACCATCGGATCGGGTCGGTCGGCCTGGAAGTCCTGGGGCCGATCCGCCGCTACGCCTCGCTGAACGATCAGTCGCTGGTGATCCGGGCCACCCTGGGTCGGGGCCGGGTTTTTCTGTCCGGCGATATGGAGGTCTTTGCGCAGTCCGAAATGGATCCACCTCAGGTGGAGGTGCTGAAGGTTCCCCATCAGGGTGCCGCCACCTCCGATCCGGACTGGTTGGTCAAGACCGGTGCCTCCGTTGCGGTGGTAAGCGTCGGCCCCAACCGGTTCGGCCATCCTTCCGCCGAACTGTTGGACATTTTGGAAGAGGCGGGCATGGAGATAAGGCGCACCGACCTGGAAGGAGACGTGGTGGTCGGCTTCCCGAGCGGGGACTCGACGGGTTAACCGCCCCAAAGGTGGCTACGATCGTTCGTGATGGTCGCCGCGAATGAGCCGAAACGAATTTTGATCACCGGAGTCGGTAGGTGGCCCGGGGATGGGAAGCCTGGCCTGGGTGCCTCTTTGGCCTACCATCTGGCCGACCAGGGACATACGATTGTCATCAACTATCGCTCCGATCAGGCCTCGGCCACCCGATTGGCCCGAACCATACGGGAACGATCCGGAACGGCGCTACCGGTCCGCTGCGATGTGACAGATACTCATCAGGTGGAGCTCCTGGCCGAAACCATCCAAGCCGAGTTGGGCGGCCTTGACGTACTGATCAACAACGCCGGTGGCTTCGTTTTCAAGGACTATCGCCGTCTGACAACCGACGAATGGGAAGATCAGTTGGCGTCCACCGCCTCGGCCACCTTTTATGTGTCGCAGGCCATGCTTCCTATGCTGCGTAGACAGGCAGGCCGAATTATCAATATCTCCGACGCCGGGGCGGATCGGATCACCGCCCGGCCCCGCACCCTTCCCTATCACATCGGCAAGATGGGGGTGCTGATGATCACCAAGACCATGGCCCGGGCAGAGGCGGAACATAGCGTTACCGTCAACGCCCTCCTGCCCGGCGTCTTGGACAATTCCGAACCCTTGCCCCCGGCAGCCGATATACCGGCGGGCAGGCACGGAACCGCCGAAGACATCCTGGCGGCGGTCAACTACCTGCTCAGCGATCAGGCCGGCTATACCACCGGCTCGTTCATCCAGGTGGGAGGGGGTTGGAACCTATAAAACCGTTCGTCCATATCAGCGGCCCAAAAGAACCTGGCACGGGCGAACGCCGGAGCCTGCTGGATCGGGCCGACCAGGTGTTCAAAGCGGCCAAAATCGCCCGCTCGGAGGTAATCCGGATCGATGTACCCGGCCGAGGAGAGTCGATGGGCGGAGAAGGAAACCTACGCCCTGAGGTGGCACCTATCGTGCCGGCCATCCAGTCCGGGTCGCTGTTCGGCGGAGGAACCGGCGTGTTGGTCATGGACGCCCATCAGCTCCTGGCGGAGGAAGCCCGTGCCCTGGCCGAGCTGTTCGCCCAACCCGGCGGGGACAGCCAAAAGGTGGTTCTGGTAACCGGCGGGGCCTTGCCCTCGCCTTTGGCCGCCTTCGTCAAGAAGAACGCCGAAGTGATACGGGTATCCAAGCTGAGGGATAACGACGCCATGCAGTGGATCACCTCGGCGGCCCGCAGCAGAGGGCTACGTCTGGATACCAACGCCAGACAGGCTCTGGTGCGCCGCTTCGGGTCCGACCTGGACGCGATAGATAACGCCTTGGATCAGCTGACCGGAGTCGACGGCCCGATCACCGACCGCCTGATCCTGGAGCGGTTCCGTAACTCGCCGGACCAGCCGATCTGGAAGCTCACCCGGGCGATAGAGAACGGCTCGGTAGACGACGCCCTTCATCTTCTCAAAGATCTGCTCACCCACAGTCACCCCCTGTTACTGGTGGCGGGGATCGAAAACCATCTGCGTAAATGTGCCCTGGCGGCGGCGGCATCCGACATAGGCACCTTTGCCAAATGGATCGGCAGCAAACCGGACGCCTATCCCACTTCGATGGCGTGGAAAATCGGACGTACCTTATCAACCGAAAACCTGTCCAAGGCCATCGACGGCGTGAGGCGGGCGGACGCCATCCTCAAGAGCCGGCCACCCGAAACCCACCTGCTCACCCTGGAGCGTCTCACCATCTCCCTCTGCTACTGGTATCGGAACTGAACCCTTTAAATTCGCCGAGTGGAGAGGCGGTTAGAGGTGCTTGGGAGCGTTTTTTCGCGTTCTCGATAAAGGGGGTTGAATTTGTCCCGGACTCATGATACGTAGGGGGTTGCCAAGCACCGAAGGCCGGGTAAGAGGAATGGTATCCCGATCGGATCCCCGGCAGTTGAGGGAACATATTTGTATGGAGCGAACA
>VXMP01000073.1 GCA_009841075.1 Acidimicrobiia bacterium | reverse complement strand
CCCCCCCTCTACAGAAACTACGGCCAGAATCGGATATTCCGGGCAGGTCTCATAGCCGATATGCAGGTCCATCAGCTCACGTCCGGCCGATTTGAAGGCCTCGAAATCCTCGGCCAAAGGGACCCGCGGAAGGCTGCGCTGCAAGTCGAACCGATAACGCTCCCGCCAGTCCGGCGCGTGCATAACCCCGTAAAGGTAAGTCCAGATGTCGTCTTTGGTGACCTGCGTACCATACCGCTCCTGAAACAATTCCAGACACCAATCGGTGATGTTATCCAGGGGAATCGGATCCTGGGAGGCATCGGTGTTGGCCTGAAACAATTGCATCGCCCTACAGCATAACTAAAGAGCGAGACAGCGGGTCGAGATCAACGAGCGATCCGGTAGGTGCTACCAGGCCAGGTATTTGAGTTCTAGGAACTCCTCTAGGCCGTGATGGCTGCCTTCGCGGCCTACTCCGGACTCTTTTACTCCCCCGAAGGGGGCGGCTTCGTCGGAGATGAGGCCTCGGTTCAGGGCTACCATGCCCGATTCGATGGCTTCTCCTACCCGGAAGGCACGGTTCAGGTCGGAGGTGTAGACGTAGGAGATCAAACCGTGCACCGTGTCGTTGGCGGCTGAGATGGCCTCCTCCTCGGAGTCGAAGGTCACCACCGGTGCTACCGGGCCGAAGATTTCCTCGCCGAGGATCGCCGCGTCCGGGGACAACTCCGAAAGAACGGTGGGATGGTAGAAGAACCCGGGGCCTTCTGCTGCCGAACCGCCGGTCAGGACGTTGGCCCGGGCGTCGACTGCCCCTGACACCAACGAATCGATCTTCTCCACCGCGGCCGAGTTGATCATGGGTCCCACCTGGTTGGAACGGTCGATGCCCGGCCCCATCCGCAGGTTCGACATGGCGTCCGTCAACAGGTTGGTGAACTGCTCTGCCACCTCGGATTGGACATAGAAGCGGTTGGCGGCCACGCAGGTTTCGCCGGCGTTTCGCATCTTGGCGAGCATGGCCCCTTCCACTGCGGCACCCAGATCGGCGTCTTTGAAGACCACGAAGGGGGCGTTACCTCCCAGCTCCATGCTTGTCCGGAGGATGCGGCTACCGGCTTTTTGCATCAGAATCCGTCCTACTTCGGTCGAGCCGGTGAAAGAGAGTTTTCTGACCCTGGGGTCCTCGAGCATGACGTCCACCACTCCGGAGGAACCTCGCGCCACCACCACATTGACGGTTCCAGGTGGGGCACCGGCCTCGGTCAGGATATCCGCCACCGCCAGCGCCGAAAGAGGGGTGTCGGAGGCGGGCTTGAGGATGGTGGTGCATCCGGCGGCCAAGGCCGGGGCGATCTTGCGGGTGGCCATCGCCGACGGGAAGTTCCAGGGGGTGACCATGAGGGATATACCGACCGGTTCCGGCAACACCACGATCCGCTTATCCCCTCGGGGGGCGGTTCGGATCTCGCCGATAATACGCACCGCCTCCTCCGAAAACCAGCGGAAAAACTCGGCACCGTATCGAATCTCGCCGATCGCATCGGGATAGGTTTTGCCGTTTTCCAGGATGATCAGCTCGGCGAGTTGTTCCTCCCGCTCCAGCATCAGGTCGTAGGCCTTGCGGAGAATGTCCGATCTTTGGCGGGGTGGGGTGGCTGCCCATCCGGGAGCGGCCTGGGCGGCGGCGTCCACGGACTGGAGGGCTTCGCCGGTACCGGCCGCGTAGACAGTCGTCAGGGTCTGTTCGGTGGCGGGATCGATCACCTCGATCTGGTCAATCCCCTCGGCCCGGTCGCTGCCGATCCGAAGTCGGGTGTCCAAGCCTTGGATAAGCTCATTTACTGCGGTCATTTTTCCTCTCTCCTCTGGAAGGTTGTTTTTCTATAAACCGATATGGTCGACCAGCTCGGATACCGCCGTCTCGGCTTCCCTTACCATGACCGATTCAATACGGGCCGGATCATCGGCGATGGCAAGCGGACGGGTGGCGTCCATGTATATCTTCAGTTTAGGTTCGGTTCCGCTGGGCCGGGCCAGCATCCGACCGCCGCCCGGCAACTCTAAAGCAATCAGGTTGGCGGCACCCAGCCAGGCCGGACGGGAGTCGGCACCTTTACGGTAATCCGTCACCGACCCGACCTTCTTTTCGCCCAGACTATCCGGAGGATGGTTGCCCAGGTAGGTCATGGCCGACTCAATCTCTACGGCTCCTTCCGGCCCGGGCCGGACGATACCTTTTTGGACCGAAACCCACAGTCCGTGGCGGCGATAGATTGATTCGAGGCGGTCGAGGATGGTCTGGCCTTCCCGCCGGGCTTCCGACGACAGATCGGCCATCAACAGAGCCGCCGAAAGGCCGTCTTTATCTCGGTTCAAGCCTCCGATCGCATAGCCGAGCGCTTCTTCGAATCCGAACACGAAGGTGCCTTGGCCTGTGGATTCGACATCCAGGGCTGCCTTCATGATCCATTTGAAGCCGGTGAGGGTGGTCTCGAAGCGGGCACCGTGGGCGTGGGCTACCCGCTCGGCCAGGGGAGAGCTGACGATGGTGCTTACTATCAGAGGTGGGGGATGAGAGGGTAGATCACTTCGGGAGAGGAGGTGGTCGATCAGAAGCACCCCGATCTGGTTGCCGGTCAGCCGAACCCATCCTGACGCACTAGGCACCGCCACCCCTAACCGGTCGGCATCCGGATCGTTGGCCAAGACCAGGTCGGCGTCCGTTTCTTCGGCCCGGGCTATGGCCAGATCCATGGCACCCGGCTCCTCAGGGTTAGGGAAGGGCAGGGTGGGGAAGCGTCCATCCGGTTCAATTTGCGGTTCGACCGGATGGACATTTCGGTAACCGGCCTCGGCGAACAGGTCTTTGATGTATCTCCAACCCACTCCGTGCAGGGGGGTGTAGACGATACCTTGATCCGGATCTGTCTCCAGCGGGGTTCGTAGCCGGGAGAGCCGGTTCCGGTAGTCGTCCAAGACCTGTGGAGGGATCGGCTCGGCCATTAGGTCGGCGGAAGGGTGATGGTAAGGAACGGTTATCGCCGGTGCCACCCGGTCGATCGCCTCGGCTATGGCGGTGTCGACCGGAGGGATGATCTGGGCACCGTTGTGGTCGAACACCTTGTAGCCGTTGTATAGGGGCGGGTTGTGGCTGGCGGTGATCATCACCCCGGCGCAGGCTCCCGAAGCCGTCACCGCATAGGCCAGTAGGGGGGTAGGCACCACCTCTTCCCATACCTTCACAGACAGCCCCGCCCCCAGCAGCACCCCCACCACGTCGCCCATGAAGACCGAGCTACCCACCCGGGCATCCCGGCCTACCACCACCGGATTCTCAGGTACTCCCCCATAGCGATCCACCAGATAGTCGGCCAGCCCTCGGGTGGTTCGGATAACCGTGGCCCGATTTATCCGGTTGGAACCGGCCCCCATCAGACCTCGCAGACCGGCGGTCCCGAAGTCAAGTCCCCCATCCATCCGGTCGGCCAGCTCGGTATGGTCACCCGACTCTATAAGGGCGGTCAGCTCGGCTCGGGTGGTCGGATCGGGATCCCCGTCGATCCATTGCCGGGCTTGATCCACCAGCTCGCTCATCGCCGCCGACAATAGTCGGCCGCCTCCTCAAACCTGATTTGCTCAGCTAGGCCGGCTCCGTATGGCGAAGACCACATAGGAGAAGGAGGCGTTCTGTGACCTTTCCCCTAGAGAGGTCCAGCCGGAGGTGCCGTCCTCACGGCATTCGCCTTTCCAGGTGACGGTCAGGGCGACCGGATAACCGTTCTGATAACCGGCCTGGAGCGAGCTCCTTAGATAGACCACCTGCACGCCGCCGGGTTTTACCTCGGCCGGGCTCTTCAAAGAGTCGGCACTGCTATAGGAAAGGGCGGAGCGGCGGAAGGTACGGGGTGCCAGGTCGGTTCCGTCTGTTAGTCCCAGACCGGTCATCCGCCAGCTGATCTCGTTCACCCAGATACGGAGGGACACACCGGTTCCTACCACCTTGGTGCTGAAGGTGCGGGAAGGGTCACCCGGATAGAAGGCGCGCACCGGAAACCTCACATAGCCGTTGCGGGCGGGCATGAATCCAAGGGAAGGGCCGGCCAGTTGGTCGATGATCTTGCGGAAGCTGTTGATCGCCTCGGGCGTGGCGCACGCCGCCTGTGGTGGGGCACTGGTGGTGGTCGGCCTCCGGGTGGTAGTGGTGTAGCTTCGACGGGTGGTGGCGGTGGTTCTGCTCGGCGACCTTCGGGTGGTGGCGGTGGTTGATCGGGGTCGGTTGGCGGAGGTGGTCGTAAACCAGGCTTTGGTGCTGTCGGTCGTGCAGTCGGGCGGGTGCCTTAGGGTATCGCCGGGGCAATGAGTGTGGGTGGGGTTCGTTACCCAGGTTCCGCAGTTGCCCGGACCGGTGTTGGCGGGCAGGTTCTTGTTGCCTTGGCAGAAATATACTTTCGGCCCCAGCCGATCCTCATGCTTTATGTATCGGTACTTAACCGTGATCCCATCCCCGTGCGGCTGGTGGCCGCCTGGCCTACCGATGTTGCAGCTGTTGATCCTGCCGGGGTCGGGAGGTCTGATTTTCTTTCCGCACGGCTTCCACACCTTACCGACCGAAGACCAGGCGTCGCAGGTCGGTATCCCGTTGTAGAGCCCGTTCATGGTGCATTTCTGTTTTTGCCAGTAGTTCCAATGTTGTTCCCACTCCCAGGTGGTGCCCAACTTGCCCGCCTTCCAGGAGGTGGTGGGAGGATCGGCGGCGCTCGGTTGTGACGCCCACCAGGCACCAACGGCCAGCAATCCGGCCAGAAAGATCCATACCCAGGTGGTAAGCACAGCTTGGGGCTTGGGCAGCTGATCCGACAGGTATCGATATAGCCGGGCCATTTAACGGTACCTACCGGTCGAGTCCGTCGCCTCGTCCTCGTTGATCTCGGGATTCGGGTCAACCGGGCAGCGCACGTCATTTCCCATGAATTCCATGATTACCACCACCTTTACGCAATACGATCTTCGGTAGGAGAGTTTCCAACGTCCGTCTACCTGAACCAGGGTGTCCAATAGGGAATCGGTCGGCTCGATTTCGGGATGATTAAGCCGGAACAGCACCGCGATCACTCCCTGTTCGGCTTCCGGACCTCCTCGCCAGGAAATGCCTTCGAAGATAACCTCGGCCTGGCCCCGCCGTTCCGGATCGAAGAAGGCGGCATCATGGGTTCGTCCGTAGTCGTCCAGGGCGGCGAAAACCTCGTCTAGGAGATGTCCGTTCCGGATCACCGACCGGCGTTGTTCGTCTGTTCCGGTATAGGCCAGGTATAGGGCTCGGCGCACCTCTGCCAGGGTGCAGGGATCCTCGACCGGATAGCTATCTCCTCCCCACAACTCTTGGATGGGAGCACACTTGCCGGGCTGTCCGTCTTCCTCCGGTGGTGGAGACGGGTCGATCTGCTCGATGCGTCCGGTGGGCGGATAGATGAGGGTGGTGGTGGGGATATTTTCGCGGTCGTGATCATGGTGGTCGTGATTATGGTCGTGGGTGTCTTGGTGGCCGGGAGGGGTTTCTTCGAGCGCTTCCGGTTGATCGCCGGTAATGGGGTCGGTTATCTCGACTATCTCCAGGTCGGACGTAGTTGGACTGTCAGCGGATTGAACCGTCGGCTCAGGAGGTAGGTCACCTTCCGGCTGTGGGGATGAACCGGAATCGTTGAACAGGTATAACGTGGCCAAAACCCCTGCTACAAAGACCAGGAAAAGGCTTCTTTCGACCGAATTGCCCATAACCCTCCATCTGTCGGCAAAAATGAACCTCTATCAAATGTATCACTATTTACAAGGCTAAAAACTCTTATATAAGGGAAATTTTTCTCATTCTCGGGTTAAAGGACGGCGACTGATGACTTAAGGCAAGGAGAGATTGATCGATTACCCTGATGAACAGGGGGAAGAAGGGGTTTGTCGCCTACTCTTCGGCCCGATCCTCGGGATTCATGGGTCGAGGAGGGGCACCACTCGGCGGTACCGGAGGAGGAAGGATGGGCCGCCGGTAGGACACCAGGTCGGCACCGGAGAACACCAGAGCGAGGACGGCCGCTATCCTAAACCCCCGCTGCCAGGCCCAATACGCTACGGCGATACCGAAGAGCATTCCGATAATTCGGGAATGGAGGTCACCACTTGGACCTAGGAAGCGGATCATGACTGCCCGGAGCATCTTCGACCCGTCCAACCCGCCGATGGGTAGCCAGTTGACCAAACCCCACACCACCGAAACCCAGATGAACGCCCCCACAAAGAAGACCAGGTATTGGTCGTAGAAGTCTGCCGCCCTCAGATTGATAGTCCAGGGGCTTTCGATGGCCAGTTGGCCAAACCGGCCCAATCCCCCCATCCGTGCGTACCAGTAAAGGCCCAGACCGGCGAACAATCCCACCCCTGACCCGGAGGCGGCGATGGCGAAGAGCTTCCAGCCGTCCAGGCTGTTACCCATTTCCCGCCAGTAGGTGGCCCCTCCCAAGCCGTGGATGGTGATGCCTTCGACCCGGCCACCCAGCCTACGCACGGTGGCCGCGTGTCCCAGCTCGTGGAGTATCACCGAGATAAGGATGGCTGCCGCCCAGAGGAGGGCGGCTTCCCGACTGTAAGCGCTGTCGAACAGGAATACCAGAATCAGTAGGAAGCTGAAATGGAGGTGGACAGGAAACCCGAACAGCCGGAAACGCACCTGCGGAAGGTTAGCCCTGGGTCCGGACTTTTATATCGGGCCCTTATCGGCCCGCCTGAGGACCGGCTGGATCAATGGCCCGATAGTGATGGTGAAAACTACGGTCCCGACCCCGACCGCACCACCCAACAACCATCCGGCTACCAAAACCGTTCCTTCGATAAGGGTTCGGGCCAGGCGGATCGACAAGCCGCGCTCGGCCAGACCGGTCATGATCCCGTCCCTCGGCCCGGGACCGAGCCGGGCACCGATGTACAGGCCGGACCCGATCGCCACCAGGCCGATTCCGCCCACCAGGTAAAAAATCTGTAGCCACAGGAGATCGGTCTCTCCCACCAGAAACAAGATCAGGTCGATCACCACCCCGACCACGGTGGCGTTCAAAATGGTGCCGATACCGGGCCGTTGGCGCAAAGGAATCCAGGCCAACAGCAGGACCATGCTCACCACAATCGTGATCAGCCCGATAGATAAAGGGATATGGGCGGCCAGTCCCTGATGGAAAACGAACCACGGGGTCAAGCCCAGGTCGGCCCGCACGGTCAGGGCCATACCCGATCCAAACAGGATCAACCCAAACACCAGCCCCGGCATGCGAGACCAAACCGTTCGAGCGCGCGCAGAAAACAATTTACAAGAGGCAGTTTAGAGGAATAAAAAGGATAACAATCTTAAACTGTATGAACTAAGAGAGACAAGGAGTTCCTGTGAAGCCCAATACTCATGGTGCTGAACGTACCGCCAAGCGTTCGTACACCTGCTCCCCGGCCAGGGAGCGATAGGCAAATACCAGGCAGGCTTGGATATCCTCGGCCTCAAGAAACGGGTACTCAGACAGGATGGTAGGAACTGTATCCCCGGCCGCGAGCATCCCCAGAACGTGCTCTACGGCCATACGCATATCACGAATGATAGGTTTACCACCGAACACATCCGACCGTACTGTGATACGAGCAAGTAATTCCGTTTCATTTGTCATTACATTTAGCTCAGATCAAGTAGGGGTAGGCCGACCCGCCATGATTCTGCCGAAAGGGTAACCACCGGTAGGGTTTCCCGACTGTTACCCTATAGGATATCCCCACCACATACCAGGGCCCGGATTAGGGGTCGTTGGTAGGGATGGGCCATAATGGAACCGACCGGATTGAAGGAGTCTAAGAAGCCATGGCCGACTACAAGATGATGGTGTGGATCGACCAGGACCTGTGCACCGGTGACGGCATTTGCGAGGAAATCGCCCCCGATGTATTCGAGGGTCGTGACGACGGGCTTTGGGTGGTGAAAGAAGAAGCCCGCCACTTCGGTTCGACCCTTATTTTTGATGACGGTGACGGTGACGGTCACGGGCCGGAGGGAGCCCGCGGGGTGGCCCGGGTGCCGGACAGCCTGATAGAAGACGTTATAGAGTCTGCCGAAGAGTGCCCGGGGGAGTGCATAATGATCGAACCCTACAATCCTGAACTGGTGGCTGAGGGTCGCTGACCAGAAAAGCGAAAATCAAACCCATCTACCCAATCCTCAAACCAATTCTTATCGCAAAAAGCGGCAAAACCTCTCCAAAATCTATCAGGGTCGCCCACTCCTGGAGGGTCTGGGTGCTGATTACGGCTCTCCTTTCTTTAATACCCGTGATGCCCTCCTCACCTGCCGGTGCCCAGGAAACCGGTCCACCCGGCGACGGGGTGGTCGTAACCGAAAGCGGACTGGTGCTTCCGGTACGGGAAAAACAGCCGGACGGCTACCTGGTCACCACCACCTGCTGGAACGAGGCCACCGTCAGGGGAGGAACCCACCTGTCCCGTGTGGAGGTGGTTATCGACCCGGGACACGGAGGAAGCGAAACCGGTGCGGTAGGTAGAAACGGGCTGTCCGAAAAAGACCTGAACCTGGCGGTCTCGAAATTGCTGGCCGAAGAGCTACGCAGCCGAGGCTTCGGTGCCGTTTTGACCAGAACCGACGATATCAGGCTCCCGATCGTGGTCAGGGCCGAAATAGCCCGAGCCCTGAAACCGGACGTGTTCATTTCGATCCATCACAACGGCGGGGCGGTAAGCCGTTCCACCCTTCCTGGTACGGAGATTTTCCATCAGATCCGGAACACCAACTCCAGGCGTTTGGCCGGGATACTCTACGAGGAGGTTCAGGGGGCGCTGGCCGTCTACGACGTCGACTGGCGCAAAACCGCTCTTCAAGGTGCCTCCTCGGTGTGGGATTACCAGACCGACGCAGATCTGTACGGGATTCTCAGACGAACCCCGGGCATAGCAACCGTTATCACCGAGGCCGCCTACCTGTCTAATCCTGCGGAGGCCAGTCTCCTGGCCGATCCGGCCGTGCAGAAGGTGGAGGCGATGGCGATCGCCGACGGTATCGAACGGTATCTCACCACCACCGACCCCGGCTCCGGTTTCAATCCGATGTTCAGCTTCACCCGCCCTGCCACCACCGGAGGGGTTAGAGGCTGCCCCGATTTTGAATACGAAGACATCGGACGGGACGAGCAGGGGTTCGACGACTATCAGAGTGGCGACTACCTGGACGGGGTGGACGAGCTGGCCGCCTACGGAATCCTGGCCGGTACAGAATGCGGGCCGGATTTGATATGTCCGGATCAGCCGATCAGGCGGTGGATGATGGCGGTATGGCTGGTGAGAACCATCGACGGGCAGGATCCGGACCCGATTCTGAAGTCCCGTTTTGCCGATAGCCCGACCGACCGCTGGTGGGCACCCTTCGTGGAGCGTCTGGCCGAGTTGGGGATAACCCGAGGTTGTGCGGTTGATCCGATCCGTTTCTGTCCCTATGAGATGGTTAACCGGGCTCAGGCGGCCTCGCTGATCTCCCGCGCCTTTCCCTTGTCGGAGAACCACGAGATCGTCTTCGTCGATGTCAGTAAAAGTTCTCACGCCGAGGCCATCAACAAGGTGGTTGCGGCCGGCATCACCGGGATTTGCTCGGCACCTCCGGCTCGGTTCTGTCCCGAAGAGCACCTAACCAAGGCAGAGACCGCCATGTATCTGGCCCGGGCGTTAAGGATATTTCCGCCCCCCGTCCACCCTTCTCCCCAAAATCCCGTCCCTCCCCTCCATAACGGGTTGGATTCGGGTTGACCTTCAGCCCGGAGACGGTCATGGGGATGTGGGCCGCGGGTGTTGCCGGCACCGGGGCGCTGGTGGTCTACTGGAAGGTGGTAGGGGGCGGCTACACCGTCCTGGTGGCGGCTACGGTGGTGCTGCTGGGCGGGGGGGCCTGGTTCTTCGACCCCACGCCGTTGACTGCGGTAGCGGTCCTTTTGGGGATCGGTGCGGCTCTGATGAGTCGGAGCCCCGGGCAGGCGGGGGCGGCGTTGGCGGTTTCTTCCCTACTTTTTCTGGCCCATGCCTCGGCCGACAGCCGGCTCCTTCCTGCCCTGACCGGAAGCCTGGCCTTGGGCGGCATAACAGCCGAAATGGTGCTCGGCCACTGGTACCTGATCGACCCGAGAATGCCCCGCCGCCCTCTTCGTGCCCTAGGGGTGATAGGTGGCACCGGTGTCGCTCTTGATGCCGCCCTCCATCTGATACCAGGCATTTCTGCTTCCTCGACCGCGATAATCGTGTCGGTGGGGCTTTTCCTCACCACGCTGGTGCTGATGATGGCGGTCTGGTTCTGCCTGGGCTATCCGTCCTATCCCGGGGTTATGGCCGCCACCGGTCTCAGCTATCTGGCGGTTTTGACCGGCCTCGGATCGGTCATACTTATACGGGCGCTGGCTTCCGGGGCGGCTCCGTTTGGTTAGATTTGAGAACATACGAGCTTCGGCTTTCTAAGAAAATACGGGCATTGGTAGATCGAAAAGGAGTTTGGAAAAAATGGATTTGGATACCAGGTTTGAGTCGACACCTGACGCCTTAACCGAGGTGGAGGTCTTAGGTTTGGCCGCCCAACCGGGGTTGTCCTGGCCGGGCGGTATGGACGACTATGTGGAGACGCTGGGTACGGGCTTCTCGCAAGCCCTGGAGCGAGCCGAGTTCAAAGGAGAGGCCGGCGAAAGTGCCGTATTCGGAACCGGATTGACCCACCCCCATACGGTGGTGGCGTTAGGGGTCGGTAAAGAACCTGGTGAAGACGACATCCGTAGGGCGGCCGGCCGGCTGGGGCGGATCGCCAAGAAGAGTGGATCGGTGGCTTCCACGTTGGCGTGGGAGGGGATGGCGGCGGCGGTAGTGGAGGGGATCCGGCTTTCCCAATACTCCTACGACCGATTCAAGAGCAAACCGAAGCCCTCTCAAATCGAATCGTTGGTGCTATTAGGAGAGGGGGCCGGCCAGGATTTGGAGAAGGGGAAGGTGATATCGGAGGCGGTCTGCTGGGCCCGTGACCTGGTAAACACCCCGGCTCAGCATAAATCCCCCCAGGTATTCGGCACAGAGGTTGTCGAACGCCTCTCCGAAGCGGAGGTTCGCCTGGTAACCCACGACTTGGAAGACCTGAAAGAGGGCGGATTCGGCGGGGTGCTCGGGGTGGCGGCCGGTTCGGATCGGGAGCCCTGCATGCTGGAGATGTGGTACGAACCGGAAGACGCCGAGACCTTTATCGCCCTGGTCGGCAAGGGCATCGTCTTCGACTCGGGGGGTTTAAGTATCAAGCCGGCCAGTGCCATGATGACCATGAAGACAGACATGTCCGGTGCGGCGGCGGTGGTGGCTTCCATATCGGCCATCGCCCGCCTCGGCCTGCCGGTCAGGGTGCTAGGTCTGGTCCCGCTCACCGACAATATGCCCGGACCTCTCGCCACCAAACCCGGTGACGTGCTCCGCTGCCGCAACGGTAAAACCATCGAGGTGCTGAATACGGACGCGGAAGGGAGGCTGATCCTGGCCGACGCCCTGTCCTACGCAGTGGAATCGGGTCCCGATCTTATGGTCGATTTGGCCACCCTGACCGGTGCCTGCAAGGTGGCGCTGGGCGATTTCATCGCCGGGGTGATGGGAACCGACGAGGGGCTCATCGAGCGGCTGATCGGAGCAGGTAAAGACGCCGGCGAACAGCTATGGCAGCTACCTTTGCCCAAAGAGTATCGCTCACAGTTGGATACCCATATGGCGGATATGAAGAACATCGGTGGACGCTGGGGGGGCGCTATCACGGCCGCACTTTTGCTCAAAGAGTTCGTCGGCGAGGTGCCTTGGGCGCATCTTGACATAGCCGGTCCGGCCCGATGGCCACGTGACGAGCATTATCAGTCGCAGGGCGGTTCGGGATTTGGGGTACGCACGCTGGTGAACCTGGTTTCAGATTTGGCCGAGCACGAGTTCGCCAACTCCGAATGAGGCGTATTCCGGCCCCGGTTCGGTTCTGAAACGTCCGATCAGATAGCCGGATGCGGATAAGACCTTTCTGGACCCAAGCCCTACTGGACGCAGCGGCGTTGGTAGTGGCGGTAGCGGCCGCTTCGATGGTCAGCTTCGGAACCCCGTTCCCCTGGCAGTTCGAAGCCCGGATATGGCCTCTCCTTTTGATAATGCTGGGCGGTTTGATCGCGGCGGAGGGGATGGGTGCCTGGCTGCTGATCGGTGGACCTCAGCGCCCCAGCTACGGGCGGGCTCTGGCGGTGGCGTTCATGATCCTGGCCACCACCTCGTTGATGCTTATCGCCACCCGGGTTTATTTCTCGCGCTCTTTCATCAGCTGGGCGATGGTTTTTTTCGTGATCGGGGCCTTCGCCCATCGCGCCTGGCTAAGACGCCATCCTTGGACCGAGGCGATGATCCTGATTACCGGGGAAAAAGCTCTGGTGGAGGATCTGCGGGCCACCTCCAGTGCCCAAATACTGGACGTGGTCGATCCCTCCTCGGAGGTCGGTTTGGACCCGCCCGGCCGGCGAGTGGTGTTGGGGGTCGATTTTCGTTCGGCGCTATCCGACCGCATGGCCCAATATGTCTCCTCCTGCACCCTGGCCGGACTTGATGTGCGGCCCCTTTCGGGTATCTACGAGCTGCACACCGGCCGTATTCCGGTTCTGGCACCGGCAGAGGGCTGGGAGATGTCTATGCCGATGCTCCGAACCGTTCCCTATCTGGCCGGGAAAAGGGTGTTCGATGTCTTGGCGGTGCTGGTGACCGCGCCTATAACCCTGGTGCTGGCGGCGGTGACGGCGATCGTCATCAGGTTCGGCTCTTCAGGACCGGTCGTCTTTCGTCAGGCCCGGGTGGGGAAAGGTGGGAAACCGTTCATCCAGTACAAGTTCCGTTCCATGTGGCACGATCCCGGCCGAAATGGTGCTTCTTTTACCAGCCGGGACGATGAGCGGGTGGTGCCGGTGGCCCGTATCCTGCGGCGGTTCCGGCTGGACGAACTGCCTCAACTTTGGAACGTAATCAAGGGCGACCTAAGTTTGGTCGGTCCTCGTCCCGAACAGGTCGAGTTCGTAGACCGCTTCAACCGGACCATCCCCTTCTACTCGCAGCGCCACCTTATTCGACCGGGTATAACCGGCTGGGCACAGGTCAACTACGGATACGCCGATGGGGAGGAAGACACCATCCAGAAGCTGGCCTACGATCTGTTCTACGTCAAACACATGAGCCCCTGGCTGGATCTGGAAATACTGGGCCGTAGTTGCTGGACGGTCCTCAGCGGCTTCGGTGCCCGATAGCCCGGCTAGGTGTTTCCGAGTTGCCCGGCTCTCGGATACCATCATTTCAGGTCAGGCTGAAGCGTCACCCCAGCAGCTATAGGAGGTCGGAGGAGGATGGTGGAGCAGCGCTTGGTCGGTTCGGGTCCCCCTGATCGGCGGATGGCGGATATTCGGGTCGAGTATGAAACCGACGGGTTGGCTAAGGCCGAGACCCACCCTGATCCGGTGGCACAGTTCGACCGTTGGTTGGCCGAAGCGGTGGAATCGGGGGTGCCTCAGGCCAACGCCATGACCTTGGCTACCGCAGGCCTCGACGGGCAGCCCTCCGCTCGGGTGGTGTTGCTGAAGGGATATGGCGAGGAAGGTTTTGTGTTCTACACCAATCTGGAAAGCCGCAAGTCTCGGGAGCTGAGGGAAAACCCCCGGGCCTCGCTCTGTTTTCTCTGGCTGGATTTGCACCGTCAGGTTCGGATCGAGGGTTCGGTGGGGCGGGTCGAGGCCGGAGAAGCCGACCGATACTTTGACTCCCGTCCCCGCGACTCCCGGATAGCAGCCTCGGTTTCCCCCCAGAGTCGAGAGGTTCCGGACCGTGCCACCCTGGAACGGATGATGGAGGAGGTAAAGGACTCACCTGACCAGGTGTACAGACCTTCCTATTGGGGAGGGTGGAGGGTCCGGCCGGACCGGTTTGAGTTCTGGCAGGGCCGGTTACATCGACTCCATGATCGGATCGTCTACCTGAAGGAAGATGAGGGATGGCGGCGAATCCGGCTGGCCCCGTGATCGCCGCGAGAGGTTTACTCCCCGACGAAATGTCTCGGATAATGATCGCCGATGCGGTGGAATCGGCCCCGAAGGAGGCCTGCGGCTTGGTGCTTTACGACCAGGCGGGAAGGCCGACCCGAATATATCGAACCAACAATATTCACCCGGACGAATCCCGTTTCGAGGTGGATCCGGTTCAACATTTTCGAATCATCAACGAGGCCGACCTGGCCGGTCAACGGATCGGTGCCCTCTATCACTCCCATCCGCACGGTCCGCCCCGACCCTCGCCGATCGACCTGGCCATCGACTGGGATCCGGAGTGGGTTCACTACCTAATCGGGCGAACCCTCACCGGAAAATGGGCCATACGGGCCTACTCCATCCGAGACGGACGGGCTACCTGCCTGGACAGAGGGCGAAGAAGAGGTTCGGCTCCAATGACACGACTATCGGTGGATAATCGACCAAGATAGGGAATCATGGCAACACCCGCACCAGGTTCCACCGATTCCGATGCCCCGTCGTGGTGGGAGGAAGACCTGGAGGCCTATCTGTCTCGATTGGAAAGCCAAAGGGGCTTGTCCGAACACACCGTGTCCGCCTATCGGAGCGACCTGACCCGGTTTTTTCGAGAAGCCGAAGAACATGGTGCCGATTCGTTGGCCCAGATCGACCGGACCCTGATCAGGAGGTTTCTGGCCGAACTGGACCGAGCCGGTTATGCCCGCCGTTCGATAGCCCGAAAAACCTCGGCCATCCGGGCTTTCCTATCCGATGCGGTGCGACGAGGGGAACTATCGGCTAATCCGGCCGACGGTATCGCCCGTCCCAAACCCCGCCGAACCCTGCCCAAGGCCCTCCCCCAGCGAGCTGTCACCTCATTACTGGAAGGGATTGATGGAAACGATCCCAAGTCTCTAAGAGACCGGGCCATTTTGGAGACTTTCTATGCCACCGGGATGCGGGTTTCCGAGCTGGCCTCGCTCACTACGGATATGGTGGACGGACAGGACAGCCTGAGGGTGGAAGGGAAGGGTGGCAGACATCGGATCATCCCGCTCGGTGCCCATGCTCGTAACGCCATCAACCGTTATATGCAGGAGGGTCGTCCCCATCTGCTCGGCAAGCAGGCAACCAACGCCCTCTGGGTGGGGGCCAGAGGGGCGGCGATGAGCCCCCGAACCCTCCGTCGGGTGGTGAGAAACCGGGCCGGTACCTTTCCTCACGCCCTCCGTCACTCCTTCGCCACCCACCTGCTGGAGCGGGGTGCCGACCTGTCTTCGGTGCAGCAATTGTTGGGCCACGTCGAACTCGGGTCCACCCAGATCTACACCTCTGTCACCCGCCACCACATGCGGGAAACCTTCGATAGGAGCCATCCCCGAGCCTAGGGGTGCCGAGAAGTCAAAGGTCGGACTACAATGGCTCTAATCACACACGTTCGCTACAGCCTCCCGCGGTCGGGCTGATCAGGCTCGGGGAGGTTCGCAGGCTTCGGCACTACGAATCGGGCGGACGGAGGAAATAACCAAACCCAGGAGGAACAACTTTGCCTGCTGTCACCATGAAGCAGCTGCTTGAGGCGGGAGTCCATTTCGGACATCAGACCCGGCGTTGGAACCCGAAGATGGCCCCCTACATCTTCTGTGAGCGCAACGGAATCCACATCATTGATCTTCGCCAAACCCTCAAAGAGGTGGAGAGTGCGCATAGTTTCGTCCGTGATCTGGTAGCCAAGGGCGGCACCGTCCTGTTTGTCGGCACCAAGAAACAAGCCCGGTCGGCCATTTCCAAGGCAGCCGAAAGCGCGGATATGCCCTACGTGAACTTTCGCTGGTTGGGGGGGATGCTCACCAATTTCAAGACCATCAACCAGCGGATTTTTTACATGAAGGAGCTGGCGGCCATGGAGGAGTCGGGTGACATGGACCAGCTTCCCAAAAAAGAACGCCTCCGCCTTCGCCGGGAGCAGACCCATCTGGTCAGAACCCTGGGTGGGGTACAGAATATGAACACCACGCCGGCGGCTGTTTTCATCGTGGATATCAACACGGAACATATTGCGGTGCGGGAAGCCGTCCGCCTGAAGATTCCCGTTATCGCCCTGGTGGATTCCAACTGCAACCCTGATGAGGTCGATTTCGTCATACCAGGAAACGATGACGCCCTCCGGTCGGCCTCGCTCATAGCCCAGGTCATCGCCAACGGCTGTATCAAGGGCAAGGAAATGGTGTTGGCCGCTACCGAAGGCACCGACGAGAAAGAGGAAGAAGAAGAGCCCGGTGTCGGGGCTTCAACCGCCGATCAAACCAACCCGGACAGTTAAGACGTTTCGAGCCGAGTCTCGATAGGAGAGGATCAGAAGGATGCCGAAATTCACAGCCAAAGACGTACAGGCCCTGCGCAAGGCCACCGGGGTGGGAATGATGGACGCCAAGAACGCTCTGGTGGAGTGCGAGGGCGACATGGACCAGGCCAAGGAGCTACTCCGGGAGCAGGGGCTGGCGGATGCCAAGAAACGGGCCGGACGGGACGCCAACGAGGGAACGGTCGGCTACTACATCCACCAACCCTCCGGCTATCCGACGGTGGGGGTGATAGTGGAGTTGGCCTCGGAAACCGATTTCGTGGCAAAAAGTCCCGAGTTTCAGCAGATGGCCCGTGATCTGGCCATGCATATAGCCGCCTCCCAACCCAGATGGGTGAGGATCGAGGATATCCCCGCCGAGGTGGTCGAGCATGAAAAGAGCATGATCGCCCGAGAGGCGATAGCATCGGGCAAACCCGAGAAGATAATTGATCGGATCGTGGAGGGAAGGCTGAGGTCCTTCTACCAGGAAAGAGTCCTTTACGAGCAGGATTTCATCAAGACCGAACAGTACGAAGGGAAAGTAGGCCGGATGGTCACCGAATTGGCGGCAACCATGGGCGAGAACGTCAGCGTGCGCAAGTTCGCCCGCCTGGCAGTTGGTGAAGAAGAGGCCTGAGTGACGGGTTCTCCTCGCCGGGTTTTGCTCAAACTGTCGGGCGAGGCTTTCGCCGATCCCGAAATCGGCTACGGGATATCGTCCGAGACGGTTCGGGTGGTGGCGGGTGAGATCGCAGCCTCACAGCAGGCGGGGCACCAGGTGGGAATCGTGGTGGGTGGGGGCAACATCTTCCGAGGTGTTTCCGTGGCGGCGGCCGGAATGGATCAGGTCAACGCCGACTATATGGGCATGCTGGCCACCGTTATCAACGCCTTGGCCTTGCGCGACGCCATCGAGTCACATGGAGTTGAATGTAGGGTGCAGTCGGCCATAACCATGCAGCAGTTGGCCGAGCCCTATATCCGGTTAAGGGCTATCCGGCATTTGGAGAAGGGCCGGTCGGTGATCTTTGCGGCCGGGAGCGGTAATCCCTTTTTCACCACCGACACGGCGGCGGCTCTACGGGCGGTGGAGATCGGGGCCGAAGCCATGCTCAAGGCCAGCAAGGTAAAAGGGATCTAT
Source organism: Acidimicrobiia bacterium (assembly GCA_009841075.1). Classification (GTDB taxonomy): domain Bacteria; phylum Actinomycetota; class Acidimicrobiia; order Spongiisociales; family Spongiisociaceae; genus Spongiisocius. The sequence goes on along the minus strand of VXMP01000073.1, from coordinate 18,922 downwards.
TCGTCTGATCCGGAAATCGACCCGGACGCCCGGTTGCTGGGACAAATCAGCTACATGGATTTCATCAACGCCGAGCTCAAGGTGATGGACACCACGGCGGTAACGTTGTGCATGGACAACGATATGCCGATCGTGGTGTTCCGACTGTTAGACGAGGGTAACATCCTGAAAGCCGTGGAAGGTGAACCGATCGGCACCACGGTGAGCTGAAGTCGCCTTCGGAAGGGTGGTACCAATGCTGGATGAGCTGCTTGAAGACGCCGAAAACCGGATGGGCGCGGCCGTTGAGTTCACCCAGGGCGAATTCGCCACCCTCCGGACGGATCGGGCCAGCGGTGCCGTACTGTCCAGGGTCACGGTGGAATATTACGGAGTCCAGGTCGCCCTTCTGGAGCTGGCCAGGACAACCATCCATGAGAACATGCTGATGATCATCCCCCACGACTCCAACGATTTGGTCAGTATCGAACGGGCCATACGTCTTTCCGGTCTTGACCTCAATCCGGCCAACGACGGCAAGGTAATTCGCCTGGTCTTTCCTCCCTTAACCGAGGAGCGGCGGCATCAGCTGGTGAAGATGGCCCGCAAGATGGCCGAGGAGGGTCGGGTATCCATCCGCAACATACGTCGCTCCACCCGCGACGACCTGAACGAGGTCGGCGAGTCCGAGGACGATATCTGGCGGGCCGAGAAACAGCTTCAGGATCACACCGATCACCATATCGGTCTTATCCAACAGATCCTCTCCAACAAGGAACGGGAACTCCTGAAGATATAAGCCTGATCCCGGCGTCTGTGGTGGGGGAGGGACGGTGATTCCCATCGCTCGTCATCTTCCACGGAACCTTATGCAGAACGCGAAAAAATCCCTTGTCGGCAGGGTTCGGGCCCAGAGGTCATCTATCCGCCGCTTTCCTGGAAGCAATTGTTAGGGATGGAGGGTCTTAGGGGTTATCCTAAAAGGGCTTCTTTACCCTAGGAAATGATCCTGTATGGCCGGTGATGGCCCCGAGCGCCCCGAAGAAAAAGTCGATACCGAGGCTGATGATCAGCCGGTCGATCCTGGTGAACCAACTTCCGAAACGGACGAGTTCACCGACCGCGACTACATCAAATCAACCACCCGCGAATACCAAGGCCTGGCCGAATCGGTGGCCAAGGCGGGCGAGGAAGACGTTGAACAGTCGGCGGTCGCCGCCTCCATTCCCGGGGTGGGGACGGGTGTGGTCGGTTTTGAGGATGTAACCGGCGAGGAAGAAGAGGACCCGCAACAAATCGAGGAGATCGATCGGGCCCGCCGATCGGAGCTGGCCTTTCGTATACTGACCGGACTGGTAGCCGTAGCGGTGTTCTTCGGCGTGCTATCCGCCGGGGCGGGATGGGTCACCCTGTTGGTCGGGGTAATTCTGGTGGTGGCGTTGGGCGAGTTCTATCAGGTAACCCGTCAGGTCGGTTACACCCCGCTGGCCTTTATCGGCCTACCCGGTGCAGGCGCGGTCTTCTATATGGTCTGGAATAACGGGCCAACCTCGGTGGGTGGGGTGTTGGCGGCGGTAATCCTGCTGTCCGGTTTGTTCTATGCGGCGGTTGACCGAGGCTATCCGCTGGCCAATATCGGGGTAACCGTCCTAGGGGTGGCCTGGGTACCGGTCTTGGCCTCGTTCGCCATCCCGATCTTCCAATCCCCCCAGGCCTGGGGTTTGACCACCGCATTGGTGGTACTGACGGCGCTCAACGATATCGCCGGGTTCACCTACGGTCGGGCGTTAGGAAAACGTTTGATGGCACCGGTACTGTCGCCCAACAAGACCTTGGAAGGTTTTCTCGGGGCCACGGTTTTCACCTTGTTGGCCGGGTTCGTAATCGGATGGTTCGAGCTGCTGGAGCCCTTTGACATGGTCTCCGGGCTTGCCCTGGCCGGGGTTATCTCGGTGTTCGGGCCCATCGGTGACCTGGCGCAATCGGCGGTTAAACGTTCGATCGGTATCAAAGACATGGGTAGCAGCCTGCCTGGTCATGGTGGGGTGCTGGATCGGCTGGATGCTTTCCTGTTCACCATCCCGGGTGCCTATCTGTTGTACCTTTGGCTCGGTTATCTGTGAGTTCCCTTGTCGTCCTGGGGGCGACCGGGTCGATCGGACTACAAACCCTTGATGTAGCGGACCGTCTGGGCTGGGAGGTGGTCGGTTTGGCCGCCCGGCGAGCAGGTGATCAGCTGGCTCAGATGGCCGATCGTTACCCGGATGCCCAGGTGGTGGCGGTGGACCCGGTGCCGGAGGGGCACGACTTTTTCAGGCGAAAGTTCGGCCGTCGATACAGTCGGGGTAAACCATCCTTGCTCGAAATGGCCCGACTAACCGGTTCGGTCGTGGTCAATGGCGTGGTGGGGTCGGCGGGCCTGGAAGCCTCCATCGCCGCCCTGGAAGCCGGCAACCGCCTCGCCCTGGCCAACAAGGAAAGCCTGGTGGTGGGCGGCGAGCTGGTTATGGAGGCGGCTCGACAAGGAGAGCTGATCCCGGTGGATTCGGAACACTCGGCCCTCTACCAATGTTTGGTCGGGGAGCAGCTTCCCGAGGTTTCCCGGCTGGTGCTTACCGCTTCCGGCGGCCCGTTCCGGGGTAGAAGCCGGGCGGAACTGGCCCGGGTGGGAGTGGCCGAGGCCTTGGACCACCCCACCTGGAATATGGGTCCCCGGATCACCATCGACTCGGCCACCCTGGTGAACAAGGGCTTGGAGGTGATCGAAGCCCACTACCTGTTCGGCCTGGGGTTTGAGAAGGTATCGGTAATAGTCCATCCGCAGAGCATCGTCCATTCCATGGTGGAATTTGTGGACGGATCCTTCAAAGCCCACCTGGGGGTAACCGACATGCGGATTCCGATCCAATACGCCCTCACCTATCCGGAACGGGCACCTTTGGAGCTGCCGGAATTTGACTTGGCGAGGACCAATCTGACCTTTGAAGAGGTCGACCGGGAGGTTTTCCCGGCCTTGGATCTGGCTTATGAGGCGGGGAGGGCAGGAGGAACCTTCCCGGCCGCTTTCAACGCCGCCGATGAGGTGGCGGTGGCCGCCTTCCTGGAAGGGAAGATCGCATTCCTCGGCATTCCGGCGGTTATCTCCGAGGTGTTGGAAAACCATCCGAGCATCAAGGCCTCATCGGTGGAAGCGGTGATCGGTGCCGACCGGACGGCCCGTCGCGCTGCGGAGGCCACGATAAGGCGGCTCTGAATCCTAGGAGTGTGCTGAAAAACGGGGATAGGTCGGCCCTCACGGGCTTCTTCTTAACCGGGATTTCGGTTTCTGCGGTCGGGCCAACCGGATATTTTCAGTACCCTCCTATTCTTTAGGCGAACTGTAATTGGAGGGCCTGTTTGTTCGGTGGAGTTCTGATGGTGATCGCCTTTTCCGCCTTCATCATCATTCACGAGGCAGGCCATTACTGGGCCGCCCGGGCTACCGGCATGAAGGCCACCGAATTTTTTCTCGGCTTCGGCCCTCGGTTGTGGTCGTTCCGCAGAGGGGAAACCGAATACGGGGTCAAAGCCCTGCCGTTGGGCGGCTACGTGCGGATCGCCGGTATGAGCCTTACCGAAGAGGTTGACCCGGCCGACCTGGGGCGAACCTATCGGGATAAGCCGTTCTGGAAGAAGTCGGTGGTGGTTCTTTCGGGGGTGGTGCTCAATTTCTTCACCGCGTTTTTCCTGCTGTTCGGCCTGTTCTGGTATTCGGGCGTGTTGAAATGGACCACCGAGGTGGATTGGGTTAGCCCGGAGATATCCGGAGTGCCCACGCCGGCTGCCGAGGCGGGTCTGGTCGAAGGCGATGTCTTGGAGGCGATCGACGGGGTGGTGCTGACCGACTGGGAGGAGGCGGTTGAGGTCATTATGAGCCGACCCGGCCAGACGGTCACGCTTACCTATATCAGGGATGGCCTCCCCAACTCCGTGCCGGTCACGCTGGGTTCCTATCATCCCCGGACCGGCGAAGGGGTGGGCTTTCTCGGGGTGTCACCCACGGTTCGAAGGGTTTCGGTCGGCCCGATCACCGCCGCCGGCCAGGCCATAGCCTCGGAGTGGGCGATAGTTACCGGAGTTCTGGAGGCCTTCTCCCGCATTATCAGCCCCGAATCCCTGCTGGAGTTGGGCGGGGTGTTGGTGGGGGAAGAGGAGGTGTCCCAGGATATCCGTCCGGTAAGCCCGATCGGTCTGGTCAGGATCGGAACCCAGGCTTCGGAGTTGGGCCTGGGCAACCTGGTTTTCATCCTGGCGGTGGTTAACGTCACCCTGGGCCTGTTTAACTCCCTTCCTCTGTATCCCCTGGATGGAGGACATTTCGCCGTGGCGCTTTACGAGAAGGTGACCGGTCGTCCGCTCAGCCATCGAACCCTGGTACCGATCGCCGCCATGGTGCTCCTTTTCATGCTGTTCCTGGGTGTGGTGGCGATCGTGCTGGACATCGTGAACCCGCTGACGATCTGAAGCCCCTTCCTTCGGTGATCCGTAGTAGGACTATTAACATAGGCGCTGAGATGAGCCAGACCACCCACCGTTCCCAAACCCGACCGATCAAAGTGGGCCGGGTGCCCGTTGGTGGTGGTGCTCCGGTGTCGGTCCAGTCGATGACCACCACCAAAACCGCCGACGTGGAGAATACCTTGGCCCAGGTCTATGCGTTGGCGGGTGCCGGAGCCGACATCGTCCGCATCACCTGCAACGACGTTGACGCCGCCGTGGGTCTGGCCGAGATCGTCCCCCGTTCGCCGGTGCCGATCATCGCCGACATCCACTACCAATACCGGCTGGCTTTGGCCGCCTTGGAAGCGGGCGTGCAAGGCCTTCGTCTGAACCCGGGCAACATCCGTAAGCCCGAACAGATCAGGACGGTAGCCCGGGAGGCCAAGGATCGTGGTATCCCCATCCGGGTGGGGGTCAACGCCGGAAGCCTGGATCGGGATCTGATGGCCCGATACGGATCCGCCACTCCGGAGGCTTTGGTGGCTTCGGCCCTCAAGGAGATCGAGTACCTGGCCGAAGAAGATTTCGAAGACATCAAAATATCGGTCAAGCACTCCCACGTCCCTTCTATGGTGAATTCCTACCGGCTCCTGGCCGAAACGCTCAACTATCCGCTCCATCTGGGGGTAACCGAGGCCGGCCCCCCGCCGGGCGGGCTGATCAAGTCGGTAGCGGGTATCGCCACCCTCCTGCTCGAAGGTATCGGAGACACCATCCGCTTCTCCTTAACCGCCGACCCGGTGGAAGAGGCCCAGGCCGGCCGACGACTGCTCGAATATCTGGATTTGCGGGAGCGGACCGGTCTCGACCTGATCGCCTGTCCTAGCTGCGGTCGGGCCGAGGTGGATGTGCTGGAGGTGGCCAAAGAAGCCCAGGACAAGCTGGAGAACGAGAAGATTCCCATCCAGGTGGCGGTGATGGGGTGCGTGGTGAACGGGCCCGGCGAGGCCCGTGAGGCCGATATCGGGATCGCCGCCGGGCGGGGCCGAGGACACCTGTTCATCAAGGGGAAGGTGATCCGGGTGGTACCCGAGGACGAGATGGTAGACGCCCTGTTGGACGAGGCCCGCAAGCTGGTCGAAGAGGGCTTGGATGCCCGTTTGGCCGCAGCCGACCAAAACGCGGCCGACCTGGCCGCCCAGGACCGGCAGGTGCTGATCGAGATCCAAGGGGATGCCAACCGGGTGAAGGATCGTCGGGCCGCCGTGGCCGGGATTGTCTCCCGGGACGGCTGAATTAACTCCAGAGGTTTACCGTGCGTTGGTCCCAGATGTTCATACCCACCCTGCGCGACGACCCGGCGGATGCGGTTGCCCCCAGCCATCGCCTGCTGATAAGGGGAGGCTTCATCCGGCAGCTGATGGCGGGCTCCTACTCCATGCTCCCGCTGGGTATGCGGGTCGCCACCAAGGTTTCGGACATCATCAGGGAGGAGATGAACGCCATCGGTGGGCAGGAGTTCCTGGCACCGGTAATCCATCCGGCCGAGCTTTGGAAAACGACCGGCCGCTGGGACGACGTGGAGGGGATAATGGTCAAGTTCGAGGACCGTCGGGGGATTGATCTGGTTCTGGCCTTGACCCATGAGGAAGTGTTCGCCCATCTGGCCTCGGAAATCAGCTCCTACAAGGAGCTACCCCAGCTCTGGTATCACCTGCAAACCAAGTTCCGTGACGAGGCCCGCCCCAAGTCCGGGCTGCTGAGGGTTCGGGAGTTCATCATGAAGGATTCCTACTCCCTGGATCGGGATCGGGATGGTCTGGATCGACAGTTCGAAGCTCATCGAGGTGCCTATAACCGCATTTTTACCCGGCTGGGCCTGGATTCCATCGCGGTGGAAGCCTCGTCGGGCAATATGGGCGGAAGCGACTCGGTGGAGTTCGTGGTGCGATCCGAAACGGGCGAAGATCGGGTGGCCAGGTGCGGGCGGTGTGGCTATTCCGCCAACCTGGAACGGGCTGTCAGCCTGGTCGAAGAGATAGAAGACACTCCTTGGGGAGGAGAGCCGCAGCCGTTTGCAACCCCGGGTATAAGAACCATCGCCGGCCTGGCCGAGGTGGGGGAGTTCGCCGCCGCGGAGCGCCAGATCAAGACCCTGGCCTACATGGTCGGAGACGAGTTCACCTTGGTGGTGCTGAGGGGGGATCACGATCTGGAGGTTCAGAAGCTGGCGGACTCGGTAGGCGAAGCGGTTCGCACGGCCACCGAAGAAGAGATCGTGGCCAAGCTGGGTGCCCACCCGGGGAGCCTGGGTGCGGTGGGGGTGCTTTATCCGGTGGTCGCCGATCATGCCCTGAAAGGACGCACCAACCTGGTGACCGGTGCCAACGAGGACGACGTCCATATCCGAGGGGTGGATGTGGATCGGGATCTGCCGGTGACGAAGTGGTTAGATCTGCGTACGGTCAACGACGGTGAGCGCTGCGGCAGCTGCGGTGAGGGGGCACTGTCGGTGACGAACGTCATTGAGGTCGGTCACATATTCAAGCTGGGCACCAAATACAGCCAGGCCCTTGGGGCGAACGTTTTAGATGAGACGGGGCGGCCCACCCCGATTGTTATGGGTTCCTATGGGATAGGGGTAGGTCGGGCCATGGCCGCGGTGGTGGAGGTGAGCCATGACGACAGGGGGATTATCTGGCCGGTTTCGGTAGCTCCTTTCACGGTGGTGATTACCCTGCTGAGACCCGATAATCCGGGCGTTGCAGAAGCGGGGGATCGCCTTTACCGGGATCTGGTCGAGGTCGGTTTGGACGTTCTTCTAGATGATCGTAAGGAGCGTCCGGGCGTCAAGTTTGCCGACTCCGAGCTGATCGGAATCCCGTATCGTCTGACGGTCGGACCCAGGGGTTTGGAAGCCGGAGAGGTGGAGCTGACTGCTCGGGACGGCTGGTTACGAGAGAACCTACCCATCCTCCAGGTTACGGAACGACTGGTGGGATTGATGTCCTAGGAAAACCAGGTCGGGCACGGGCCGAAAACGATGGGTCGGGCGACCGTGGATAGCGGAGAGGTAATGGTATAATACCTGCCGACACTCTAGAAGGACGTGACTTTGTGGAACAAGGTGGGCGCCTCGCCCGCTTTTTTTATTGCCGAAATCGACCGGCCGAACGGCTCGGTCGGCCGCGGCCAATCCATTATGGACCGGAGGCTTGATCCTATGGGTATAGAGGATCGACTGCGGCCTTTGTTCGAATCCCGTCTTTCCGACCTGGGGTTGGAATTGGACTATCTCCAGGTGCTGGGCAAGGGCCCTCGGGTGGTAAAGGTCATAGTTGATCAGGCCGGAGGGGTGGAGGTTGACCGGCTGGCCCAGGCGTCACGTGCGGTGTCCCGCGCTTTGGATGAAATCGATCCGTTTGATGGGGCCTATTCGCTGGAAGTGACCTCGCCTGGTTTGGAGCGTTCCCTGCATATCCCCGACCATTATCGCAAGTCGATCGGCCGGGAAGTGGTAGTGAAAACCCGAACCGAAATCGAAGGGTCCCGCCATCATCGGGGTGGGTTGGAATCCGCCGGCGAGGAGGGTATAGCGGTGCGGGTCGACGATGCTCTGATCGAAATCGACTACGCCTCGATTCGGTCGGCGCGCACCCGTTTCGAGTGGAAGAAACCAAACAAACCGACCAAGGCGACCAGGAAGTAAAGGGTTAGTTATGAAGATTGACTATCAGGTGAGGGAAGCCCTTGAACTCTTGGAAAGAGAACGTGGCATCCCGGTGGATACCATCCTCGCCGCCCTGGCCAGCGGCCTGGTATCGGCCTATAAGCGCACGCCCGGGGCGGCCGAGGAGGCCCGGGTAACCATTGAGTGGGATTCGGGAGAGATCATCCTTTACGCCCAGGAGCTCGACGACGACGGAAACGTCATCAAGGAATGGGAGGACGGCACCACCGACTTAGGCCGGATCGCCGCCAGTACCGCCAAGCAGGTGATAGCCCAGCAGCTACGGGAGGCCAAGCGGGAGCAGGTTTTCGACGCCTACGAAGGACGGGAAGGCGACCTGGTCACCGGCATGGTGCAGCAGCACGACAACCGTTCCACCATAATGGATCTGGGTAACGCCGAGGCGGTAATGCCGGGTTCCGAACGCATACCCTATGAGCGGTTGGAACGGGGGGCCCGGGCCAAGGCCTTGATCATTGAGGTACGCCAGGAGGCCAAAGGTCCTCAGGTCGTGGTTTCTCGTTCCCATCCCGATCTGGTCAGGCGGCTCCTGGAGCTGGCCGTGCCGGAGCTGCTGGACGGAACCGTGGAGATTCGTTCTATCGCCCGCGAAGCCGGCCATCGCACCAAGATCGCCGTGATATCCAACGACCCCAATGTGGATCCCAAAGGGGCCTGTGTCGGTGCCCGCGGCTCCCGGGTTCGTAACGTGGTCAACGAGCTGCGAGGGGAGAAGGTGGACGTGGTGCAATGGCGAGACGATCAGGCCCAGTTCATCGCCGAGGCCCTCGGGCCGGCCAAGGTGCGCAGCGTAGAGGTTGACGAGGAGGAAAAGGCGGCGCTGGTCATCGTTAACGACCACCATCAATCCCTGGCTATCGGAAAGGAAGGCCAGAACGCCCGGTTGGCTACCAGACTTACCGGTTATCGAATCGAGATTCGAAGCGACAGCGAGGCGCGGCGGGCTTCCGTAACGCCCGAACCCGCCCAGGAACCGACCGAAGCAGGCGGCGATCAGCCCCCGGCCGCCACCTGAACCCAACATGGTGACCAAGCGTATCTATGAACTAGCCAGGGAGATGGGCCTGGAATCCCGCCATGTTTTGGCCACCGCGCAAGGTCTTGGCCTACCGGTCACCACTGCTTCGTCGGGACTTGATCAGGGCGATGCCGAGGCGCTCCGCTCCATCCTTCTACCAGAAGAGGAGGAAACCCCCGAAGCTTCTGAAACCCTGGATACGGAAGCGGACGAAGTTTCGGATGAGGATTATGCTGAGCCCGAACCGCCGGAAGAGGTATCGGTAACCCTTGCGGAAGGGGTCTCCGTTCGTGAAATGGCCCGGGCCTTGAACCAACCGGTCGGTGATCTGGTCAGAGAGCTACTGTCCAGGGGCTATATGGCTGCGGGTGCTGCCCCGGTACCGACCGAGGCGATTGAACCTATCGCCCTTCTTTACGGGGTCAAGGTTGAAGTGGTTCCCGACGCGGATGAGGTTATCGAAGAGGTCAAGCCGCTGGTCAAACCCAAGCGGGTCTTTGATGAAGATCCCTCCACCCTGGCCGGACGTCCTCCGGTGGTTACGGTGATGGGACACGTCGATCACGGCAAGACAACCCTGTTGGACGCCATCCGAAACGCCAATGTGGTAGCAGGAGAGGCGGGCGGCATCACCCAGCATATCGGTGCCTACCAGGCCGAGGTGGAGGAACGCCCGATTACCTTTATCGACACCCCCGGGCACGCCGCTTTCACCGCCATGCGGGCCCGAGGTGCCGAGGTGACCGACATCGTGGTTCTGGTTGTGGCGGCGGATGACGGGGTGATGCCCCAGACCATCGAGGCCATCAGCCACACCCAGGCGGCCGGGGTGTCCATGATCGTGGCGATCAACAAGATGGATGTGGACAATGCCGATCCGGTCAGGGTTCGGGCCATGTTGACCGAACACGGCGTGATAACCGAGGAGCTGGGTGGTGAGGTGGTTTCGGTTGAGTTGTCGGCCACCACCGGGGATGGTTTGGACAACCTTTTGGAGATGATCGACCTGGTAGCACAGGTTTCGGAGTTCAAAGCCAACCCGAAGGCACCCGCCTCGGGAGTGGTGATCGAGAGCCATCTTGATCGAGGATTGGGTCCGGTCGCCACCGTCATAATCCAGCGAGGGACGCTGAAGCGGGGCGACTCTTTGGTGGCGGGCATGGTGAGCGGGCGAGCCCGTTCGTTGACCGATCATACGGGCCGGAGGGTGCAGTCGGCCGGCCCCTCCATGCCGATATTGATCTCGGGGTGGACCTCGGTTCCTGCCGCCGGTGACCTGTTTGAGGTGGTCAAGAACGATCGGGTGGCCCGCTCCATGGCCTCCGAACGGGTCGACGAAGTGCGGTCCAAGACCTTGGTGGTGCCCAGCGCCAGGGAACGGCTCGGGCAGCTCCTGGAAAGGCTTCGCTCCCAGGAACAGACCGAGTTGTTATTGATCATCAAAGCCGACGCCGACGGGTCGGTAGAAGCGATACGCGAAGCGGTGGGCCGGATCGCCCGAGAGGGCGGAAGGGTAAACGTGGTGCATTCCGCGGTGGGAGGAATCAACGAGAACGACATCACCCTCGCCGATGCCACCGGTGCCGTAGTGGTGGGTTTCAACGTTCGGCCCGACCCCAACGCACGGCGGGCGGCGGCGGCGGTCGGTGTTGAGGTTCTCACCTATTCGATCATCTATGAACTACTTGACGACATAGAACAGTTGTTGGTCGGCCGCCTCGCCCCGACCATTGAGGAGACCCTGGTAGGGGTGGCCGAGGTTCGAGCCATATTCCGGGTTCCACGCCTGGGGGCGGTGGCCGGCTGTTATGTAACCGAGGGAAGAATCATGCGGGATACCAAGGCCCGGGTGGTCCGGAACGGGAGCGTGGTCTACGACGGACAGCTGGCATCCTTACGCCGGTTTCAGGATGACGTGCGGGAAGTTGTGGCCGGCTACGAGTGCGGTATCGGGCTGGAACGATTCAGAGACGTCAAGGAAGGCGACGTCATCGAGACCTACCGGGTTGACGAGATCGCCGCTACCTGATCCTTGAACTAAAAGTGAGACCGGATGGCGAACTTACATGCTGCGGCACTCCGAGTGGATCTTCGGTTACGGGATGTCCATTCCCTCAAAGCCAAGCGCCGGCGGATAGCCCGCTTGTCCAATCAGCTGAGGCGTAGCTTTCCGGTGGCCTTTGCCGAGGTCGACTTCCACGATCAATGGCAACGGACCGCGGTAGGGGTGGGAATCGTGTCTCCCCATGCTTCCCAGCTGGAGATGGCGGTGCATTCGGTTTGTCGGTTTCTGGACCGTTGGGAGGAGGCGGAAGTGCTGTCGGTGGGGGTTTCCTATCTGGAAGATCCTCCGCAATGAGGAGTGAGCAGTGGGTTTAAGGATTCGCCGGGTCAACGAGATCCTGCGGGAGGTGATAGCCGAGGAGTGCCGGAACCTCAAGGACCCAAGGATCGGGTTCCTGACCGTCACCGGGGTGTCTACCTCCCCGGATCTTCGCAACGCCGAGGTTTACTACACGGTGCTGGGTGACGATGAGGCCGAAGCCAGTACCGCCGAAGCGCTGCAGTCGGCCGCCCCCCGGGTCCGGGCGGCGGTGGGACACCAGGTTCGGATGAAGTATCTGCCCAGATTGAGGTTCGTTCCCGATCCCGCCGTAGCCCACGCCCGGCGCATCGAAGAGATTCTGCGGGGGATGGACCAGACGGAGGAAACGGAGGCGGGTTATGACCGGAATGAATGAGGCACTTGAGGCCGCCGCCGCCGCCGTTCGGGGAGCAAAAACCTTGGTCACCACCGGCCACATCAGTCCGGACGGCGACGCCTTCGGGTCGGCCCTGGCCCTGGCCCTGTCAGCCCGAGCCGAAACCCGCTCGGCGCAGGTTTGCTTCGGCGGGGGGTTCGTTTTGGGAGATCAATTTTCTTTTCTGGACACGTCGCCGGTGGTAGAAGCCGATCAGGTGGAGGCACCCGACTGTCTGGTGGCCTTTGATTGCAACGATCCGGATCGTCTGGGGGAGGAACTGAAGCCGGTACTGGAGTCGGCGGGAACGGTGGTGATGATCGACCATCATGTGTCGGGCACAGGTTTCGGCGACATCCGGGTGGCGGATCCGAAAGCCCCCGCCGCCGCTCTCCTGTGCTACCGATTACTCGAACGGTTGGGCCGGCCTTTAACTTCGGAGGTCGCCACCGCCCTGCTGTTGGGCCTGGTAACCGACACCGGTCGCTTCCAGTTCGAGAATACCGGCCCGGAAGCCTATCGGGTCGCTGCCAACCTGGTCGAGGCGGGGGCCCGTCCGGAAGTGATCGGCCGCTCCGTCTATGAATCGGTGCCTTTCGGCTATCTGGGCGTAGCCGGGGCGGTGCTTTCCCGGGCTACTCTCGAACCCGAACACGAGCTGGTTTGGTCCTACGTCACCCTGGACGATCTCCAAACCCACCAGCTGGACATGGCCGACGCGGATGGTCTGATCGACAATGTTCGGATCGCCAAAGAAGCGGAGGTGGCCTTGCTGCTTAAGGAACAGCCCGACGGAAAATGGAAATTGAGCCTGCGCTCCCGATACCGGACAGATGTGGCCGCCATCGCCGAAACCATGGGCGGGGGAGGCCATCATCGGGCCGCCGGAGGTGAGTTCGAAGGGACGATCGAAGCAGCCGTCGAAGCGGTAAGGAAGCAGCTGTCCGGGTGAGCCTCGACCCCGGGTTCCTACTGGCGGATAAGGCGGGCGGGTGGACATCCCATGATGTAGTAGCCAAGGCCCGACGCATCACCGGAATCCGTAAGATAGGACACGCCGGCACGCTCGACCCGATGGCAACCGGCCTGTTGGTCCTGGGTGTCGGTAGCGCCACCCGACTGCTCCGTTATGTGACCGACCTACCCAAGGAGTACGAAGCGGTGGCCCGATTCGGGGTGGCGACCGATAGTTTGGACGCCGACGGTGAGATAACCGGACAAGAACCGATGGATTTCGACCAGGAAGCCCTCGAACAGACCATGCGGGGGTTCCTCGGCGACATCAGGCAGACCCCGCCGATGGTTTCCGCAGTCAAGGTAGGAGGTAAACGGCTTCATGAGCTGGCCAGGAAAGGGGAAGAAGTGGAAAGACCGGCCCGAGCCGTCCTGGTGAACCGTTTGGAGCTGGAAGAGTTTATGCCGGGCGAATACCCGTTGGTTAGATTTCGGGTGGTGGCAGGTAAGGGTTTCTATGTTCGGGTGTTGGCCGATGACCTGGCCAAGCAATTAGGAGGTCGGGCCCATCTCACCTGCCTGCGGCGGGTGGCAAGCGGACACCTTCGGGTGGAGGACGCCCTGACCATCGAACAGATGTCGCAAATCGGTGGTGAAAACCGGCCGGCTGGGGCGATGATCCCTCCTGGCCATGCCTTGTCCCATTTACCTGCTCTGGAGGTCGATGCCACTACCGCCGGATGGATCCGGAACGGACGGAAGCTGGAGAGGCCTTCCGGTTGGGAGATCGGGCGCGGGTCGGTACGAATCATGGCGGAGGGACAGATGCTGGCGGTTTATCGGGCCGGAGAAGACGTTTTGTTGCCCGAGGTGGTGCTGAGTTGAGAGGGATCGGGTGAAGGTACTGACCGGAGATCCCGGTTTCTGGGGTCCGGCACCCGGGTCGGGCACTGCGCTGACGGTGGGGGTGTTCGACGGGGTTCATCTCGGGCACCAGGCCTTGCTGACCGAACTAAGGGGCATCGCCGCGGCCGAGGGACTGGAAACGGTGGTGGTGACCTTTGATGTCCATCCCAAGCGGTTCTTCGATCCCGACGGTGGGCCCACGCTTCTGGTGTCGCTGTCCAGGCGGCTGGAGCTATTGGAAGAAGCGGGAGTCGACCAGGTGGGGGTGCTGCCCTTTGCCGACATCCGAACCTGGGGGCCGGATCAGTTCGTCCGCCGCGTGATGGTGGATGGTTTTCGGGCGCGGTCGGTTTTGGTGGGGGAGGGGTTCCGATACGGTGCCGGAAGGGCCGGTAACCAGGCTACCCTGAAGGCCTCGGGCCAGGAGCACGGCTTCTCGGTTCGGGCCACACCGCTGCTGCAAGGCGGGTCGGCACCGGTTTCGTCCTCCACCATCCGTGGCCACATAGCGGCCGGAGAGGTAAAAGAAGCTGCCGAGCTGTTGGGACGACCCCATGAGATCGCGGGAACCTGGGTCGCAATCATAAAACCGAAGGGAATAAAGGTGAAGGTTGACCGGTGCCCGATTTCGGTGCCCGAACCCGGACTGTATTACGTAGGTGTGAAAGCGGGGGACGAGGGTTTTGCGGGTATCTGCAGGATCCCGCCGGTCAAGAAGCACTTTGAGGTGCATCCCTTCGGAATGGAGGCCTATTTGCGCAAGCGACCCAAGAGGTTGACGATGTCTTTTGTCGGCCGGATCAAGGGATAGGGTTACCTTTGGCCTTTCACGGCGTGTATAATGATCCGGTTCCCGAATCGCAGCAAGTACGCTTCGGGGTGTCCTAAGCAAGTGAGAATATGAGAGCCACCCAGGAAATAGTCGCCGAATTCGGTGCCCATGACAGCGATACCGGTTCCCCCGAGGTTCAGGTGGCGCTGCTTTCCCAACGCATCAGCTATCTGACCGAGCACCTTCGGGAACACAAGCATGACCATCACAGCCGCCGTGGGTTGCTGATGATGGTGGGCAAACGCAAGCGGTTGCTGGATTATCTTCGCAAGACCGATGCCGAACGTTATCGTCGGGTTATCAACAAACTCGGGTTGAGGCGATAAAGAACTTTCTAACCGGGACCAGGTTGGATCCGTGGGCCGGGTACTAAACCGTTCCGGATGGACTTGAACCGTTTTGATCGGGTTGATCGGGACGGGCAAACGGGAAATCTGTTAATCATCTGTATATAATGAGGTGGATCAAGGAAAAATCTAGCTTTCCGATAAAGTAAGAAAATTAGGACGGCTGAGGATAACCGGCGTTGATTCGGTTGTCAGTCGCCATACCTTCGCCATTATCCCCGATCCGAGGGACCTCCGGAGGCATGACTACTGGTAATTGGCTTCGCCGCCGTTCTCCCGCAGCCGACATCTGTCACAACAACAAAGGAGAACCAGTGTCAGAACATACGGTAAGCGCCCTTCTGGGCGACAAAGAGGTGGTGCTTTCCACCGGAAAAATGGCCTGGCAGGCCAACGGAGCGGTCAAGGTGACCATGGGGGAAACCGAAATCCTGGTCACCGCATCGGCCAACGACACCCCGAGGGAGGGGGTGAGCTTTTTCCCGCTCACCATCGACGTAGAGGAACGCATGTATGCGGTGGGTAAGATCCCGGGCTCTTTCTTCCGTAGGGAAGGTCGGGCTACGGAACGGGCCACACTGAGCGCCCGCCTGATCGACCGTCCGCTGCGGCCCTCATTCCAGGAGGGCTACCGGAACGACACCCATGTGGTGGCCACCGTCCTGCAGGTTGACGGAGAAACCCCCTATGACATCCTGGCCCTGAACGGAGCTTCTGCCGCCCTGACCATCAGCGACCTGCCTTTCGAGGGTCCGCTGGGTGGAGTAAGGATGGGCTTGGGCGAGGACGGTTGGATACCGTTCCCCACCTTCAGCGAGCTGGAAGAATGCGTATTCGATCTGGTAGTGGTCGGTAAGCGCAACGATTCAGGTGCGGTGGACATCGTGATGGTGGAGGCCGGAGCCACCGACGGGGCTATGGCCCTGATCGAAAACGGACATACCCCGCCCGACGAGGACACCGTGGCCGCCGGTTTGGAAGAGGCCAAGACCTACATCGACCAGATGATCGGGCTCCAGGTTGAGATGGACGGGCTGGCCGGGATCGAGGTCAAAGAGTGGCCGCAGGTATTCGACTACACCGAAGAGGTTTACGAGCGGGTGGTCGAATTGGCCGGCGACGGGATCGGAGCGATCTACGGCATTGCCGACAAATCCGAGCGGAAGGACGCCGAGGTTGAGCTGGCCGAGCGTGTGTTGGCCGAATACGGGGTCGATCAGGATGATGACGAGACCATCCGACAGGTCAAGGAGGCCTTGAGAGCGGCCCTGAAGAAGAACATCCGGCAGCAGACCATCGAAACGGGAACCCGCATGGACGGACGGGGCGTGAGCGATATCCGGCCCCTTTCGGCCGAGGTCAACGTTTTGAGTCGAGCCCACGGATCGGCCTTGTTCAGTCGGGGCGAGACCCAGGTTCTTAACGTTCTTACCCTGGGCATGCCCCGCATGGAACAGATGCTCGACACCATCAGCAACGAGGAAGCCAAGCGCTTCATGCACCACTACAACTTCCCTCCCTTCTGCACCGGCGAGGCCGGGTTTATGAGAGGGCCGAAGCGCAGAGAGATCGGACATGGTGCGTTGGCCGAGAAGGCCATCAAGCCGGTGATTCCCGCCGACGAAGGGTTCCAGTACACGCTGCGTCTGGTGTCGGAGGTGCTTTCTTCCAACGGCTCCTCGTCGATGGCGTCGGTTTGTGCCTCCTCCCTTTCCTTGCTGGACGCCGGCATCAAAACCGCCGGGCCGGTGGCCGGGATCGCCATGGGTTTGATCGCCGACGGCGACAATTACATCACCCTGACCGACATTCTCGGGACCGAGGACGCGGTGGGTGACATGGACTTCAAGGTGGCGGGGACGGCCGAGGTAATCACCGCCCTACAGCTGGATATGAAGATCTCCGGCCTGCCGTCCGAAGTGCTGGCCGATGCCCTGGTCCAGGCCAAACAGGCCAGGATGCAAATCCTCGAGGTAATGGAAGGAGCCATCGCCGGGCCGAGAGAGGATTATAAGGAGCACGCTCCCCGGCTCGAGGCCGTCAAGATTCCGGTCGAGAAGATCGGCGACATCATCGGCCCCAAGGGCAAGATTATCCGCGAGCTGGAGGCCGACACCGGTGCCACCATCGAGGTACAGGATGACGGGACGGTGCTGGTTGCCTCCAGTGAGGGCAGCTCACTGGCCGCCGCCATGGAGCGGATCAACCAGATAGCCTTCCCGCCCACTCCCGAGGTGGATAACGAGTACGAGGGCAAGGTGGTGAGCATCACCGACTTCGGGGCGTTCATCAACATCATGCCCGGTCGGGACGGTTTGCTCCACATCTCGAAGTTCGACAGCACCCGCCATGTTCGGCGGGTTGACGACTACCTGTCGGAGGGTGATGTTCTGACGGTGGTGGTCGATGCCATTGACCGTAACGACAAGGTTTCGCTCAAGGTGACGTCCGATCTCACCCCCAAGCCGGATGCCGATCTCAGCGACCGAGGACCGCGCGGCGACCGACGTAATCGGGGTTCGGGCCGAGGAGGCGGACCAGGCCAGGGTCGAGGTCGTGGCCCCCGCCAAGGTAAAGGCCAAGGTCGGTCAGGAGGTCGAGGACGCAACCAGGGTGGAGGCCGCCACCAGGGCGGAAGAAACCAGGGAGGACGCAACCAGGGCGGTGGCAATCGCCGGCGGCAAGGTTCGTCTCGGTCGAGTGACCGGCGGTTCGCCTCCTTCGAGGACGCCTTCACCGACGGCTTTTAGGAGTTAGACAACTTCGGCCCCCTCTTCGGGTTTCGGGGGAGGGGCCGAATTACAATTTTCCCCATGCCGGAACTTCCCGATGTGGTGGTTTATCTCGAAGCCCTGGAACGATTCGTGGGCGGCCGAAGACTGGAGAAGGCGAGGGTGGTTTCGTTCTCCCTGCTCCGTACCTTCGATCCGCCGCTATCCGAGGTGGAGGGCAGGCGGGTGGTGGGTTTCCACCGGATAGGGAAACGCTTGGTGGTAGAGATAGAAGGCGACCTTTTTCTGGTGTTCCATCTGATGATCGCCGGCCGATTCAGATGGCGGAAGAGAGGGGCACCGGTTCCCAAGAGGGTAGGTCATGCCGCCTTCGATTTCCCGAACGGCACCTTGGTTCTGACCGAGCAAGGCACCAAGAAACGGGCCTCGCTGCACGTACATAGAGGTGAGAAGGGGCTGACTATCCACGATAGAGGGGGTGTCGAGCCGCTCGAAGCCGATCCGGAGGCCTTTGCCCGGGCGCTTCGAAGGGAGAACCGTACCCTGAAGCGGGCTCTGACCGACCAGCGCATTCTTTCGGGGATCGGCAACGCCTACTCCGATGAGATTCTCCACCGCGCCGGACTCTCCCCGGTGACCTTGACCAGCCGCCTGGATGATGGGGCGATAGACCAACTTTATAAGGCGACCATCTTCACCTTGACCGAATGGGTGCAGCGTTTACGGAATGAAGTGGGTGACGGTTTTCCCGAGAAGGTGACCGCCTTTCGTCCCGAGATGGCGGTGCACGGGAAATATCGGCAACCCTGTCCGGTTTGCGGCGATCAGGTGCGGCGGATCGTCAACGCCTCCAACGAAACCAACTACTGCGCCACCTGCCAGACCAAAGGGAAAATCCTGGCCGACCGCGCCCTGTCTCGACTACTGAAAACCTGACCCTCCCCCTTCGGCGGCAGCCACACTATAAACTTTGACGTTACTGGTAACCCTTTAGAGCCTTAGGTTCCGTCCTGCCTCTAAAGGTTGAAAAAACTAGTTATAACCAGGGGAAACACTCAAAAGAACGCGAAAAACCGCCCACCTCGCCCGGCTACGCCGGGCCCCAGCCCCCGCCACCGAGAAGGAGCGCGGTCAGCCATGCCCGGACTGAAGCCGGGAGACTACTGATTGGCTTTCGCTCCAT
>VXMP01000002.1 GCA_009841075.1 Acidimicrobiia bacterium | reverse complement strand
CCATCCGGGGGGGAGGGGGCGGTTGGTGTGGAAGGCGTCGGCGAGGATGGCTGAGCGGAGGGTTTCCAGCTTTTCCAGCAAGGAAGCCAAACTGGCGTCAACGGCGTCAAGTCGAGCAAACAACTCCTCAATCCGCTCCACAATCCGCCCTTGCTCCGCGAGTGGGGGTAGGGGCACGGGCAGTTGGCTGATTGTTCTTGAAGACAGATGCTTGACGGTCACCGCGGATGTAACTGCATGAACCGCATCAAGGTAACCCTGAAGCACATGGTAAAGAAAGCGGCCATCGTACATTTGAGGGTTTCGCATGTCTAAGCGGCAGACTCGTTGATTCAATAGGGCAGGAGAGCCTTGCCAACGGGATACACGAAAGTCTCCGTCCATGCCGACGAGCAGATCGCCTGGAAAGACTAGGTATTTGTCTTGGTACTCACCGGAATAGTAGGTGGTTGACTTGGTTGTTCCTACATTTCTAATGCGAATTACTGGCATCCCGGTTTCACTGGTATTGAAGAGTTTGCTCGAAAAGGCCCCTCCATTCTGCAAATGTGCTATTTGCCCAATACGGACTCTTTCCCAGGTGTGGTGTTCAGCCAACAGTGGGGACTCGGAACGCTTTACTATGTCGTCGGGGTGGACTCGAAGGGTCACGCGGCTAGCTCCGCCGTCAAGTTGGCCAGTAGCCGATCCAGGTCGGCTCCAAATAGCTGGTGTGCCCTGCCCAGGCCACCCTCGGCGCTGAAAGGGGGTCCTTGGAGCTCGCGACGCTCCACCGAGAGGCTGCCCGCGAGGTGGTCTTTGATGAGATCCAAATAGGCAAGCTGTTCGGCGCTGAATGTGTTCCCCCCACGGTCTTGCTGAGCAAGCCAGGCTTGAAAGCGTTCTTCCACCAGCAGCGGATAGGCCACCAGTTCGTCCGCCTCCCCCAACGCGTACCTCACGAGGCTCACCAGATCGGTGTTAACCCGCGGCCCCGATCCTCTCACCTTGGAGGCGTCCAGCACTTCATAGGCCCTCCACAGGACATCAGGCGTCCACGCTCTGGGCGGTCTCCCTATCACGTTGGCCAGTTCCCGGATGTCGGCGTAGGTGAGACGGGCCTGGTAGGGCTGGCGGTAGAGCACATCCAGGGCGTTGATGTCGTCACGGTGGTCTTCTATGAATTGGCGGAACGATTCAACAACGGCTTTTGCTCGGTCGGTGGCGTCCCGCGAGAACTCTCCTGATATCACCCGATCCTGGGTGGCGGTATCGATTATCTGCTCGTAGCTGCGCCGAATCTCAACCAGCTTCTCCCGCAACTCCGAATTGCCGGCCAGAGGCTTTACGGCTTCCCTGACGATCTGTTCCCGAGCCGAAGCGATCTGCTCCGGGCTGGGGTCGTCAGCACCGGTGGCCTCCTGAGCCGCCCGGTAATGGCGGTCCGGGTCCAGAGCGTCCACCACATGTCGGGCAATCTCCGTCAGGCTCATACCGGCGATTGTCTCTACCTCCTGGCGGTCGGTTTTGGTGATCCGTTTGTCGAGCCGGGCCAGCCGTGACGCCGCCGATGACACCACATCCTCGCTGGTGTCTCCCAGGCCGATGAGGTTCAGCAACCGGTCGAATCCCACGCCGTGCTTTCTTTCCAGCGGGACGGTGTCGTGAAGATCGGTCTCGGTGACTCCCACCGCGTCCACCAAGACGAACCGTTCCTTGGCCTGAGCGTCGGGAGTCACGGCCTGCAGGTCCTCGGTGTTCATCACTCGTACCCCTCGGCCCTTCATCTGCTCGAAATAGTTGCGGCTGCGGACCATCCGCATGAACACCACGCACTCGATAGGTTTCACGTCGGTGCCGGTGGCGATCATGTCGACTGTCACGGCTATTCGAGTTTGGTAGGAAGTGCGGAAGCTTTGCAGCAGTTGCTCGGGTTTGGCGCCGCTGTCCCCCGATTTGTAGGTGATCTTGACCGCTCCCTGGTTGGACAGGCCGAATTCCTCGCGAACGATCTTTACGATGTCGTCGGCGTGGCTGTCGGTCTTGGCGAAGATCAGGGTCTTGGGGATGTGGGCCAGGCGGCCATCATCGCAAACCACCCGATCGGGGAACATGGTGGGCATTGAATCCCGGAGGGTGCTGACGACCGTGCGAATCTGATCGGGTGTTACCACCTTGCGGTCCAGCTGACCGGCCTGGTATTCGAGATCTTCATCGATCTTCTCGAACCGCTGCTGAAGGGTTTCCCGATCCCGGAACTCCGTGACGAACTGGGCGGGAATGACCCCACCCTCTTCGGTGACTTCGGTGCGGATGCGGAAGACGTCGAAGTCCACGTTGACCCGGTCGGCCACTGCCTGTTCGTGTCCATACTCCATCACCAGGTTCTGGTTGAAGAAGCCGAAGGTCTGTGTGCCGGGGGTGGCGGTGAGCCCGATCAGGAAGGCGTCGAAGTATTCGAGGACCTGCCTCCAAACTCCATAAATGGAACGGTGGCATTCATCGATGATGATCACATCGTAGGACTCGATGGGAAGGCGGGGATTGTAGGCGACCTCCACCGGACGATCCGGCTCCACTTCGAAACCTGTTTCTTCGTCCAGGCTGTCATCGATCGGCTCGCCTCGCAGAATGGAGTAGATCCGCTGAATGGTGGCCACATGGACTTTGGTGGCCTGATCATGGGCGATGTCGAAGTCAGAAGATCCCAGCATGCGTGTGTTGTAGAGCTCGGTGAACTTGCGGCCGTCATCGGGCGTGTCAAATCCTTCGAATTCCCTGATGGCCTGGCGTCCCAGGTTGGCCCGGTCCACCAGAAACAACACCCGCCCGGCCCCCGCATGGCGGAGCAGCCGATAGGAAACGTTCACCGCGGTGAAGGTCTTGCCCGAGCCGGTGGCCATCTGAATGAGCGCCCGGGGCCGGTTCTCCGCCAGGGACTGCTCGAGGTTGCGGATAGCCTGGGCCTGCGCCGGCCAGAGGCCGGATTCGTCCAGATTCGGAAGCAGGTGCAGGCCGGCCCGAACACCACCGGCGGCGCCAATGTTGGCATGGTCGTTGATCCAGCGCCCCAGCGTCTCCGGGCGATGGAAAGAAAACACCCGCCTGGAGGAGGGCTTTGTGTCGAAGCCGTTAGTGAATCGGGTTTCAACGCCGGTTGCTTCATACCCGAACGGAAGGGCCCCATTCACCTGGTATGCGGGCAGTCCCAGCGGATAAGAAACCCGGTACTTCCGGGTCTGGAATTCAACTCCTGTCAAGGTGGTCCCGGCCGATTTGGCTTCGATCACCCCCACCGCCTGGCGATCAACGAACAGAACATAATCCGCCGGACCTGCCTGGGTGGGGACCTCGCGCACCGCCACTCCCGGGGCGGCGTCCACCGCGGCCTTGCTGTAGTCCTGCAACACCCAGCCGGAGGACTGCAGCTGCTCGTCGATCTCCTTTCGAGCCTTGGCTTCAGGAGTCATGTAGTCAGATGGGGAAGCCATCAGCTGAAATCATAAGGAGGCTGCCATGTCGAACCTAAGGAGCCAGGCAGTCGTACGGATTGTCGGCGCCGGAGAAGGGGGGCGGATCGAAATGAACAGATCGCCTATCAAACCGGGCCGACCTTTGCCTTCGGCTCTTGTAGAGTCGCGGGTATGAGCGAA
>VXMP01000033.1 GCA_009841075.1 Acidimicrobiia bacterium | reverse complement strand
ATGCCCGGACTGAAGCCGGGAGACTGCGGTTCGGCTGTTCGCTCCATACGATTATTTTCCCTCAGTTGCCGGGGATCCGATCGGGGTTCCTTACCTCTTGCCCGGCCTTCGGTGCTTAGCAACCCCCTACGTATCATGGACCACGGACAAATTCAACCCCCTTTATCGAGAACGCGAAAAAACGCTTCCCAAGTACCTCAAATCACCTCCGTGGGAGGCGCTTAGTTGAGATGGGAGTATCCCGAAAAGCCTGCTCAACAAGGTTCGTGATGACAAACAGCGGCCCTTTTCCTAACGGAGCCGGTTCAGCGCTCCTTTTTTGGGTTCAGGAGGTGTGGAGGGCGGCGATCAGGTCGGCGGGGCGGACCGGGACTTTGGGCAGGTCCAGGCCGGTGGCGTTGCGAAGGGCGTTGACGATGGCCGGAGTAGAAGACAGGGTGGGCGGTTCTCCAACCCCGTTCAGCCCGTATGGGGAGTCGGGGTGCGGGAACTCGAAGATGCGAACGTTCATCGGGGGCATGTCGAGGATGGTGGGTATCAAATAGTCGGTGAAAGACGGGTTCTTTACCAGACCGTCCTGGATTTGGATCTCCTCCAGAAGGGCGAGCCCGAGACCTTGGGCCGAGCCTCCTTCGATCTGTCCCTCCACCGCCTGCGGGTTCATGGCCTTCCCCACGTCCTGGGCGGTAGCCAGCTCCACCACCCGGACCAGGCCGAGATCGATGTCCACGTCCACTACCGCCCGGTGGGCGGCGTAGGCGAAGGCGATATGGGCATCACCCTGTCCGTAGACATCGTCGATCGGGTAGGTGGGTCGATGGTGATACTCGAAGGTGTACTCCACAGTGTCGTTACCCAACACATCTGACAGGGTCAGGTCGGTTGGTTCCGTGCCCAGGGCCACCCGCCCGGATGGGAGCAGGGTGAGGTCGTCCGGGGAGCATCCCAACCGGCGGGCGGCTCGGTCAAGCAGCTGGTCGCGCACCCCGAGGCAGGCACCCTCCACCGCCCCGCCCGTCATCCAGGTCTGGCGGGAAGCGGCCGAAGACCCGGCGTCACCTATATCGGTATCCGCCGGTCGGACGGTCACCGATTCGATCCCCAACTCGCTGCGGACGATCTGGGCCTGGACCGTCACGATCCCCTGTCCGCATTCGGAGGCGGCGCTGTAGACCTCCGCCACCGGCCGGCCGCCCACCACCGACACCGTTACCCGGGCGGTGGAGATGTCGTCCACGCCGCCGGAGAAGCCGATCGCCTTCATGCCCAGGGCATAGCCCACCCCTCTTACCACCCCTTCCCCATGGGTGGTGTTACCTACCCCACCCGGCAATCGCCTTAAATCCTCGGTGCCTTCGGGAGACCGCTCCGGAGGTAGAGGAAGTCGGCGCAGATGGTCAAGAAGTTGGCGGGTGGGGGCCGGGCCGTCGATGATCTGTCCGGTGGGAAGAATATCGCCTTCCCGTATAGCGTTGCGGATCCGTAGCTCCACCGGATCCATCTTCAGAGCCTGGGCCAGGCGGTCCATGGCCGACTCGATGGCGTAGCAGGCCTGCACCGCACCGAAGCCCCGCATGGCACCCCGAGGAGGGTTGTTGGTGTAGACGGCGTAGCCATCGATCTCGACATGATCCACCCGATAGGCTCCGGCGGCGAAATAGGAGGCGTTGGCGATCACGATCTGGGAGGTGGAGGTGTAGGCACCCCCGTCGAGCAGCAGCCGAACCTTGGAATAGACCAGGGTTCCGTCTCGGTCCGCACCCAACTCCACCCTGATGCGGGAAGGGTGCCGATGGACATGGCCGACGAACGACTCCTCCCGGTTATATGACATCTTCACCGGCCGACCCGTCCGCAGGGCCAGCAGACAGGCGTGGATATGAACCGAAAGGTCCTCCCGGCCACCGAAGGCACCCCCCACCCCGCTCAGGGTGAGGCGTACCTGGCTTAGATCGAGACCCAAACCGGCGGCTATCTGGCGCTGGTCGTCGTGGATCCACTGGGAGGCCACATACAGATTAATCCCTCCGCTGCCGTCGGGTACGGCCAGCCCGGATTCCGGCCCTAAAAAGGCCGGATCCTGGACGCCCGACCGGTATTCGGCTTCCACTGTCACCTCGGCCCGGGATCGGGCGGAATCCAGGTCGCCGTGTCGGATGCGCACATGTCGGGCCAGGTTGCCTTGCGGGGTAATCGGGTCGGAGTCCTCCTCCAGGGCGGTTTCCGGGTCGGTCAGTGGGTCCAGAACCTGGTACTCGACCTTGATCGCCTCTATAGCCCGGCGGACCGCTTCGGGATGGTCGGCCGCCACTATGGCCACCGGTTGGCCGACGTAGCGCACCTCTTTATCGGCCAAAATGGGCTGGTCGGCCACCTTGATGCCATAAAAGGGGTGGCCGGGGACATCGTCGGCACACAGGACGGTCGAAACCCCACGGATGGTCAACGCCTCGGCGACGTCGATGCTGAGAATGCGGGCTCGGGGGTGGGGGCTGCGGACCGTCCCGCCCCAGATCATGCCGTCCAGATAGAGGTCGGAGGAAAAAGAAAACCGACCCTGCACCTTAAGAGGAGCGTCCGGGCGGACCGACGAGGCACCCACTCCGCCGGCGGTGGTCTCCCTGGTGGGGCGGTCGAGCAGGCGGGTGGTCATCGGTTGTCGGCCGATTCAGCGGCGAGTCGGACGGCGGAGAGGATTTTCTCGTAGCCGGTGCATCGGCACAGATTGCCGGCCAGGGCTTCTCTGGTCTCCTCCTCCGAAGGGTCGGGGTTGGCGGAGAGAAGTTGGTGGGTGGCGATGATCAGCCCGGGCGTACAGAAGCCGCACTGGACCGCCCCCTCCGTTATGTAGGCCTGTTGGATGGGATGGAGATCGCCCTCTTCGGCCAGGCCTTCGACCGTGACGATTTCGGTCCCGTTGGCCTGTCCTGCGGCCACCAGGCAGGCGCATACCAGCTCACCGTCCATATATACGCTGCACGACCCGCACTCCCCCTGTTCACAGGCGTTTTTGGTGCCTGTGAGCCCCATTCTCTCCCGCAGGACGTAGAGCAGGCTTTCGCCTGGCCAGACGTTCTCGGCGGATACGGTTCGTCCGTTAAGGGTCAGCTCGATCAGCATGGCGGGCGATACCCTTCCGCCGACTCCCAGACCCAGCCGAGGGTGCGTCCGGCCATGATCCGGAGGGCGTGGGTGCGATAGGAGGCGGTCCCCCGAACGTCGTCGATCGGACGGGCAGCTGCCGCCACCAGCTCGGCGAACCTATCCACCAACTGGGGAGGGAGATGGCGGTAATCCTCCCAGTAATCCCCCTTTTCCAGCTCCTGACCGAGGTAGTCGGCGGCCTCGATTGCCTGGAGCGGAGTGGGTCCGGCCGATCCGATGCCGGTTCCGAACTGCCGATTTTCCAGGTCCAAGCCCAGGGCGAAGGAAGTCACGGCGATAACCATGGCGTTTCGGGTTCCGACCTTGGAAAACTGCTGGGGCCCTTTGGCGACCGGAACCGAAACCGAGCGGATCAGCTCATCCGGTTCCAGGAGGGACTGTTTGGGTCCGGTGAAGAACTCTTCGATGGAGATCTCACGTGCTCCTCGCATGGATTCGGCATGGACGATGGCACCGGTGGCCAGGAGGGGTGGGTGGGCGTCTCCGGCG
>VXMP01000072.1 GCA_009841075.1 Acidimicrobiia bacterium | reverse complement strand
AGCGGCCGAAGCGGCGGTCGGCGGCGGCGTAGTCGCGTAGGGCGCGGAGGAAGTCCACCCGCCGAAAGGCGGGCCAATAGACATCCACGAATGCATACTCCGCATAGGCGGCCTGCCAAAGCAGAAACCCGGAAAGACGCGACTCTCCCGAAGTGCGGATTATCAGGTCGGCATCCGGTTGGTCGGGTTCATACAAGTGGGCAGCGATTCCGGTTGTATCAACCTTTTCTGCCAGCTCCTCAGGTGCGACCCCTTTCTTGACCAGCTCTTCGACCAGGTTTCGGCAGGCGTCCACGATTTCCTGCCGTCCCCCGTAGCCCATAGCCACTGTTAACTTCCTGGTGTTGGAGGGGTGACCGGTGGCTTCCACCGCACTTTTGGCGGCTTCGGCTAGTTGGGCGGGCAAAAGGTCGAGCCGGCCCGCCACCTTGACCCGATAACCAAGACCCCCCACCTGTTCGGGAAGCCTGCGGAACATCTCGATCAACGTATCGAAGTAGGGCTCAATCTCCTCGGGCGGACGGGATAGGTTCTCGGTGGACAGAACCCAGGCGGTGATAGAGGGAATCGGTAGTACCGCCGCCCAACCCAAGAAGTCCTCCAGCCGCCTCATCCCGCTCCGATAGCTGTCCGAATAGGTTTGCAGGCCCTCGGCGCGGGCGTAGCGGCGATGCCCATCCATGATGATCCCGATATGGCTTGGGAGCCGAGAACCTCGCAACCGGCGGAGAAGGCGGCGCTCATAGAGTCGATAGAGGGGGGCGGACAAAGTGGCGGAACCTGTTTTGGTGGTCATGGCCTCCCTAGACAGCATGGGGACGACCCTAATCATAGAAGAACTGAACCCACCTACCCCAGCCCGAAGTTCCCCTGATCCGACTAACTCCACAGCTCCGTTGAGATGTCTGATGTACGCGTTGACTCCGAAGTCTCCGTCTTGGGATGGAGGAGCCGTCGATGAGTAGAACCGCGACCGGGTGCGTGTCGTGGTGCCCCGACTGCTTCTACGACTTGCGCCTTAACCCTTCTACGACTTGCGCCTTAACCTCGGACTTGCCCCCTCTCGGTTTGCGTTCTTCAAACGACCCTCTAGAAAATGTCCCAGCGGTGCTATACGTTGTTCCATACCAAACACCATTGCGGCATCGGGTATAGACGTCACCCGGCTGCACGGTCATTCCTCGGGACAACCGATTTAGACCCTTAGCGGAACGCGTCCCGACCGGCGGAGGTGGAGGTGGGGGCGGGCCCTGCGGGCGAAGCCCGCCGGCGCGATTTTCGCGTTCTCTGTGAGGGTTGGCCCCTGAGTTTTTGTTAGATCTCCTGAGTCCTAAACTATCCAAGGCACCAAGGGCCGACCACCTTTAGCCAAAGAAGGGGAGCATGAAAGTCGGTTTAATGGGTTTGGGCCGGATCGGACGAAACGTCCTGCGCCAGCTCGCCGGTGACGAAAAGGTTACGGTGGGGGCGATAGTAGACATAGCGGACCGTGAAGGGCTGGCCTACCTCCTCAAATACGACTCTATATACGGGAACTTCCCTGGCCGGGTGAGCCTGGAGGGGGAGACGCTGGTTATCGACGACCGTCCCATTCCTTTTCTCATGGCCACCGAACCGGGCGAATTGGACTGGGCCTCGCTGGGCGTGGAGACCGTAGTTCAGGCCACCGGTCGATATCGCACCGCCGACTGGTGCAACCGCCATATCGAAGCGGGTGCCAAGCGGGTAATCCTGGCCTCCACCCCCGAGGTACCGGGAGACCTGCCCATGCTGCTGTCAGGTGTTACCCGACCTGGGCTTGACCAACTACCGCCGGTAGTGGCAATGGGTTCCAACACCTCCAACGCCATGGCACCGCTGGTAAAAATCCTGGACGAAAGGTTCGGGATTGATCGGATGTTCTTCACCACCGTTCACGCCTACACCAACCGGGCCCGTCTCGGTGACGTACCCGCCGGAGGATTCCGCACCAGCCGGGCTGCAGGCGAAAACATCATCCCGGCGGATAGCAACTCGGCCGAGATTCTGACCAGGGTCTTTCCCCATCTGGCCGGACGGATCACCTCGAAGGCGCTGAACGTTCCCGTCAACGACGGCTCGGTGGTGGACGCCGTGACCCGACTGCAAACCCCCACCAACCTGGAAGAGGTGATCGAGGTGGTGGAGGAGGCGGGGCGGACCGAATACGAGGGCATCTTCGGCTTTACCGACGACCCCATCGTGTCGAGCGACGTGAGAGGTTCTTGTTATTCAGGCATCTTCGACAGTCGGGCCACCATGATGATCGACGACACCCTGCTCAAGACGGTGGTGTGGTTCGACACCGGTTGGGGTTATTCCGCCCGAATAGTCGAAGCCCTACGCCTATTCGAATGGCACCGGAGTGCCGGAGCATGACCCAGCGGATCGCTATCAACGGGTTCGGACGCATCGGAAGGGCGGTTCTGCGGATAATACTTGACCGCCCCTTCACCCCCATCCAGGTGGTGGCCATCAACGACCTGGCCGACAACGAGATCCTCGCCTATCTGCTGCAACGGGATTCGGTGATGGGGACTCTCGATCGGCGGGTGACGGTGGACGACAACACCATGACCGTGGGCGGCCATCACATTCAGATGCTGCAGGAACCACAGCCTTCCGCTCTACCGTGGAGAGAACTCGGGGTGGATGTGGTGGTGGAATCCACCGGTGTCTTTAGAACCCGGGCCCAGATCGAACAGCATCTCCAGGCCGGTGCCGAACGGGTTCTACTAACCGTACCGGCCAAGGACGAGATCGACTGCACCGTGGTGCTCGGGGTTAACGATCAGGACCTGAAGGCTTCCCATCGGATCGTGTCCAACGCCTCCTGCACCACCAACTGTCTGGCACCTATCGCCAAGGTTCTGAACGACCGGTTCGGGGTGGTACGGGGGATCATGACCACGGTTCACGCCTACACCAACGATCAGCGTCTAGCCGATGTTCCCCATCGTGATCTGCGCCGGTCAAGGGCGGCCACCGAAAACATTATCCCCACCTCCACCGGAGCGGCCCGAGCGGTAGGGAAGGTGCTGCCGGAGCTGTTGGGCAAGTTGGACGGAATGGCTATGCGGGTGCCGGTGCCGGACGGCTCGCTGGTGGAGCTGGTGGCGGAACTGGAAACCCCGGTAGACGTGGCGACCGTTAACGGGGCCATCAAAGAGGCGGCCCGAGGCCCGATGCAGGCAGTACTGCAGTATTCGGAGGATCCCTTGGTGTCGTCGGACATCATCGGAAACGCCCATTCCAGCGTGTTCGATGCGGAGGCGACCGAAGTACTGGGCGAAGATATGGTCAAGGCCGTGTCCTGGTATGACAACGAATGGGGATACTCCAGCCGGGTAGTAGACCTGATCGAAAGGCTAGGAACCCTGGGTCCACCTGGTCCCTGAAGTATCTCCCCTTTCGAGGCCCACCTGGTCGTTAAATCCGAATCTCAGGTAGGGTGGTTTAAGGTGCTTGTGGATCGTTTTTTCGCGTTTTCAAACAAGGGGGTTGAATTTGTCCCGGACTCATGATACGTAGGGGGTTGCCAAGCACCGAAGGCCGGGTTAGAGGTAGGTATCCCGATCGGATCCCCGGCAGTTGAGGGAACATATTTGTATGGAGCGAACAGCCGAACCGTAGTCTCCCGGCTTCAGTCCGGGCATGGTTGACCACGCTCCGAATCAGGTGGTGTG
>VXMP01000049.1 GCA_009841075.1 Acidimicrobiia bacterium | reverse complement strand
CCCCCCCCGCACGCTCCGTGACATATCCGACATCAACCACATCCTTTCACCAAACGCACGAGACAAACATCCCGCGCCATCGTCTCAGGGTCTTACTATAGACAACCCTGACCGTTCCGGGGGGTTCCGTAGGCTGATTTGGTGCCCTTTGCCAATAACGTTCTCCGTGCCTTAAGGCCGGAAGGGAGCATCTTTACCGACCTGAAGGACTCCCTCCTCGGTCGCCAAATGGGTCATAGGAACGTCGTAAGGGTCGGTGGGAAGTTCGTCCACCACCAGCGGCGAAACCGTAACCCCGACTCTCAAAGCCTGTGCCGGAATCTTGGTGAAAAACCGGTCGTAATAGCCTGCCCCCCTACCTAGGCGCTCTCCCCTTAGTCCGAACGCCAGTCCGGGCGTCAACACCGCCGCCACTGTGGACGGATCCACCAGCGGGGCGTTCGCTCGGGGCTGTTGGTATCCAAACCGATGTCGCTCCATAGGCCCATCAGCCGGATGGAGGGTTAGCGGGCCGTGGCGGGGGGTACGGGTCACCGCCAAGTCCCTGCCCAGACGATCTATAAGTGAGGTCAGGTCGATTTCGTCAGGGAGCGGGAAGAAGATGACCACCATCCCTTCCGGCAGGCCGGGCCGGTTAAACCATTCTGCAAGACCCTCAACCGTAGCGTCCGCCTGATACCGAGGAATACCCGTCTCCAGCTGCCGCTTAGCCCAAACCCGCAGCTCGGCTTTGTCCGCTCCGACAGGCGGCGGTTCGTTGACGAAGCCCGATTTCATGGTGTAGCCCTCCCTGAGAACCGGAAACCGGATTGCCGGGGATTAACCTTCCAGGCCATGGTCACCCTCTTGGTCAACGGGTTACGAACCGGCCTGGTCTTCGCAGTGGCGGTTCCCGTAACGGTTCTATGCGCGCTGGCCATAATCCTCCACACCATGGTACGGCCCACCGGCCCTATTTTGGAATGGATTCCTAGATTCTGGGGACGAATGTGGTGTGTGACCGCCGGAGCCAAACTCACCATCGAAGGATTGGAGAACATAGACAGACGAAGGGCCTATGTGGTGGTTTCGAACCACCAATCCTCTTTTGACATCTTCGTCCACTTCGCGGTGATGCCGGTCCCGATTCGATTCCTGGCCAAAACGGAGTTGTACAAGATCCCTCTGTTCGGGACGGCCATGCGCAAATTCGGCATTGTGGAGGTGGACCGAGCGGCGGGAAGGGCGGCCCATCAGGCGGTCAACCAAGGTGCCGCCGAGACCACGCGGCTGGGACGGTCTCTGATGATCTATCCGGAGGGTACCCGTTCCCGTGATGGAACCATGCTGCCCTTCAAAAAGGGGGCGTTCTATATCGCCCGTAACCTGGGGCTGCCGGTTCTGCCGGTGGCGATTACCGGAACCCGGGCCATCTGGGAACCGGGCTCAAAACTGATTCGGTCCGGGCGGATCAAGGTGGCAGTTATGGCACCGATCCCCACCGAAGGCCTGAACCTTAAGGATATAGACGACCTGAGAAACCAGGCCTTTTCCAGGATCGTAGGAGTAGTAGAGGCCGAACCGGACTGACCGAATCAGACCCCCTTGGAAGCCAGGAATCCGCCGTTTCGATGGGAAGGTCTCAGGTCGCTCGCTCGTTACCCATACACAAGGGTCGCAGCCCCAACCAGTAACCTCCTCAACCTAGAAGTTCGCCAACTTCACCTATAAAGTTCTCCGCCCAAGGTTTGGGAAAAGGTGCCATAAGCAGGGGGAACACTCACACGAATCGCAAAATCCGCACACCTCACCCGGCTACGCCGGGTCCCCGCCCCCACCTCGCACCACCTGATTTGGAGCGTGGTCAACCATGCCCGGACTGAAGCCGGGAGACTGCGGTTCGGCTGTTCGCTCCATACGTTTATGTTCCCTTGGGGCCGGGGATCCGATCGGGGTTCCTATTCCTCTTACCCGGCCTTCGGTGCTTGGCAACCCACTACGTATCATGCCCGAGGGACAAATTCAACCCCCTTTATCCCCCTTTATATAGAACGCGAAAAAACGCTTTCAAGTATCTGAAACCGCCCCTTTATCGGGGGTGGGTTTGGCTTAGGGGCTTAGGTCAGTAGGGAAGGTTGGCCAGATTCGGGGAGGGGTTGGCCGCAATGTCGGTAGGCGAGCGGGGTGGCGACCCTCCCGCGGGGGGTTCTGGCTACCAGGCCTTGCTGAACCAGGAAGGGTTCGTAGGCCGACTCTACGGTTTCGGGCTCCTCCCCGACGGCTATGGCCAGGGTGGTCAGCCCCACCGGGCCGCCTGAGAACTTGATGACTATGGCCTCGAGGATCAGTCGATCCACCTTGTCGAGGCCCAGATCATCGACCTCCCACAGCGTCATACCTGCCCTTACCACCTCGTCGTCTATCTTCCCGTCGGCTCGGGCGATGGCGTATTCGCTCATCCTCATCAGCAGACGGTTGGCTATCCGAGGGGTGCCCCGGCTTCTAACCGCTATATATAGGGCGGCCTCATCGGTGATCGGAACCTCCATTATGGAAGCCGATCGGGCCACGATCTGGCACAGGTCGTCCGGTATGTAGTAGTCGAGACGGTCCACCATGCCGAATCGATCCCGCAGGGGGGCGGTTACCACGCCGATTCTGGTGGTGGCACCGACCAGGGTAAACCGAGGCAGGGTTAGGCGGAGGGATTGGGCGGTGGGCCCTTTTCCGACCACTATGTCGAGGGCGAAGTCCTCCATAGCGGAGTACAGCACCTCTTCGACCACCCGGGAGAGGCGATGGATTTCGTCTATGAACAGCACGTCCCCGTATTCGAGGCCGGACAAAATGGCGGCCAGATCTCCCGCCCTTTCCACCGCCGGACCGGAGGTGGAGCGCAGCTGGGCACCCATCTCTCCGGCCATGATGCGGGCGAGCGTGGTCTTTCCGAGTCCGGGCGGCCCCGACAGCAGCAAATGGTCCAGCGGGCGACCTAGTTTGTTTGAGGCCTCCATGGAAATAGACAGGCGGTTTTTGATGGTGCTTTGTCCCACAAACTGATCCAAGGTACGGGGACGGAGCATTACCTCCCCTACGTGATCGTCTTCGGTAGGTCGGGCGGAGAGAAGTCCGTCTTCACGCATCGGTGAGACCCCGGTCCCGGCCCATCACCCGCAGGGCATCCCGAATCATTTCCTCGGCCGTTCCTTTCCCGGTAATCCCCTCCAAAGCCACCTGTATCTCGGAGGGTTGATAGCCGAGAGACTCCAGGGCGGCCCGTACCTTTACAACCTCCGAGGAGGGGGCGGAGATGGTGGATAGCGTCCCCAGCTTGGGACGAAGATCCACCAGCAGCTTCT
This sequence comes from Acidimicrobiia bacterium, assembly GCA_009841075.1. Classification (GTDB taxonomy): domain Bacteria; phylum Actinomycetota; class Acidimicrobiia; order Spongiisociales; family Spongiisociaceae; genus Spongiisocius. The sequence goes on along the minus strand of VXMP01000049.1, from coordinate 34,491 downwards.
CGGCCTTACGTTTGCCGATGCCCGGCGTCAGGGAAAGGGCGGCTACGTCATCGGCAGCCACCGCCTGTTGCAGCTCTGCCGGACGTAGGGTCGAAAGCAGGGCCAGCGCCAGGGCCGGCCCTACCCCACTGGCGGTAAGGAGGATACGGAACATGTCCCGTCCTGCCCGACCGTCAAATCCGTACAGGGCGAGCAGGTCTTCCCGCACCACCAGATGGGTATGGAGCACGATTTCCTCTCCAGGATCAGGCAAGGAGGCCAGGTCTTCGGGCGTCACCTTCACCTCATAACCCAAACCGCCTGCCTCTATCACCAGGCCCGATTCGTCCTTGTGTACCAAAACGCCCCTGATCCGTCCGATCATCTAATTGGTCCCCATAGCTGCCTTGACCTGCCCCAGCCGGTTGCCCAGGCTTTGGATGTGACAGAGGGCGATCGCCAGGGCGTCGGCGGTGTCGGCCGGGCTGGGAATCCGGTCTAACCCGAGACGGCGGGCCACCATCTGCTGTACCTGGACTTTGGAGGCCCGTCCGTTGCCGGTTACGATCGCTTTGACCGCGGTGGGGGTGTAGTCGAACACCTCCAGCCCGGCTCGGGCGGCGGCCAGCATTATCACCCCGGAGGCCGCTCCCACCTGGGTGGCGGTACGCAGGTTTCGATTGACGAAAACCCGCTCCATGGCCATCACCTCGGGACCTACTTCTTCGAGAAGTTCGGTCATATCGTCGAACAAGGTAGCCAGTCGGGTGGCGAACGGTAGATCGGTATCCGTTCGGATCACCCCGGCCTTGCCCACCTCGTAAGAGTTTGACCTCCTATGAACCGCGCCGAAACCGGTGGTGGTCAGGCCCGGGTCGATGCCGATCACGAACAAAGGCGATCACGACTGTTGGCCAATACGAACATTTGTTCCAGGATAGCCTCCGGCGAGGCCCGGACTGTCGCTTTGCGAACACCGTATCTTCTACATTTCATTCGGATTCACCCGTTGGCTTTTGAGCCATTCGATCACCCGGTCCCGATGGAATATTTGACGACCTTTGACGCCGGCGTGGTCGATCCAACCCTCCCCGATCAGTCGGCGGGTCTCCTCCATACTCAGGCTGAGCATATCCGCCACGCCGGCGACATCCAGCAAGGGAGGGTAGTTCCGCATTTCGCCGCCGTGATCCGATCCGATGGTCACAACCCTATACCCGGGGTTTTATTACTGCACATGGCCGATCAGTTGGTAGTAGTGACCGACAATCTGGTTTGAAGGTCGTCGATCACATTTTCGCCTGCGGTCTGCAGGCCCGCCCGAAGCGCCATAACCACCAGAACCCCTACCACTATCCAAGCCAGGACGGTGGAGGTCTCGGCCGCACCTCGCTCGTCCCTCAGACAGAACGGAAACCCTCCGCCCGCCTTGTTCCTGTCGCCCTTTTTGTTCACCGGTTCTTTCCTTTCTTACTCTGAACTATGGGAAGTGTTTTGCTCATATCGGGGTGGCCCCGCCTCCTTTCTAACGGGGTTGCTGCCCTAACCACCGAACAAGATGGACGGGATCGGGGCCGCCATGAACAGCATGGTGACGGGTGCCAGTATCACCACCACCGGAATGACGATCAGCACCCGCCGCCGGGCAGCCATCCGTCTCAGCTCGTTCCTTCGGCCTTCTCTGAGTTCCTTAGACAGGCTCAGAAGGGCATCCGAAAGATCAAATCCTTGTTCCTGGGAGGTGGCCAGCAGCCGGTAGGTCCGAGCCGCCTCCGGCTCCGGCGTCATCTTCTCCGCCCGGGCCAGGGCATCGGCAAAGGTCCAGCCCCGATCATGGAGATGCAGGGCATCGGCCAGCTCGTCCACGGCGATTCCTCGGGCGCGGGTTACGACATAGCGCAGGGCCTGGATGAGACCGCCACCCGCCCGGGTGTACATCGCCACCAGCTGGTTGATCGTGTAGAGCTCGGATCGGATACGCGCCCGCCTTCGTCGAACGGCCTCGGCCAGGCGGGAGCGAGATTGGTAGGCACCGACCAGAGCGCCGACCGCGATCAGGGAAACCACCATGAATCCCGAATTTCCACCCCAGAGACCTACTGCCCCCAGACCGGTGGCGTATCCCACCATCCGTCCCAGCGAGCGCATCCGATAGGCCAGGGGACGGGCCGCCTCCTCCATTTCGGGAAAATATCCGGCCTGGCGGAGACGAAGGGAGAGTTCCTGGTCATCCATCGGCATCAGAAACCGGGCCAGGGGATAGACGGCACCGGTGAGCATGGGTGCCAGCAGGCGACGGATGGTGCTGTTCCCGAGCGGAGAGCTCGGACGAGCCCGATCCAGAAAACCCGTACCCATTCCCGGCTCCAGACGGGTAACCGAAGAGTAGGGACGCACCCTTGACCGGAGTCGGCGGGGCGGTCGAACCCAGATCGACACCGCGGCAACCGCACAAACCACCGAAGAGGCCACGGCGATTATGGCCAGACCGGAGATCATCTGGTCATCGCACCCCGGCTCCGGCCAGGACCCGAGGTTCGGGGGCGGAACGGCTGATATATCCCAACAGGACCACCCCGAGCAAGGACCAAATCCCGGCAGCCAGAACCACCACCAGGCCCGCCCCCGAGTGGTAGAAGGCTCGGTACTGCTCGGAGGATTGGGACAGGAAGGCCAGCATGATCCAAGGAACCAGCACCACCGCCCAACTCTCGATGCGCTGCTCGGTGCCGTCCGCCCGGATCTCGTCCCCCAGGCGAAGGTCCTCGGTGTTCTCGCTGATCAGATCATGAAGCACCTCCGCTACCAGCCCTCCCCCGTGTTCGTAGGCCAGGGCCAACACCTCGATAACCCGATCCGAGTTGGGATCGCTCAGCTCCTCTTTGACCAGCTCCAAGGCCGGAACCACTCCCATCATCCGGGACATAAGACGGAAACGGGCGAAGGCGGGCTGAAGGGGCACCGGACCTCGATCGGCCAGATCGCAAAGAGCGGAAGTCAGCGTCGAACCGGTCAAAATCGAGGCCAGCGCATCCCGCAGGGCATCCGGCCAGGCCTCCCGGATTTGGCCGAGCCGTTCGCCTCTCCGCCGTGAGTAGTACCAATAGGGCAGGTAGGCCACGCCTAAAGCCGGCATTACTGCCATCCACCAGGCCGAGGTGAGGACGGTAAACAAGGCCAGTGCCCCCAAACCCAGCCCGGCCGACCCGCACCAGAAACGAAGCGGAGTCAGGTCGGATCCGGCCTGGAGGAGCCACTGATGAAACCGTCGGGATCGGTCGGGACGGGTAGGCATGGTCAGGGAAATCGAAGGTGCGTAGCCCGCGAAATGTCCCAGGATCAGATAGACCGAGACGGCGGTCATCAAGGGAGCTATCAACCTCACAGCGGGGCCTGCCAGGACCTGGAAAGGATGGATTCCAGATTGACTCCCTTCGGAAGAAACCATTCCAGGCGTTGTCGTACCGAATCGGGTGGATAGACGCCGGTCCACTCCAGAGGTCCGGTCATACCGGCCCGGGCAAACAGATGTTGGGCGGCGAAACCCGACTTCCTGGCGGAGGGATCCAACACCAGGATCTCCATGACCCGGCGTTGGATACCCTCCTGATGACTGGTGCGCTGATCCCTACGCATGTGGACCACGAAATCGATGGCGGTGCTGAACACCTGGGTCAAAATGGGTTCGGTGACGTTTTCGCCCGCCATAAGCGCGGCGTTCACCAACGCCACCAGAGCCGCCGCTGCCGAATCGGAGTGGATTGTGCAGGCAAAACCGCACCCGGCGTTGACCGCCCGGGTCAACTCGAACGCCTCTGACCCTCTTACCTCGCCCACGCAGATCAGGTCAGGGCGCTGGGACAGCACCACCTTGACCAGATCACGCAGGGTGTATCTCCTGGTTCCGTCCAGGTTGGGCGGGCTGGCCTCGTAGAAACTTCCGTGAAGCAGGGGGAAGTCCAGTTCCCGGATCTCTTCGCAAACCCTTATGCACCTGTCGGCCGGCACCGCCTTCAAATAGGCACTCAACATGGTGGTCTTACCGGCACCAGGCGGACCGCTGAACAGAATGGTGGTGTTGGCTTGGGCCGCCGCCCAAAGGAAGCTCGCCGCCGTCTGGGATATCGCCTCCTTTTCGACCAGGAAGCTCAGGTCGAAGTTTTTCACCGTGTACTTCCTGAGTGTGGCGGACAAACGATCCGCTACCGGAGGTATAACCGCGGTTAGACGGGCCCGGCCGCCCAGAACCCGGGCCTGCTCGATCGGGTTGGACACGTCAAGTCGCCGGTTGGTTCCGGCCAGAATGCGGGTGATGATCTGCCGGTTCTCCTCCTCGGAGGTGGGGGTGTCCAGCGCCTGGAGCCGACCCAAGGAGTCGATGAAGGTCACGCGCTCGCCTTCGATGAATATCTCTTCGATGTCATGGCGGTCGAATACCGGCGTCAAAGGCCCGTAGCCGACCAGGGAATCGACCAGTCGATCGCCGATTTCGGCGGGATCGCGGAAGGGTCGGGTTCCCCCGCCACCGAACGCACGTCTTTGATAGGCCTCTATAAGACGGTCTACCTCGGCCCGAATCTTCTCTCCGTCCGATAACGGGTCGAGTTCCATCTCGCCGATACGTTCCGCGGCTCGTCTACGCAACGCCTCATAGGGCCGAAGGGTCATGGACGACTCCGGCGGGTGCCGTTCAGCATGGCGGCCCCCAGCTTTACAACGGTTCGGACGAATGATCCCTTGGGGACCTCCGTCCCGTTCCAAACCGCCCGCTCCATACCGTTGTCGACCGGCAACCAGGTTATGGATTGGGGTGACAGGTTTCGAAGCAGCTCGTCGCTCAGTTCGCCCCTTTGGAACATGGAAAGCGGACGGGCCTCGAACACGATATGTAACGAAGCGGAGGTCATTTTTTGAGTCTTGGCCGCCCAGGTCAGCGCCCGAGAGAGCCCGATCGGGGTGGGCTCGACCAGGCAGATCACCTCGGTGGCCAGCTCGATTACCGACCGGCTGACATCGAAACGCCCCCGCCGGGCATTGATGTGGTCGTCTTCGAGGTAGGGGAAGGTTTTGATGATCAACTCATCATGCCTGCGGCTCAGGGTGTCGAGCAGATCGACTATCTCCTCGGTTCCGATCGTGTGCCAGTCGGAAGGATCGGGTAGACCGGTCAGAACGGTTACCCCGTAGGGTCCGGACAGGAAGGAATCGCTCACCTCGCCCCGAAGTAATAGGTGGGCGTCCAAGGCGGTAAGTAGGTTGGGAACCAACGGCAGGGAAAACCGTTGGGCCAGCATAGGCGTAAGGGTGTCAACGTCTACCACCAACGTGGTGCGTTGATGGGCCTGAAACTCTCCGGCGAGGATGACTGCCAGATCACCGCCCACGTCTCCGCCGGCGATCACGGTCATCCGACCGGTTTCCGACTCGCTTCGATCCTCTGTGGCTCTCGGGGTAGACGAGGCGGAACCATCGAAGGCAACGGAGGCCACCACCTCCAGAATCGACTCCGGATCACCGTCGGCGGTGGCCAGTCCGTCCACCCCCAGCGCCAGGAGGCGTTCCCGGCCCAGATCACCGGCCTCCGGGTCAAAGACTCCCACCACCTTACGGCCCTGCTTCTGGATTCGGGCCACCAAGCGAGGGTTCAGGAAGCTGGCGATGTCGTCTATCAGCAGGACCTCGTATTCCGTATTCAAGGCTTCGGCGGCGGTAAGGACCGTTCCTTTCAGGCGGGCACCTCCGAAGTCACTAAGAAATCGAACCAGCTCGGATGCCCACCCCCGCTGGGAACCGGCGATGGCTATCAGGGGCTCAAACCCGATCATGATCCTGACGCGACGGGAGGTAACCGATGGTCTCGGATAGCCGGATAATTCCGGTAGGGGGGTAGTCCGGTCGATCTGAGTAGATGGACGGTGCCGGATTCAAGTGCCGCCGCTATAAGCATGGCCTGAACCGGACTCACCTCAACCGTCAGTCCCCAACCCGACCGATTCTGATCCCTTGAACCGACCGCCAAGATTTCTAAGCCGGTAACGATGAACCGGCTCGCTTGGTTCTCGACCAGCAAAACGTCCACCCGATCCCCGATATCCAGGGCAGCACCGACGGCCCTATCCGGCGAAATGGCGATGCTCATGGCCCGTTGCTCATCGGGCGTAGCCACCGGCCGCAGGTCACTCGCCATCAGTGGCGCTCCGGCCGGGATGTCCCGCACTATGACCTGCCCTATGAGGGTGGTCTCCCTTCCCAAGGTGAGCGCCCGGTCGGTAAAGGCACCGTCTGAGTCCACCGAACGGTAGGTGATATCCCCGCTTTCCATCCGGCTGCCGGCCGATAGATTATGGGCGGCTACCAGAACCTCGACCAGCTCAACTTCTTCGCGGAGTACCAGAACGTTGAGCAAGAAGGCCAACAAACCGGCGATGATCATCACTGCGTGGCCGAATGAAAGGCGGCTGAACAAGCTGCGCCGACCTATTGAACCTCTTCCGGCGGGCTTGGTTCGTCCGCTACCAGGCCTTCCCTTTAATGTCACCGAACCTCTTCTTTATAAAACATGGAGTCACTATAGCCAGGGCTAATAAAATTAAGGCCCTGATATATCAATATTTTCCTATTTTGATTAAATAAGCATTATTAATCTTAATTTTTATAAAAATCAAAATATAAAAAAACCTTGCTAGGTATCGAGTCCATCGATAGTCTAGGATTACTTCAAATCTTATAGTCTGAATTCCGATGATAATTTATCAAACCGTTTGCTAGCAGGCGCTTTATCTGGATTTTCTACATAGGATTCCGGGTTGGGTTGTATAAGGTCTCCGCTCCGAGCCGATCGCTCCTTTTTGCTCTGAGACCTGTAACACAAAGCGCGAAAAATCGGTGGTCCCGCCCCGGGGCCGTCTAGACCCGACCAGAAACCTCCCCAACTTTCCACCCCCTATTTGAGGGGCATCACAACATCGAACGGTGTAACTTATATCTGAAGGCCATCCAATGGAGGTGCAAAGAGCATGGTTCCCAAAGCCAATCGGTCATATCAGTTCACCCGCCGCCAGTTCCTGGGCGGGGGTTCGGCGTTAGCGGCATTCGCCGCCATGGGGGGTATGTCTGCCCTGGTAGCGGCCTGCGGAGAAAGCGACCCTATTGATGAAGGTGCTGAACCGGGCGACGACTTCACCGGCTCGCTGGGTGTTCTGATCGGAACCCATATGGACCCGATCAAAGCCCTGCTGGAACAGCACCAGTCGGCGGTCGGATTCTCCCCTACCGTCGAAGAGATCACCACCCCCGACCTACGAAGCAAGCTGACCACTTCGTTCCTGGCCCAAAGCTCCCCCTGGGACGCGGTGTTTGTAACCGCCGAGCTCGGTGCCGAGTTAGGCAGTCGAGGTTGGTTGACCAACGCCTCCGTCTTTATGGACCAGAATGTCCGAACCGAATCCGACCTTCTCACCCGTGGTCTGGGGGCGGTGGAACAAGGCGAGGACACCCTGGCCGTGCCCTGGACCATGGGAAGCCAGCTGCTGCACTGGAACAAGCAGCTGATAGAACAGGCCGGACTGGATCCGGATGCCCCGGCCGACTGGCATTCCACCCCCAACTCCTGGGATACGTTCGTCGAATACGCCAAGGCCATGACCGGCGAAAGGGACGGTGTTCAATACTACGGATATACCGACGCCTGGGCCGGCCCCCACGTCCTCTGGACCTGGGGAGGGATGCTGAACATGCACGGCGGTAGTTTCCTGGACGAAGAGCAACAGCCCAGCTGGAACTCGGAGGAGGGGGTGGAGGCGCTCCAGAAGCTCCACGATCTGCTCCACACCCATCAGGTGGTAGACCCGGCCGTCACCACCTATACCTGGGTATTCGACGCCACCCCGGGATTTTTCGAAGGTACTCGGGGGATGTTCATTTCCTGGCCGTTCGTGGCGGGGGTGGCGGCCCTACCGGATGCTTCGCAGATCGCCGGACACAGCGCCTTTGCCCCCAATCCGGCGGTGGTCACCAGCGGTTCTGTGGACGGATCCGAGTTCTTCGGTGTCCCGGTTTACGCCGAGAACAAGGACGAGGCCTGGCGGCTGCTGGAGCTAATCGCCTCTCGCGAGGGTCAGCGGACGATAGCCATGGGCGGATGGGGTTCGATGTACTCGGGGATTATGCAGGAACCCGAGGTGGTCGAGGCCTTCCCCTTCTACCCGGCCCTCGCCCAAGCCTACGAATACCCGGTTGACGGCGGATGGTCGGAGGATCGTCCCCGCTGGACCCAGATTTTGTCGGACGAGATCCATGAGGTCTTGGCCGGTAATAAGACACCCAAGGCAGCTCTGGATGACGCGGCCGCGGCGGCTGTCGAAGCCCGCAACCAAGACGACGGATAAGCCTTTAGGGATAAAGGAACCTTCAACAAATGACCGATCCGGTCCGGGCCATCCCCTTGGTCCGGACCAAATATCGCCGTGGGCATCGAGCGGCTATTGCAATGGTGGCTCCGGCGGTTCTGATCGTGGCCGGGGTGTACCTATATCCCGCCGTTGCCACGGTCGCCTACAGCCTGTCCGACATCGACCTGTCGCCCCGGTTCCGGATCGTCCGGCTGGTTTGGTTTGCCAACTTTGTCAACCAGCTACAAAGCGCCGCCTTCTGGGAGGCCACCCGGATCACCCTGTATTTCGGGCTGATGCTTTGCCTGCTCACCGTGGCCCTGTCGTTCGCCATAGCCTCCCTTCTCAACCAGACCTTTTTGGGGCGGGGGCTGTTACGGGTGGTCGTCCTCCTTCCCTGGGCGGTGCCGCCGGTGGCATCGGGAGTGCTGTGGGTGCAGATGTTCCACGCCGAGTTCGGCTTTCTCAACGGACTCCTCCGGGCGCTCGGGGCGGAAGGTGAGGTGATCTGGCTGGGAGGCCAGACCATCGCCCTGCACTCGGTTCTGATCGCCGAGGTGTGGCGCTGGATCCCATTCGCCACCATCTTCCTCCTGGCCGGACTCCAGGTGGTCCCCCGTACCGTGAAGGAGGCCGCCGCCATAGACGGTGCCGGATCGTGGCGCACCTTCACCAACGTCACCCTCCCTTTGATGATGCCGGTCGTCATTCCGGTGGTCATCTTCCTGTTCGTCTGGGCAATGAAGGTGTTCGACACCATCTATGTGCTCACCCGAGGCGGACCCAGTCGGAGCACCACCACCCTCAACTACCTGGTCTATCGACAGGGCTTCGAACAGTTCGATTTCGGCAGCGCCGCCGCCACCGCCTACCTCCTCTCCGCCCTGACGGTGATGGCCATCGCCGGGCTGGGCTGGATGCTGACCCGAGCCCGTCGGTTGGCGGGGACCTAAAAGACGATGAGGGCAAGGTCATCACGTCCTACCCGGCGGAGAGTGATCACCTACCTGGCGGCGGGCGTGGTCCTGATCCTCATGGCGTTTCCCCTTTACGGGATAATGTTGACCAGCGTTCAATTTGAACGAGACATCCGCTCCGCCGACGTGGCTTTCGTCCCCACCTATATCACCACCAAGCACTACTCGGAGGTACTGTCCGCCGAATCCGGCGTTCCGGTGGCCGAATCCATGATCAACAGCCTGGTGGTGGGGGTAACCACGGCTTTGGTCACGGTGTTGGTGGCCATACCGGCCGCTTATGCCCTCAACCGAATGCGGGTGCCAGGCGGTCGGGTGATCCTGGGAGGGTTCGCCGCCATCTACGTCCTACCCACCCTGTTGTTCGTGATGCCCTTGTTCATCACCATGGTGCAGCTGGGCCTCTACGACACCTATATCGGGCTGGTCCTCCCCTATGTTGCCTTCACCCTTCCCTTCATGGTCTGGATCATGGGGTCTTTCGTCCGATCCATTCCGGTTTCGGTGGAGGAGATGGCCTTGATCGACGGTGCGGGCCTGTTCCAACTGCTCATCCGTATCGTTCTGCCCCTGCTGCGGCCCGGCATCTTCGCCGGTTTGCTGCTGGGCTTCGTCTTGGCGTGGGTGGAGTTTCTCACCCCGCTGCTGTTCACCTCCAAACTGTCGATGCTGACGGTGACGCTCGGGCTGTTCCGATCCACCATGGACATTGCGATCGGCCAGCTGGCCGCCGCGACCGTACTAACCGCGCTGCCGGTCATCCTGATCACCGCCTTCTTCCAGAAGAACATCACCGAGGTCATAACCGCCGGAGTGGAACGGTGACGGCCCGGCGCCGCCGGGTACGATTCGACACGGAACAGAGAGGGATGCGATGACAAACCAGATCGATGTGGTAATCCAGCCGGTGGTATTGCGGTTCAGCCTGGTCGACGACGAAGTGGTCTATCACTTCGCCTCCGACACCGAGGCGGTGTTGGATCGGATGGAGAAGATGATCGGGATCGACCCGGCCGAATCCAACCTGTTCGACTCCAACCTGGGGTTCCTGCCGGTGTCTACCACGGTTCTGATCAGAGGATCTAAGAACGTGTTGGTGGATCCGGGCAACCATCACACCGGTTTCTACGGCCAGCTAGGGCTGGGGCTGCGTCGTTTCGGGGTGACCCCGGACGACATCGACTATGTGGTCTGCACCCATTGCCATCACGATCACATGGGCAGCGCCTTCCGCATCCCTGGTGCCGACCTGGTCATGGGTGAGGGCGAAGCGGATTTTTGCGAAGAGCTGTACGGCCCGGAAGAGACCGAGCGCCGCCTGGCGGTTATGGACGACCTGATCGAGGTTCCAAAGGGTGGTGATCTGGAGTTGATGCCCGGCGTGGTGGCGATCTCCACGCCCGGCCACACCCCCGGCCATATCAGCGTGCTGGTGGAGTCCGAGTCCGGCCATAGGGTGATAGTGGCGGGCGACACGGTGATGACCCGCCGGGAATACACGGAGCGAACCTTCTCCCACTGGTATACAGAGGATCAGATCAAAGGACTCCACGCCAGCCTGGATCGGCTTCAATCTTTGCAGCCAACCCGGGTCATGCCCGGACATGATCGGGTGTTCTCGCCCGCCGAGGCCTGGACATGACACCTCTCCGCACCGCCGTGGTGGGGACCGGGATGATCGGTTCCTTGCACGCCCGCATCTACGCCGAGCATCCGCTGGCCACCCTGGTCGGGGTGGTGGATGCCGACCCCGATACCGCCCGGGAGGTCGGTAGCCATCTGGGGGTGCCCTGGTTCACCGAAGTTTCCGATCTGCTCGAAAGCTGCGATCTTGAGGCCGCTTCTGTTGCGGTCTCGGAGCATCACCGCTACCCGATCGCCATGCAGCTGGCCCGAGCGGGCAAACACCTGCTCCTGGAAAAGCCTCTGGCACCTTCTTTGTCCGATGCCGACCGCCTGATAGCCGACCTCAAAGCGACCGACGTCCTGACCATGGTCAACTTCATCCTTCGGTTCGACCCCCGCTATTCAGAGGCGAAGCAAGCCATCTCGTCGGGGCGCACCGGCGAGGTCCACACCATCTTTGTCCGTCGCCGGGGCTCTTCCCTGGGGGCTGACATATACGGTGTCTGGACCGACCTGCTCATCTCCACGGGCATCCACGACCTGGACGTGATGGCCTGGCTGGCCGACTCTCCGGTGGTACGGGTTTATGCCGAATCCATCTCCCGCCGGTCAGCCCGATACGGCCATGACGATGCGGTAATGGTTTTGGTGCGGTTCGAGAACGGGGTGATCGGGTCGTTGGAGACCAGCTGGGTGCTACCCCCCACCGTACCGGCCCTTTTGGACGCTTCGCTGCAGGTGGTCGGAACCGGAGGAGGGGTTTTCGTGGACGGTTCCAACCAGGGTTTGGCAGTGGCCGACACCGAGGGGTTTTCCCATCCCGATCTGACCCACTGGCCGGTGAGCCGGAACCGGGTCCGAGGTGACCTGGCCGACTCTCTGGATCATTTCATCCGGTCGGTCCGTAAATGCCGTCCGCCCGAGGTTACGTTGGACATGGCCCGTAACGCCCATGCCATGGTGGACGCCGCCCTACGTTCCGCCCGGCTGCATGAGCCGGTGACCCTTACACCTGAAAAATTGAGGCCCTGAAGAGGGTGGCCGTTCCACGTATCGGGGTGGTGTCGCTGGTCCAGGAGACCAACACGTTCAGTCCCAAGCCCACCGTTTGGGAGGACTTCACCATCCTGTCGGACTTGGAGGCCCATCGGTCCCTGGTGGGTACCAACACCGAGTTCGCCGGTGCTGTTGAGCGGCTGGGGGAGCTGGGTGCCGAACCGATCCCCCTTCTGGCGGGATGGGCGCTTCCTTCCGGACCTGTTACCGACGAAACCTTTGACCGCCTGGTGGATCTACTGGACGGGCAGCTGAGCCGCACCCCCCATCTGGACGGTCTGGTGCTTTCCCTGCACGGTTCGATGGTCACCCGGTCGGTCTTTGACGCCGAATCGGCCCTGATCGAAACCGCCCGCAGTCGAATAGGTTCCGTTCCGTTGGGGGTATGCCTGGACCTGCACGCCAACCTAACCGAGCGGATGGTGAAACTGGCCGACATTATGCTCGGATATCGGACCGAACCCCATATCGACATGGCTTCGACCGGCCGCCGGATCGCCTCCCTGGTCTATCGGACCGTTAAGGGAGATATCGCCCCGCAGATGGCCCTCGCCAAGCGGCCCATGCTGGTTCCGGCCGAGGGGATGCGGACCGATCAAGGCCCGATGGCCGAGGTGCGGGAGCTGGCCGATTCCCTGACCTCCGACACCATCCTGGAGGTGTCGTTGTTCCCGGTTCAGCCTTGGCTGGACGTTCCCGAACTCGGGCTGGGCATCCTGGTAGTCACCGACCACGACCAGGACAATGGGGTGCGGGTTGCAGAACATCTCGCCGACCAGGTTTGGCACCGCCGTGATCGGATGACCACTCCCCGATTGATGAATCCCGAGCAGGCGTTCCGAGCCGCTCGGCAATCGATATGCCGTCCCTTCCTGATGGCACACACCGCCGACTGTCCCACCGCCGGAGCCCCGGGAGATGATCCGGTGATGGTGAGCGAAGCCGCCCGCCACGGCCCGGGCCTCAAGGTTTTCCATTCGGTTCTGGATCCCGCCGCCGCCCGACTCTGCCAGGGAAAGGTGGGCGGTCGGGTTCGGCTTTCGGTGGGAGGAGCCTTCCAGACCGACCTGGCTCGCGCCCGGATAGATGCTCTGGTTGCGGGTGCCGGAACGGGTAACTATCGGCTTTCGGGTCGGTCTTTCACCGGACGGGAGGTTTCGATGGGAGAGTGGGCGGTTCTGGTCACCGGAACCCATCATCTGCTCATCCACTCCTCCCCGAGCATCACCGCCGATCCCGCCACCTGGCATCATGCCGGACTGGACCCCGAACAGGCCGAGGTGCTGATCGTGCGCTCCTGCAGCGACTATCGGGCCAACTTTCCCGAGTCTGCTTCCGAGGCGGTCACTCTGGACCTGCCCGGCCCGAGCTCGCCCCGAATCGAGAATCTGGTTTTTCGTAATGCGCCTCGGCCCCTATATCCTCATGACCGGAAGGAATTTCTGTGAACGAAGACTCAAAACATGAATCTCAGCCTTATATCCACCGAATCAAGGAAGCCCCTAAAATTGCGGGCAACACGCCATCCGGTCTGCACGAGGAGATAAGTGGGCAAGGCGCAACGTCGCAAGCAGGAAAACCGTCTCAGGCGAATCGCCGAGGAGAAGGTGGCCCAACAGAGGCGGGCCCGACGGCACCGATACCTCCTCTTGGCAGGCATATTGGTGGTGGTAGTAGGGGCCGGGGTTACCGCCCTGATTATCCAAAATGGAGGGGAGGAGCCGGCTGACGATGCCCTCCCCACCCTGGATGCAGAAGCAGAAGAAACCGAAACCGCCCTGGAGGAAAACCAGTCCGATGAAACCCTTGATCCAACCGCTGCCCAGTCCGACGAAATCCCTGATACAACCGGTGTCCTATCTGAAGAACCCTCCCCCGGACCCGACCCTGACGACCCCACCACCATGTCCTCGATAGGATCTCTGTCGGAAGGTTGCCCTCCACCGGAAGGTGCCCCTGAAAGAAAGATCGACTTCGACGGGCCTCAGCCGATGTGTATCGACCCGATGGCCGAATACACTGCCGTTTTCGACACCAGCGAAGGAGAAATCCGCTTCGAGCTGACCGCCGACACCACCCCGATAACGGTGAACAACTTCGTGACTCTGGCCAGGTGGGGATACTACGACGGCACCCTTCTGTTCCGCACCGACCCTTCTATCGACATCATCCAGGGGGGCTCACCCCACACCAACACCCCCTCCGACCCAGGCCCGGGCTACAACATCCCCGACGAGCCTCGGTTCACTACCGACCCCGCCACCGGCCAACCGGTCGGGCCCTATCGTTACCAACACGGGCAGCTGGTGATGGCCCGCTCGGCCGGTTTCGACTCGGCCGGTGCCCAGTTCTTCATCACCACCGGACCTAACGCCTCGCTGCTCGACGGCCAGGGGGTTTATGTGGTCTTCGGCAACACCGACGAAGCGGGCCTGGAGGTGGCCCAATCCATTATCGACCTGCACGTTCCCGGCGGAACTTTGGGCGGGTCACCCTCCCGAGACGTGACCGTCCACTCGGTGAGAATCGAGGAGAACCCCTCTTAAATCAAGAACGGGTTCTATCGGCCCCGACCTGTTTTAGAATAAGCCTTCACAAGCACCCCAACCCACCCAACAGGAGAAACCACGATGGCACTTAGCGAGCAGATGGAGTCGGCTCTAAACGACCAGATAACCTGCGAATTGAGTGCCTGCCTGGCCTATCTGCAGATGTCTGCCCACTTCGAGGAGGATGATCGACCAGGCATGGCGAGCTGGATGAGCACCCAGTCCGACGAGGAGGCGAGCCACGCCCGGATGTTCATCGACTTTCTGCTGTCCAGAGGGGGAAGGGTGGAGATCGGCACCATACCCGCCCCGCTCAACAAGTTCGACAGCCCCCTACACGTTTTCGAGGAAGCGCTTCGCCACGAGGAGATGGTCACCGAACGGATCCGCGATCTGTATCGGCTGGCCACCGAGCTGGACGACCTGGAAAGCCTGCCCTTCCTGCATGGTTTTCTGTCGGAACAGGTAGAGGAGGAAGACCTGGTTAGTGGCATTTGCGAGCGGATCCGGCGGATCGAGGGCAGCGAAGTGGGCCTGGCCTTGATCGAAAGCGAGCTCTCCGGCCGGGACCCCGAAGAGCACTAAACCCGGAGCACCAACCCCGGCCCCCTTTTATGGGTTTAGGAGGTGGTTGGATAAGCGATGGTCGGAGGGCCGATGTAGGTGACGGTTATCGGGTCGCCCCGGCGGTACTCGGGATGCGCTATAGCCCGGGTTTGGAGGGTGTAGCCGTTCTGTTTTATCTGATAGCCGGTGTCGTGTCCGTAGTACTCGACTTCGGCTACCTGCCATCCACCGCCGGGTTGGAGAGACAGATGTTCGGGCCGGATCAGCACCCGGCAACGCCCCTGGCTCGGTTCGATCAAGGGAATGGTCCCCCACTCGGTTGAAGCTACGCTTCCGGCGGCGGTGGCGTCAACGAAGTTGGCCTCCCCCAGAAAGGACGCCACCCAGGGTGAAGCCGGATAGCGATAAACGTGGGCCGGGGTACCGATCTGGACGATCCGGCCCTCCCGCATCATGGCCACCCGATCCCCCACCACAAACGCCTCTTCCTGATCGTGGGTCACAAACACCGAGGTAACCCCCAACTCTTTCACCAAAGCCGCCACATCCGCCCGGACCTGCATCCGCAAACCGGCATCCAGGTTGGAAAAGGGTTCGTCGAACAGCAAAACCCGAGGACGTGGTGCCAACGCCCGGGCCAGGGCTACCCGCTGGGCCTGGCCTCCCGACAACTCCTCCGGATAACGCCTACCCAAACCCCTCAATCCGACCAGCTCCAACATTTCTCCAACCCGTCCCCCGCCGTTCCGGGTCGCCTTGTTCAGACCGAACCCAACGTTCTCGGCCACGGTCATATGGGGAAACAACACCCAATCCTGAAATACCATCCCCACCCGCCTCAATTGCGGTGCCCGAAACACACCTTCGCCGACCATAACCTCTCCCCCGACCTGGATCGAACCCTCCTCCGGCGTTTCCAAACCGGACAACACCCGCAACAAGGTGGTCTTCCCGCATCCGCTCGGACCCAGCAAGGCCAACAACTCACCGCCCTCGACCTCCAAATCCAACCCTTTCAACACTTCCACCTCGCCGAAACCCTTGACCAAACCCTTGATCTGCACCGCGGGAAGTCGTTTCTTGTGATGGGGTGCTTCTCGGTCTTCCCGAACCACGGTCGGCGTCCCCAGAAGTTGCTCCGGCCGAGTTCCCCAAGGTGACCGGGCTACCTCCGGTGAAAAACTATCCGAGTGTTCTTCCAGTGACATAAACCATCAGTTCAAGGGTTTTGGAGGGATGCTTGCCGGCGCTTAAAAGTGGGTATCTGTAGGTGGAGTCCCACCTCGTTAGGGTACCCTAACACAAAACGGTACTGTACGCACAGGCCGAAGGTTAGGTCGACCTATCGATCCAGGACTCGGCTCAGATATCAGGCTCCGGGATCACATGTTCAAAGGGGTATCCTGAAGGATGACAGGATCCGGGCCTTAGAATCCTGGGCGAACGGACCTGGAGTTAAAGCCCTAATCACAGGAGCGACCCGGAACATGATTATCGACACCCATCTCCATCCCACGAACGTGGTCGACAAGGCTTGGCGCCACACCGGAGAGCCGTTTAACGGGGAGCGCATGCTCAAGATGATGGACGGCCCCTACTGGATCAACGGTAAGCCCCGCCGGATCGACATGGGCTTTATCCAGCCCCCGCCCGGCAACACCGCCTGGCAGGAAGGGAGCCGATCCGGTCGGGAAGGCATCCGCGACTACATGGCCTACATCGCCGAGCTAACCCAGAAGTACCCGGATCGCTTTATCGGCAACTTCAACTTCAACCCCCGTTTCGGCCCGGAAAACGGTGCCGCCGAGCTGGCCTTCCACGTCAAAGAGTACGGGTTCAAGATGATGAAACTGCACGCCAACATGCACGCCTACCGTCCGGATCGGGCGCTGGACTGGTTGCGGCCCGCCCTCCAGGTGTGCGACGAGCTGGGCGTAGTGGTGCTGATCCACACCGGTGATGGGCCCTATTCCATCCCCACCCAGTTCTACCCGATCATCCGCGAGTTCCCCAACGTCAAGTTCATCCTGGCCCACTTCGGGGTGCAAACCGGCGGCGTGTACTGCTTCGAGGCTTTTTGGATGATCATGGACTCCCCCAATGTCTACGGTGAGTCGGGCTGGCTGCTCCAATCCAGGATCGTGGAGTTCGCCAAGGAGATGCCTCGTGATCGACTGGTGTTCGGGACCGACTCACCGCCCAACGACCCGGGCATGTGGCTGACCCACCTCGAGGTGCTATGCCATGAGCCTCCCCAAGGCCTGGCCATCGGGGAAGACCAGCTTGAGGACTACATGGGCAACAACGTGGCCCGACTGGTGGGCATCCAGCCGACCGCACCCCCGGAAACGATCGAGGATGCCAAGGCGCAGCTGGCTGCCGGAAGTTACGGCCGGCCCGTCGACTGAGCGGCTTGATCTACACGCACCTTGGTTGAGATGTTTGTTGGGATGATCCTTTGAGTCAATCTGACGGGTTCGGAGCTAGCCAGGACCTGCACGACTTCCTGGAGGACTATCAGCACGCCCACCCCGAGGATGTGCTGGTGGTGTCGGAACAGGTAGAGGATTCGCAAGACGTGGCGGCGATGGTCTGGCAGATGGCCGAAACCGGTCGGCGCGAGATGCTGTGGTTCCACCAGATCGAAGGGATTCCCCATCAGGTGGTGACCAACATTTTCGCCTGTCGTGATCGGGTAGCCCGCATTCTGGGTACCGAGACCAAAACCTTGCATGAGACCTTTCAGGAACGGGCCACCAACCTGATAAAACCTGCCAAGCAACCGAACGGGCCGCTCCTCGATCATACGGCCGAAGGGGACGAGATCAACCTGTGGGACTTCCCTATGCTGACCCACTTCGAAACCGATCGCGCCCCCTACATCACCAGCGGGATCATCGTTGCCGAGGACGAGAACGGGGTAGGGAACCTGAGCTATCACCGGGCCATGGTCAATTCCTCCAACTCCTTTGCGACCAGCCTGCACTCCCGGGGCGACCTGTGGCGTCTGATGAAGGCGGCCCGGTCCCGGGGCGAGCCTCTGCGGGTGGCGATGGTGCTGGGCGGTCATCCCCTTTTCATGCTGGCCGCCTCCGCCCGGGTGCCGATGGACGTTGACGAACGCCAGGTAGCGGGCGGACTGTTCGGGGCACCCTTGGAGGTGGTTGCAAGCCCGAAATACGGCATCAAGGTACCCGCCACCGCCGATTTCCTGTTCGAGGGGGTGATCCGGCCCGAGCATCATGTCGAGGAGGGCCCGTTCGGGGAGTTCACCGGCTACTCCTCGGATCGTTCCACCAACAGCCTTTTTCAGGTGGAGGTCATGTCGGCTCGGCGCAACCCGGTCTTGCTCGACATAGTGGGCGGGAACTCGGCCGAGCATCTCAACCTGGCCCGAATCCCTAGGGAATCGGAGATGGCCGACAAACTGAAGGCCCGCTTCCCGGAGGTGGTCGCCCTGCACTATCCCAATTCGGGGAGTCATTTCCATTGCTATGTGCAGGTTCGCGCCCGTAGGCCCGGCCAGGCCCGCCAGATCATGCTGGGGCTGTTGGGCTGGGACCCCTATCTCAAGACGGTGGTGGCGGTGGACGAGGACATTGACATCACCGACGACGGCCAGGTGCTCTGGGCTTTGGCCACCCATTTCCAGCCCGCCGACGACCTGTTTGTGGTGGACGGACTTCCGGGCAGCCCCCTAGACCCTTCCTCGTCGTTGACCGGGGTTACCTCCCGCCTGGCGCTGGATGCCACCCGAGGCCCCGATTTCAACGCCACCCGGCTCGGAATCTCCCGGTCGGCACAGGACAGAGCCGCCGATCTCCTGTCCCGTCACCAACCCTGGGGAACCTCGACCTGAAATCTGCGTCACCCTAAACGGCAACTCGGTGGGTTTTGCCGCGTTTCTTCAATCTCTGGTTCAAATGTCCCACCTGCGGCCTATATTTTCACCTTAAGGCGCAATTCTCTCCGGCGGAATAGCCCGCCCGTGGAGTAGATAACAGAACTTGGAGGACAGAACATGTCGTACCACGTGGTGGAAACGCAATCTTTCTGGGACAGCGTTAACGCCTTGCGCAAGGACGCCCTCAAAAATAAGGCCGCCCTTCTAGACACAATGTCCGAACTTCGCCTTAGACCTTTCCAGAACAACAAGCTCAATACCCACGGCGTGGGCGAGGCAAAAAACGGCCACAAGATCTATGCCTCCGATGTGGGAGGACGGAGAAGCGACCGCCGGGTGGTTTGGCAATTGTTCAACCGAACCATCGTCCTACTTCTGTTCGGCAACCACAAGGTCTACGACCGTGTAAAGGGGATCAGCATCCGATTTGATCCTCAAGTGCACACCCTCACCGTCATTGAGCAGAACCCTGAATCAGGAGAGGATCGTCCTTACCATCTCGGCCGCCGCCCGGACGGAGCAGGGCAGCTTTTAATGGCTTGGTCCGATAAAGAGCTCCGTGAGTTCGGATTTCCTGACCACTTGGTGACCCACCTGCGCCGCCTCAACCATGATGACGAACTCCTGGCAATGGAAGACTTATTGGGTGAGACACACTTTGAGCGCTGCTATAACCTGATCGCCTACGGTCATCCCGACGGAGAGAAAGCCGCCGCCGAAGCTGCTCGGGTCAGAGAACTAGAAGTAAACCCGACCCCACCGCCGGCCACCGCGGAAGACTTGGATTTCGAGCGCCAACTCCAAGACGAAAACATGCCCGCCTGGTTCACCCGCACCGAACCCGCATTCCTTGAAGAAATAATGGGTCGGCCGATCGAGGACTGGATGATCTTTCTCCACCCCGACCAGCGGACCGCCGTACGGCGGAGCTATCAGGGGCCGGCCCTGGTACGAGGCTCGGCCGGCACCGGCAAGACCGTTGTGGGACTCCATCGGGCGGCCTGGCTGGCCCAACGCAATCGCACTCAACGACAAGAAACCCAAAACCGCCTTATCCGTACTGAAGAAGATAAAACCCGACCGGTCCTTTTCACCACTTTCGTCAAAAACCTTCCCCCTGTTTTCAAATCGCTGTATCTACGCCTTCCTAGTGCTTTATCAGGCGAAGTCGAGTTCAACCATGTCGATAGCCTGGCCCACCGCATCTGTCGAGAGGCCCAAGATTGGCCCAGTCCCAACCAAAAGAAGGTAGAGGAAGCCTTCTCGGTTGCTTACCAACAGGTGGTAGTTCCGGGTTCACGCCTCAAACGCAGCGGTTTTACCAAGCGTTACATACGAGAAGAGATAACTGCAGTCATCAAGGGCCGGGCCATTGAGGTGCTAGACGAATACCTTCAGATCGCCCGTACCGGTCGCCGAGTCCCCATGGATCAGAATATTAGGACCGAGATGTGGCGGTTACGGGAGGCCTGGGACAAGGAAATGTCCGAACGAGGTGTGATGGACTTCCCCGATATCCGCTTGCGCGCCCTTCGCCATGCTCGCCGGCTTAAACAGCCGCTCTACTCGTCAATCATTGTTGACGAAGCCCAAGACATCACCATGGCCGGCCTCCTGTTCCTGCGGGCTCTCGTAAACGCCCCGCATCCAGAGCAGGACCGACCCGACGGGCTGCTTATCCTCGGCGACGGTGCTCAGCGCATCTATCCCGGTGGCTTCACCCTTCGCCAAGCCGGCCTGGAGGTTCGGGGACGCACCACTGTCCTAAACATCAACTACCGCAACACTGGCGAGATAATCGAAGCGGCCATGGCGATGGCCGGGGACACCCCTGTCCAAGGCTTGGCCGAAGATTACTTACGGGCCGAAGCCAAAGCCGACCCGGTTCGGCGAGGGCCGAGCCCACTGATGGTGGACGCCGGGAACACCGAGGCCCAGTTGGACGAGTTGGTGCGGCGGATTGAAGACCTAACCAAACAAGACAGCAACATCGGGCCAGGTGACGTTGGGGTTCTTGCACCAAATAAGAAGCTGGTTAACAAGATCATCGCCCGCATCAAAGCCGCCCGGTTAGGGGTGCAGTCGTTGGACGATTATGACGGAAGGGGTAACTCTCTCATCAAGGTTGGGACCTTCCACCGTGGCAAAGGCCTGGAGTTCAAGGCGGTATTCCTGCCCGGACTAACTAAAAACCAATTCCCTATGCCTCCTAGCAAACACAAGACCGTCGAAGAGGCCAACGAGGAACACCTTCTACAAATTTCTCAGCTGTTCGTGGCCATGACCCGAGCCCGAGACGTGTTGGTAATCCTCTACAACCACCAACCCAGCCAAGCCTTGGTCTGGGTAACCGGCCATTTCAATCATCAGGAGTCGATAGCCACCCAACCTAACGCGACCATGCGATGAACGTCTTTGAGCTCCGCGACCAACTTCTGGACGACTACCGGAGGTACGCCACCAGCTTCATGCGCCTTCGTGACAAGCGAATCCGCACCGAGGTGAAAAACGCCCTGGATCAAGGATTGCTCTGGCCTCCCCCCAGGATCGGGCTCAACCCGGCCTTTGAAACCGGCACCTCTGTCGAATCAATGGTCAACGATGGACTACTCCACCCCCATTGCCAGGATATTTTCGGCACCATCAAGCCCTATCGCCATCAGGAAGAGGCCATCCGAGCCGCCCAAGCCGACCGCAACTACGTGCTCACCACCGGAACCGGTTCCGGCAAGAGCCTCGCCTACATAATCCCTATAGTCGATCACGTCCTGCGCACCGGCTCGGGCACCGGGGTTAAAGCAGTCGTCATCTACCCGATGAACGCCCTGGCCAACAGCCAGATGGAGGAGCTCGCCAAGTTCCTGCCGGGGAGTAACCCGCCGGTCACTTTCAACAGATATTCAGGTCAGGAAGACCAGGAAGCCCGTGACCTGATCCTCAATGACCCGCCCGACATCCTCCTCACCAACTACGTGATGATGGAGCTCATCCTCACCCGCTATCGCGATAAGGCCCTGGTTAAGGCGATGGGCGATCTCCGCTTTCTGGTGCTTGACGAGCTACACAGCTATCGAGGACGACAGGGTGCCGACGTTGCCCTCCTGGTGCGGCGGGTTAGGGAGGCCTCCGGTTCGGCGGCCATCCGCTGCGTTGGGACTTCCGCCACCCTTTCCACCGAAGGCGGGCACCAAGAACGCCTTACCCGCCTGGCCAAGGTGGGCACCCGTCTGTTCGGTGCCAAGGTTCACCCCGAAGATGTCATCGGCGAAACCTTGCGGCGGCTCACCCCGGAACCCGACCTTTCCGATCCGACCCACCGGGCGGAGCTGGGTCGGGCAATATGGCGGAACCGACCGCCGAAGGATTTTGAAGCCTTTGCCGCCGACCCCCTGTCCGGTTGGATCGAAACCGAATTCGGGATCGGCCAGGAAGAGGGGCGTCTGGTACGGGCTATTCCCCGGGCTCTGGAGGGAGACGAGGGAGCAGCGGCTCGCCTTTCCGCGCTAACCGACATCGACCAGGAAAGCTGCGAAAACGCCCTTCGCTCCTACCTGCTGGCCGGACACGAAATCCGAAACCCGACCACCGCTATGCCGGTATTCGCCTTCCGCCTGCACCAGTTCATCAGCCGGGGCGACACCGTTTACGCCTCACC
Organism: Acidimicrobiia bacterium; assembly: GCA_009841075.1. Taxonomy (GTDB): domain Bacteria; phylum Actinomycetota; class Acidimicrobiia; order Spongiisociales; family Spongiisociaceae; genus Spongiisocius. Next base: position 11,788 of record VXMP01000049.1, on the reverse strand, counting down.
GGAAAGCCCTGGCAAGCGTGCCCTGACCCTGCAAGGGCGGCGCTTCGTCCCTGGCGATCGCACCCGGGTGCTCCTACCGTTGTCTTTCTGCCGAGCCTGTGGCCAGGACTACTACGTGGTCCGTCGAGGCCAGGCCCCGGACAATTCCGAAGAAGAAATCCTGACCCCCCGGGACCTCAGGGACCGGTTTGAAGAAGAGAACCGGTCCGGTTTCCTCTATCTCAGCGATGACCACCCCTGGCCTGATGATTCCGACCGCATTCTCGACCGGCTGCCTCCTACCTGGCTCGACCCCAACGGTCGGCTGCGGCCTAACCGACGAGGCGAAGTGCCGCAACGGGTGGAGGTTATGCCTGATGGTCGGCTACTCTCCCCCGATTCCATTACAGAAGGAGGCGTGCCCGGCTGGTGGACGCTCACCCCCTTCCGTTTCTGCCTGGCCTGCGGGGTGTCCTACCCGAGTAGGCTCGGCAGTGATTTCAGCCGGCTCGCCACCCTCGGCTCGGAGGGTCGTTCCACCGCCACCACCATCATGTCGCTGGCCGTGGTCCATTTCCTGCGCCAGAATGGCCGCCTCCCCTCCCAGGCCCGCAAGCTCCTGTCTTTCACCGACAACCGCCAAGACGCCTCCCTCCAGGCAGGCCATTTCAACGATTTCGTCCAGGTAACCCAACTTCGCTCCGCCCTATGGCAGGCAGCGGCGGGCCGACCAGACGGACTTAGGCATGACGATCTCTCCCAGCAGGTGTTCGACAAGCTGGGCCTTCCCGCCGACCAATACGCCCTCGACCCTGATCTACGGGGAGGAGCTGCCCTTGATACCGACCAGGTTCTGCGGGAGGTTCTCGCCTATCGCCTCTACCGTGACCTGAAACGGGGCTGGCGCCTCACCCAACCCAACCTGGAACAGACCGGCCTCCTCACCATCGAATATCAGTGTCTCCAAGAGCTTTCCCAAGACGAGTCGATCTGGAAGGACTGCCATCCGAGCTTGGTAGACGCCGGACCCGAGCATCGTCATCGGATTTTGACCGTGATGCTGGACTGGATCCGCCGTGAACTGGGAATCAAGGTGGACGTTTTGGATCGCCGCCACCAGGAAAGGCTGGTGCAGCGGGCCGACCAGCGGCTGATCGGTCCCTGGTCGTTGGCCGATGATTCTCGCCAACTGGAGCCCTCCACCCGTTTTCTGACCCGTACCAGACAAAGATACGACGGCCGAGACTGGAGATACATGACCGGTCGAAGCGCCTTCGGCCAGTTCCTGCGCAGACAAGACGGTTTATCCAACTTCTCGCCTGAGCCACTAACCGTCGATTCCACCACCGAGATTATCCGCCAGATGGCCGAGCGCCTGCGCCGATACGGACTGCTGGTGGCGGTGGACGATGACGGAGAAAACGGCTCCCAGTGGCAGATTCCGGCCGCCGCCCTGATCTGGAAGTCCGGCGACGGCACCAAGCCCTATGTTGATCAAATTCGGATGCCCGGCGCTCCCGAGGAGATGCCGACCAACCCTTATTTCGTCGACCGCTATCGGACCTCCGGCTCGGAGCTATCCGGCATCGAAGCCCGGGAACACACCGCCCAGGTGTCCTATGAGCAGCGCATCGAACGCGAGCAACAGTTTCGTGAGGCCCGTCTGCCGGTGCTCTTCTGCTCTCCGACCATGGAGCTGGGGGTCGATATCTCAGAGCTGAACGTGGTAAATATGCGGAACGTGCCCCCTACTCCCGCCAACTACGCGCAGCGTTCCGGTCGAGCCGGACGTAGCGGACAACCTGCCCTGGTTTTCACCTACTGTTCGGTTGGCAGCCCACACGACCAGCACTTTTTCGGCCATCAGGAGGAGATGATCTCCGGTCAGGTAGAGGCACCCCGAGTGGACCTGACCAACGAAGACCTGGTTAGAGCCCATGTCCATTCCGTCTGGTTGGCGGAGAGCGGGCTGGATCTGGGCAGGTCGATGGGCGACATCCTCGACCTCACCGACGGGGAGACCAAACCGGAGATAACCGACCAGATCCGAGATAGTCTGAACGATCCCAATCTGAAGGCCAGAGCCAAGGTTCGCGCCCAAAAGGTTCTCGAAAGCATGGGCTCGGAACTAGCCGATGCACCTTGGTGGTCGGACACCTGGTTGACCGACACCTTGAATAAGATTCACCGCCGTTTCGAGGACGCCCTGAAAAGATGGCTGTCGCTCTACTCGGCGGCTCTGGCCCAGGCGCGGGAGCAGGGCAAGATCGCCATGTCCGCCAACCGCAGCGAGGAGGACCGCCGCAAAGCCCGCCGACTGCGGTCCGAAGCGGAAAAGCAACTCGACCTGTTGCGTGCCCAATCAGACCAGCGTGGCCAGTCCGATTTCTACACCTACCGCTATTTGGCCGCCGAAGGATTCCTGCCCGGCTACTCCTTCCCGCGTCTGCCGCTCTCGGCTTTCATCCCTGGTAGACGAAACCGTAGCCGTGAGGGAGTTGAGTTCTTGCAACGCCCTCGTTTCCTGGCGATCAGCGAGTTCGGCCCTCGCTCCTACCTGTATCACGAGGGGGCTCGCTACCTGATCGACCGGGTGATCCTCGACCCGACGGATAATGCTTCGGGAACCTCTGCGTCCGGAGACGAGGGAAGACTGATCACCCAGACGGTCAAGCGCTGCACCGAATGCGGCTACATGCACGAGATCAACACCCCGCCCGGGCCGGACGTATGCCATTACTGCCATTCCGAGCTGGGCCTGACCTGGACCAACCTGATCCGGATGAGAAACGTTTCGACCAGGCGGCGCGACCGCATCACCTCCGACGAGGAGGAGCGGTTCCGGATCGGATACGAGCTGATTTCGGGGGTGCAGTTCGCCGAGCATTCGGGCCGCTACCAGATTGACCAGGCCACCGTGACGGCAGCGTCTCTCGAAGGGTCAGGCCTCAGTGGGGAGGAAATCGGGAAACCTCTCTTGGAGCTGGCCTACGGCAAAACCGCCACCGTCTGGCGGGTCAACCAGGGATGGCGGCGGCGCAAGAACCCCCAACAACACGGTTTCGTCCTTGACGTCGAAAGCGGGGTCTGGGGTAGGCAGGACAAGGACTCTGCGAGCCAGGACGATCCCCTCTCGGCTCAAACCCAACGGGTGGTTCCCTACGTCACCGACACCCGCAACGCCCTGCTGGTGAAACCGTCTATGCCGCCGGACCTGGCAACCATGGCCTCCCTTGAAGCCGCCCTGAAAGCCTCTTTCGAGGCGGTATTCCAGCTGGAACCCGGTGAGCTGGCCGCAGAGCCGTTGCCTAGTCGAGATGATCGCCGACTCCTCCTGTTCTACGAATCGGCGGAGGGTGGTGCCGGAGTGCTGCGCCGCCTAATCCTTGACGCACCCATCTGGAGACGGGTCGCCCGAGAAGCCTTGCGGCGCTGCCATTTCGATCCCGACACGCTCGAAGATATGAGCGATTCTCAGGATGGAGATCGGTGCGAAGCGGCCTGCTACCAGTGCCTGCTCACCTACCGGAACCAGATGGACCATCAGCTGCTGGATCGTGACACCCTTGCCGACCGGCTCGCCCAACTCCGTGACGCCGAGGTCATCCGTTCACCGGAGGGGCCGCCACCCGAATCGGGTCTGGAGAAGGAGTTCCTGGACCGGCTTAAGAAGGGTGGCTACCGGATGCCCGATCGGGCTCAGGTCTACTTCAAGGCGGCCAAGGCCCGGCCCGACTTTGTCTATGACGATGCCTGCGCCGTGATCTACGTTGACGGCCCCCATCACGATTATCCCGAACGGGCCAAACGTGACCAAGAGGCCAACCGCCGGATGATGAACCTCGGCTACCAGGTGATCCGCTTCGGCCTACGGGACGACTGGGACCAAATCATCCGCCACCACCCGCCGGTGTTTGGGCCAGGCCGGGGCGAGTAGGCTCAGGGCTGTGTTTCGCAAGAGACGGGAAAGGGAGCGACAGCAGGAGCTGGCCAAGGAAGCGGCACGTCTGGAAGCCGAGGCGTCCTCGATAGCGCAGGCAGGCTCGCGACCTCGCATCCCTGGCAGAGCCTCCGAGGGCCAGGATGCTATTGCGGAGGCGGTCGAGGCGTTCCGTAATTCTAAAGCCGGTAAATAGAGGCAGATGAGCTCTTTCTCCCCGGGATCCCTGGTTCGAGCCCGTGGCCGGGATTGGGTGATCCTCCCTGAATCCGGCGATGACCTGGTGATGGTTCGTCCGCTGGGAGGCTCCGACGAAGAGATAACCGGGATCCTCACCTCCTTGGAAGCAGTAGCTCCGGCCGGTTTCGACCCACCCGACCCGTCCATTCACCTGGGCGACGCCTCCTCCGCCCGGTTGCTGCGCGACGCCCTTCGTCTCGGCTTCCGGGCCGGTGCCGGGCCGTTCCGTTCGGCGGGACGAATCGCCGTGCAGCCCCGTCCCTATCAGCTGGTGCCGCTGCTCATGGCGCTCCGGCTCGACCCGGTCCGCCTCCTCATCGCCGACGACGTCGGGGTGGGCAAGACCATCGAAGCCACCCTTATCGCCCGCGAGCTGCTGGAATGCGGCGAAGCCCGCAAGCTGGCCGTCCTCTGCCCACCCCATCTCGCCGGACAGTGGCAGCAGGAGCTCCTATCCAAGTTCCACATCGACGCCGAGCTGGTGCTCTCTTCCACCGCTGCCCGACTGGAACGCCAACTGACGGTGGGCCAGTCCCTATTCGACGTCTACGACCATTTCGTGGTGTCCTTGGACTTCATCAAATCCCCTCGCCGCCGGGACGACTTCATCAAATCCTGCCCTGAGCTGGTTATCGTGGACGAAGCCCACACCTGCGCCGCCAACGAACGAGCCCGCGGTGCCCGCCACCAGCGCCATTTGCTGGTCTCCAAACTGGCCCAACGCCCCGACCGCCACCTGGTCCTGGTCACCGCCACCCCCCATTCGGGCAAGGACGAATCGTTTCGGTCGCTGCTCGGCCTGCTCGACGCCGACTTTAAAGAGCTTCCCGACGACCTGGCCGGTGAGGAAAACCGCCCTCACCGCGACCGTCTGGCCCGCCATTTGGTGCAACGCCGTCGGTCCGACATCCAACACTATCTGCGGACCGACACCTCCTTCCCGAAGCGGGACGACAGCGAAACCACCTACCTGCTCTCTCCCGACTATCAGACCCTGTTCGAGGACGTTCTGACCTACGCCCGCCAATGGGTGCGACAACCCTCCTCCGACCAACGGGAGAAGCGGTTCAGATGGTGGTCCGCCCTGAGCCTGCTACGGGCGCTGGCCTCAAGTCCGGCCGCCGCAGCCGCCACCATGCGCACCCGAGCCCAGACCGCCGAGGCCGAAACCGCCGAAGAGATCGATGAGCTGGGTCGGCGCACCCTGCTCGACTTGGACGAGGGCGAGGAAGTTGTAGACGTGATACCGGGTTCCAACGAGACCGACACCATCCCCCGTCGCCTCCGCGAGTTCGCCCGCCGAGCCGACGACCTGACCGGCGAATCCGACTTCAAGCTCCTTCAGCTGACCAAGATGGTCAGGAATTTGCTCCAAGACGGTTTCCGTCCGGTGGTGTTCTGCCGCTTCATCGAAACCGCCGAATACGTGGGCCGAGAGCTGCGGGATCGCCTCCGCTCCTCCCGTGCCGAGGTGCTGGTGGTTACCGGACAGCTACCCCCCGACGAACGCGAAACCCGGGTGTCCGAGCTGCGCGACCACAGCTTTCCGGTGCTGGTCTCCACCGACTGTCTGAGCGAGGGCATCAACCTGCAGAACTACTGCTCGGCGGTTGTCCACTACGACCTGCCCTGGAATCCCACCCGACTCGAACAGCGGGAGGGTCGGGTGGACCGCTTCGGCCAACCTGCTGAGGAGGTGCGGGTGGTCACCTACTGGGGCGAGGACAACCACATCGACGAGACCGTCCTCAAGGTGCTTCTGCACAAGCACACGGCGATCCGTAAGGCGCTGGGGGTGTCGATTCCGGTGCCTGGTGCCACCAACGAGGTGATCGAGGCGCTGGCGGAAAACGTCCTGCTTGGCGAGAACATGCCGGCCCAGCGCCGCTTCGACTGGATGAAAGAGGTGATGAGCCCGTACTCCTCGGCTCTCGACCTGGAATGGGAGCGGGCCCGAGAGGCCGAGGTCAAACGGAGGTCGCTCTTCGCTCAGCACACCATCGACCCCGACGCCGTGGCCGATGAACTGGAGAAGATGCGGGAGGCGATCGGTTCGGGTGCCGACACGGAACGGTTCATGAAAGAGGTGCTAAGCAGCGAAGGGGCCTTCATCCGGTCCGTGCAGGACGACTCCGGCAGGGAGGTGGAGGCCGTGTTCGACCTGAGAGAGATCTCCCCCGAGGTCAAGGACGCCCTGGCTGTGACCAGCGACTCTGTGTACGCCCGCTTCGAGCCGCCGGTATCCGGCAACACGGTTTTGTGGTCCCGCACCAGCCCGGCGGTGGGAGGGCTGGCCGGTTATGTGCTCGACACCGCCCTGGATCCGGTTCTCGCCGCCCAGAGCCACGCCGCCCGCTGCGGGGTGATGCGAACCGGACAGGTAGCCATCCGTACCACGCTGTTTTTGTGCCGCTCTCGGATGACCCTCGAAACCGGCAGCCGCCAGAGGCAGCATCCCATGCTGGCCGAGGAAGCCTTTCTGCTCGCCTTCGCCGGCGCGCCCGATTCTCCGGTCTGGCTCCCCGAGGCAGAAGCCGAAGCCCTCCTGTCCGCCACCCCCTCCGGCAATGTCTCCCCTGATGCCGCCCGATATTTCCTGGAGGAGGTATTGTCCGCCGAGGAAACCTGGCGGCCCCATATCCATTCCGAGGCCGACCGTCGGGCCGAAGCCCTAGCCGAGACCCACGCCCGGGTGCGCGCCGCCGACCGCCGCCGGGGAGGGCAGGTGATACGAGGCTCGGCCCCTGGAGGCGGTCAGGTGAAGGTCACCCCCCAACATCCCACCGACCTGCTGGGCGTCTACATTTTCTTGCCTGCGGTCGACTGATCCGAACCAGTCCTGACCGGACCCGAGCGGGGGGAGTTTGCTAACTATCCAGGGTAAGGTTTGTAAATTACCTTCGGTGGCATTTGCGAACTATCTTCAGTCAGATTTGCAAACTAGCCAGAGGTGAATTTGTAAACTATCCAAGGTAGAATTTGTAAACTACCCTCGGTCGCATCTGTAAACTACTCGAGGAAGGATCTGCAAATTATCCCCAGTAGCATCTGTAAACTACTCAGGGTAAGGTATGCGAACTATCCAGAGGCGCGTTTGCAAATTACCCAAGGTAGAATTTGTAAACTACTTCGAGTAGCATTTGTAAACTATCCAGGGAAGGATCTGTAAACTATCCCCCGTCGCATCTGTAACCCAGCGGCGGCGGCGTTTGTAAATTAGGAGTAGGATCGGAAGGCAATGGAAGCCCTCAACCGCCACCTTCGTTACCAGATTGAAGACGGCTTAGAGTGGGCTCGGGTAATACTGATCCACGGTGCCCGACAAAGCGGCAAAACCACCCTGACCAGGATGATCGCCCAGGAACGGGGAGGCACCTACGTGTCAATGGACGACGAAGTCCTGCGAGCGAGCATCCTGGAAGACCCGATCACCTTCCTCTCCCATCAAAGCTACCCCCTGGTAATAGACGAAGTTCAGCTGGGCGGCGACCGTTTGGTGTTGGCTGTGAAGCGAATGGTGGACGAGGAGAGGACGCCGGGCCGGTTCATCCTCACCGGCTCTACCAATTTTTTTACCGTGGCGGGGATCAGCGAATCCCTGGCCGGACGAATCCAAATCTACCGGCTTTGGCCACTCTCGGAAGCCGAGATAACCGGAACCTCCCCCACCCAGATCGACAGCTGGTTCAAGGGTCACCCCGAACCGATATCTCCACCCCGACTTGATCGTGACGAATACCTCAAGAAGGTATGCCGGGGAGGCTACCCGGAAGTAGTCGACCTTCCCCTGGGCCGCCGAAGCCGCTGGTTTCAGGGATATTTGGATACGGTCGTCCAACGTGACATCGTGGCTCTGGCCGACATCCGCAAAGACTCCGAACTGGAATCCTTGCTCAGATGGACCGCCTCGCTCACCGGACGGCCGGTCAACCTATCGGACGCCTCTCGAAAGCTAGGGATAAGCCGTCCCACCGTCACCTACTACCTGGGGTGGCTACTGACCGTCTTCCTGGTTCACCAGCTCCCCCCGTGGTCCCGTAGTTTGGCCGGAGGTGTCGGCCGACGGCCCAAGTTCTATCTCACCGACTCCGGCCTGGCCGCCGCCATGCAGGGCACGGATGCCGCCTCCCTGAGTTCGCCCACCTCGCCCCTCGCCGGCTCCCTCCTGAAGACCTTCGTCATCGGCGAGATAGCCCGACAGCTTTCGGCCTCAGAACGGAGGGTTAACCTTTCCCACTATCGCGACCACAAGGGCCGGGAAATCGACCTCATCCTTAGCGAAACCAATGGAAATCTGGTGGCGGTCGAGATCAAGGCGACCACCTCACCCCGCTCCCAGCATCTGGATCATCTGCGTTGGTTCCGTGAAAAACTGGACAAAGTTGCGCCGGGCACCTTCCGGGCCGGCCTCCTCCTGCACACCGGCGACCACTCTCTTCCCATGGGTGACCGCCTCTATGTGCGCCCCATCGACTGCCTGTGGTCTCCCCCACAATCCTGAGGACCCTGCCCAAACTCTTCTGAACAGGGCTTATCTGGCCTTCTGTAAGGGAAGTGGTCTCCCCGATTCAATCGGAACCGGCGTTTCTGTAAGATCAGGCCTGGATGAGGGCTGAATAAGGGTGAGCGACACCAACATCGTCTCGATGGGGGGTCTGCTACCGCGTGATCTGCTGGATCGGATCGGTTCTTCGGGCGATGTCACCCTGGGGGGCCTCGATCCTACCGACTACCACCTTGTGCCGGGAGAGCGGGTTCGGGATGCCATCACCCGATCTTGGAACCGGCTGGTAGGGGTTTGGTCGTCTTTCCGCCGAGCCGAAGCCAACCTTTCTCCCTCCGATAAGACCGCCACCAGCCTCACCCGCGACCGCTGGCTCCGGCCCCTTCTCGAAGAGCTTGGTTTCCACGACCTTCCTCTGGCACGCTGCTTGGCCATTGACGGCACGGAATACCCGATCAGCCATCAGCAGGACACCAGCGTCCCTATCCACCTGCTCGGCTGCCGGGTCAAGGTGGATCGCCGCACGCCCGGGGTGCGAGGAGCGGCCAGGATCTCCCCCCACGGCCTGGTTCAGGAGTTCCTCAACCGCTCGGACGACCACCTCTGGGGGATGGTCTCCAACGGTTTGGTTCTACGAATCCTGCGCGACAACGTATCGCTCACCCGGCCCGCCTACTGCGAGTTCGACCTGGCGGCCATCTTCGACGGCGGCTCCTACAACGACTTCGTGCAGCTATGGCTGGTGGCCCACCGCAGCCGCTTCGAGGGCGACCCACCCGAGAAATGCTTCCTGGAGCAGTGGACCAACCAGGCCGCCTCGGAAGGCACCCGCGCCCTGGACCGCCTTCGGGAGGGGGTGGAAAAAGCCATCGAATCCCTGGGAGAGGGGTTTCTGGCCCATCGCCACAACGCCGCCCTGCGCTCCACTCTGAGGGAAGGCGACCTGAGCGGCGACGACTATCTGCGCCAGCTGCTGCGACTGGTCTACCGACTGCTGTTTCTGCTGGTCGCCGAGAGCCGAGACCTGCTGCTCGCCCCTGACGCCGACCCCACCGCCCGCCTCCGCTATCAGGATTTCTACTCGGTACAACGCCTGCGCACCCTGGCCGACCGCCGCCTGGGAACCGCCCATGACGACCTGTGGCAGGGCCTAAGGATCACCATGAACGCCCTGGACGCGGGCGGGGAAGGGGTTCCCGAGCTGGGTCTGGTGCCGCTCGGCAGCTTTCTCTGGTCACCCGAAGCGATCCCCGACCTGGCTGACTCTTCGATAGATAATCGTCATCTCCTCAAGGTGGTACGCAACCTGGCCTTGGTAAAGGACGACGAAGCCAAAATGCATCGCCTGGTGGACTATCGAAACCTGGGCTCAGCCGAGCTGGGTTCGGTTTATGAGTCGTTGCTGGAGCTTCACCCCAAGCTAAACGTGAAGGGCCGACAGTTCAATCTGGCGACGGCCGGAGGTAGCGAACGCAAGACCACCGGCAGCTACTACACCCCCACCTCCCTGATCAATCAGATTTTGAACGATTCGCTCGACCCGATCCTCGATGCGGCCGAAGCCTCGGACCATCCCGAGCAAGCCCTGCTCGACTTGCGGGTGCTGGACCCGGCCTGCGGATCGGGCCATTTCCTGGTGGCGGCGGGACATCGCATCGCCGGACGGCTGGCCCGGGTGCGCAGCGGCGGAATCGAGCCCGCCCCGCCTGAGCTGCGAGAGGCGCTGCGCCAGGTGGTGGGTCGTTGTCTGTATGGGATCGACATCAACCCGATGGCGGTGGAGCTGTGCAAGGTGAGCCTGTGGATGGAGGCCAACGACGGCGGCCGTCCGCTCGGGTTCTTGGACCATCACATCGTGTGCGGCAACAGCCTCTTGGGCACCACCCCCGACCTGCTGGATGAGGGGTTACCCAACGAGGCGTTCAAGGCGCTCACCGGAGACGATAAAAAATGGGTAACCAAACTGCGCAAAACCAACCGAATGGAACTGAGGCAACGCGACCAGGGGATACTCGACCTGGGATATTCGGTCTACGACTCGGTGCAAGCCCTGGCCGAGGAGATGGCGATCCTGGATCCGGTAAGTGGAGAAAGCGCCGGGGATGTGGCCGCCAAGTCGGAGATCTACGCCGACCTGCAACACTCCGATACCTACCAGACACCCAAGCTGGCCGCCGACGCCTGGTGCGCCGCCTTCGTCGCCCCCAAACGCCCAGGGGAGCCGGTAATAACCGACAGCACGGTGCGCGCCATCGGCGAGGGCCAAGAGGTCGAAGGTGCAGTGGTAGAGAGGGTCAAGGAACTAGCCGAGGAGTATCAGTTCCTCCATCTACACCTAGCCTTCCCGGACGTACAGGAGCAGTACCAGGGCTTCGACGCAGTGCTCGGCAACCCACCCTGGGAACGGGTCAAGCTCCAGGCCAAAGAATGGTTTGCAGCCCGCGATCCGGAAATAGCCAACGCACCCAACAAGGCGGCCAGACAGAGGCTCATAGACGCCTTACAGGAGTACAATCCGACTCTCTACCAAGAGTTCCAGGCTGCATCGCGCCAAGCCGAAGGGGTAAGCACCCTATTACGAAATAGTGGGTTTTACCCGTTATGCGGGAGAGGTGATGTCAACACCTACGCGGTGTTCGCAGAGCTGATGCGTAACTCGATCGCTCCCACCGGACGAGCCGGAATGATCGTGCCGAGCGGGATCGCCACCGACTACACCTATCGGTTCTTCTTCTCCGATTTGGTAAACAGCCGGTCGCTGGTCTCGCTCTACGACTTTGAGAACCGCGCGAAGGTATTTCCTGGAATAGACATCAGGATCAAGTTCTGTCTACTTAACCTGAGCGGGCCTGAACACACTGTTCCCAGTGCCGAGTTCGCCTTCTTCCTCTTTCAGGTGGAGGATATGGCCGACCCGCAGCGGCGATACCCCCTGACCCAAGCCGACTTTGCCCTCTTCAACCCCAACACCCGCACCTGCCCCACCTTCCGCACCCGACGCGACAAAGAAATCGCAGCAAAAATGTACGAGCGGGCGGGTGTGTTTGTCCGCGACTACGAGAAAAGGGGGGGGAATCCGTGGGGGGTTCGATTCCAGACTATGTTCCACATGGCAAACGACGCGC
>VXMP01000074.1 GCA_009841075.1 Acidimicrobiia bacterium | reverse complement strand
CGCCCACGAACGCGGTCGCCTCGTTGGAAGGCGTGGCGGTGCCCCCGTCTTCCAGTAGACAGGGTTTGTTGGCGGGCGATTCCTGAGCTCCCCGGCTGCGGTAGACGTGCACCACCAGACTCTCGCCCTCTGGGATTTCGGTGGTTCTACTATCGATCCAATAGTCGACCCGTTCACGGTCCAAGATCAGGCCGACTCCGGTCCCATCCGCGATGGACGCGCCGGTAGGGTTTTCCAGGACGACCTGAACAGTCTCGTCCCATTCGACGACGGTATCGTAGTGCACCTGCACGGTGATCACCTTTACCTGCTCTTCCTTGGTGAAGGTCAGGGTCGTGGGCGGAACCGCTGTGTAGTCGTTTTGCCCGAGTTGTGATTCACCGCCCGTTTCTGCGGGATGCTCGCCGGTTCCGGGCACCGTCTTCCACTGCACCGTGATCGGTGTCTTGGCCTTTTTCGACAGGCGCACGTCGAAGGTCATAGCGACACTCGATCCCCTCGTCACCGGTTCCGACACCTTAGTACTCGAAATGGCTATCTTGAGAAGGTCGTTGTCGACGATGGTGCCGACGCCCCCGCCCGCCGTGTACGTCGTGCCGGGCGCGTGGGAGAGTACTACCCTGAACCACTCGTCGACCTCGTCCAAATCGTCATCGATGGTGACAACAGAGATGTCGGCGGTAAGGCTGCCTGCCGGGATGGTGAACGTGCCACGACCTGCCTCATAGTCCAGGCCCGCCCGGGCGTTGCCGTCCACGGTCTCCCAGTCGCCGGTGATATCCCCTTCCGAGACAGCGGACAGTTTCGCCTGGAACTGAGCCGTGCCCCCCTCGGTCACGCTGACGTCGGAGATACTGAGAAGCGGACGGCGGTCGTCGTCGCGGATGACGCCGGTGGCCCTCAACCGTACTTCCTGCGCCGTGCCGGACGTCTTCACCAGCACCACGTCCAGGGTCTGGCGCGGCTCATCTATGGTGTCCTGCAGGGTGGTCACGGAAATCGTCGCGGACTCCTCACCGGCGGGAATGGTGACCTGCCCGTTGGTCACCGCCGTGTAATCCGTGCCTGCGATGGCGGTGCCGTCCTCGGTTTTCCAGGTGAAAACTACGTCATCAACAGCCGGTGCGGCCAGACCTACGGTGAACTCCATGACCTGGCCCTCGGCCGTTTCGGCATCGCCTACAATAACGGCTCTACCGTCGTAGATGGTGGCGAAGACCTGATGAGTGATGTCGGACTCTACAGTACCTGTAACCCCTCCAACTACGGCCAAATTAATTTGAAGGCCCAGCGTCTTAGATCCTTCGTCTTCCGTATCCTTGTAGGTAGGCACCTCGATGGGTGGGCTGCGAACATCGCCTGCCGGAATGACGGTTGAGATAACAATGTTTGGAAAATCCTGGCCCGACATGGTTCCGGTGCCGGAGACCGCTTGCGACATAATGGTGATGTCCTTGTCCCAGGGAGCCACTTTCCCGTCTACCCACACCTCCGCGTAGAAGACGACGGGATCGCCCTCGTGGACGGGCACCACGTTCTCGCTGATACGCACCCTCGGGAGAAGCGATGAGTCTTTGCTGATGATGCCGGAGGACTCCAGCGTGCGACCCTCGCCCTCTAAGGCCACATTCCTCGGTCGACTCAGCCGCAGTATCACCGTCTCGTCATCCTTCTGGGTGACCTGGTCGTCAAGGACATCGACGACGATGGTCTTCTCCGTGTCCCCGGGGGCGAAGTTCAGCTTGCCGGACGGCAGCGCCGTGTACCTCACGCCGGACTGGGCGGTGCCGTCGCCGGTGTCCTTGTATCTGACGCTGATCTTCCGGTCGCTGGGGTTGCTTAACTTCGCTCTGAACCTGAGCTGTCCGCCTTCACTCGCTCTAGGCGAAGAGAGGGACATCACCGGGAAGGGATCATTGTCCACGATGGTCGCGGTCGCCGTGATACTGCCAAAGGGGATACCTATCCCCCGTGCCCCATACAGCTCAATCGCGAAAGTCTCGTCATCTTCATGGCGGTCGTCGTCATTGGTTTGTACGGATAACGAGGCGCTCGTTTGCCCCGCAGGCCAATTGAAAAGAGACGTCAGTTTGTCGTTGGGAATTTCCCAGTCTTCGCTTGAAGCGGTATCCTCATTAGAGCCCCATCCCACCACGAATACGGATCCGTCCTCGGGGGCGCGGTCCACCTCGAACGTGAACACCGCTTCATCCCCCTCGTTCACGGAAATGTCACTCACGCGCAGCTCGCGTCCCGTGGCATCGGGATTGTTCTTCACCGCCACCGTCGCGGAACTGGTCGCTTCCTCCGTTCGGTACCCTACACCAGGGAGCACGGTGAAGGTGACGGAACCGTCGTTGTCGTTGGACGCATCGACTAGCGCGGCCACCACTTCCTTCCTGACTGTGGGTGTCCCGGATTCTTCAAAGACCTTGATGGTTCTCACGCTGTCGCCTGCGTAATAGGAGCTTCGGTACGGCCCGACGAAATCACCACCCTCTTCCGTGGCAATAGCGCTTATTAAAATAGCCTCTCCTCTATTGTTCGAGTCATCACCCTCCCAAGGTTCCACGGTCACGGTGAAGAAACGTATATCCTGGCCTTCCGTCACCTCGGTGATGGGGTCACCGCTGCCGAACTTCTCGGTGCCCACCGTAACCAGTGGGTAGTTGATGTCGGGATCGTCCTTGACCGTCCATTCCACCGGCCCGCCCACGATATCGTAGCCCTCCGGTGCCTCGGTGATCTCCAGGGAGATAGTCCCACCTAAGGCGGTGTAGCGATCCGGCCTGGTCCGGAACCCGTAGCCGGAGGTCGCATTGGTGCCGACCGTGATGCTATGGGGCTCCTCCAACTTGGGGGCGAGGAAGTCGGAGGTTGCGTCGTCAGTGAGCCGAAGCGTGACCGAAGCGGTGCTATCCGAGCTGGGCGGATTCATTTTGATCTGAGTTATTACCCCGGCATTCTGAAAGCCGGCGTAGCCTTCCGTGAACGTTGGGAGTTCAGAAGGGTGCTTGACGACTCTGACCGTTCCTTTCGTCTGAAACACCGGAGACAGCGCGTAGAAGTGCCCTTTATCCCAAGCTCCGGGAGGCAGATCAGCGGACCGCAACGGCGTATATTTGCTCGGGTCGTTCCCGTTCAGGGTGCCCATTCGAGCCGGCTTTGGGTTTGCGTCACGTTCAGCGGCGTTCTTGAACGGCCCCAAAGGGTTATTTGGATCGGACAGGCCCGCACTGGTGCTGCCCGTGTATACATCGACTCTCTTTCCGGCCTCGGCTATGAGGTTTCCCGCCTGGTCGCGGGCCTCCTCGCTGTCCCACGATCCGTCGTAGAAGTCGCCGTAGTCGTCGGCGACCTTGGCGCCTTTCACCCAGTAGATAGGCACGCCGCCGTTGCCGGTGGTCGAGGTGTTATCGCGGGCGCTGACGGCAGCGGTCGAACCCACCACCCGAAACCTGGACGCATAGGGAATGAGGGCGGGGAGGGCGGCACCGGAGAGTTTGGCCTGGTCCTGCACGAATTTGTTGAAGGAGTCGATCACTCTGACTTGCGAGTGCCTCTTATCCTTGGTCACGAACAGCAGCCGGAACTGCTCGTTGGGCCCGATGCCGTCAGGAACCAGCGGCCAGTTGTTCGGCACCATGATGGGTTGATTCTGCTGATTCTGCGCCGAGACGCTGGTGGGCTGTGGCGCAATAAAGAAGGCGAACACGAGTCCGACCAGCAGGAGCCCGATCAGTAAGAGTCCCTTCGGTTTGGGAATGACCCTGGCTATGAGCGTTGGAGGGCAAAATCGATAGGTTTTACCCACCCCTACCCCCTCGGAGGCAGGCAACGAGGACAGCTGTTGGTGGGAATCCGGCACATAGTCGTGGGGGCTTCAAGAAAAGGCAGAAAGTAGGGGGCGTAATCGGCTGTCAAGGCCGCCCGGG